>JASJCB010000246.1 GCA_030066195.1 Acidobacteriota bacterium
GAACAGGACGCCGGTCAGCGCATAATGGCGCACGTGGCGGTGCCGTGAGCAAACAGGTTGCCTTCCTCATCCACCAGACTGGCCTCGGCCACGCCGATCTGTTGGGAAATATGAATCACGTGAGCGGTAGCCTTGAGCGGCTTTTCCTTTGGAATGGGGCGCAGCATCTTGATATGCAGGTCAACGGTGCTGTACCCCACTCCGGGCTCCAACAAACTGTGTACCGCGCAACCGGTGGCCGAATCCAGAACAGTGGCGGCAAATCCACCGTGAACGCCGCCCAAAGGGTTGAGATGCTCTTTCCCGGCCCTGGTGTTGAAGACGATAGTACCCTCGCCGACATCTTCGATGCGCATATAAATAGTGTCCGCCATGCTGGGCGGCGACAATTCACCGTCAGCCATCTTTTCCAACATTTCCCGGCCGCTCACCTTCATCAAATTCACAATATTCCCCCTCGTTGATTGGGCGTTCATTTTGATTGTTGAGAATATTTTAGCTTAGTAGCCGGCGATTTGTAGAGAAATTGCAAAAAACTTGGTCAAAAGCCTTACCCGGAAGCCGTCACGGCCTAAGACTCCGTCAATCCACGTCGGCCCTCGCTCTTGTTGTAACGACCGGTCCAGCCGCCGTCGCCTTCCACCTCAGACAAGATATTACTGACGCGAAGCATCACGGTATCCGGTTCCAGGGGTTTGGTCAGGTAATCGGCAGCGCCTGCTTTCAACGCGGACATGGCATTGTGCAGCGAGTTATGCCCGGTCATAAAGAGGACTGGCAAAAGAGGGTAGTGTTTGCGGATGATTTCCAAAACGGCCAGACCGTCCATTTCGGGAAGCACATAATCCAAAAGCACAAGGTCCCAACGACTTTCCCGCAACAAGGCAAGACCGTCGGGCCCGGTTTCGGCTATATCGGTATCGTATCCGCCGGCCTCCAGACAAGCCTGAAGGAAAGCGGCAACAAACCGATCGTCTTCCACAATCAAAACGCGCTTTTTCATGATAAGGCCTCCGGTCGGATATAGAACCGACCATTCATTGCAGCAGAAGCGAAGACCGCCGGCGGGGCGTAGATGGGGCGGCACCTGGACACTATATAAGTCTAGCACGTGTAATCTAACCTGACAACGTGCACTGAATCACTCGCAAATCACTCGCGCGTGGACGAACAGGATCTTTACTGATAGATACCCCGTAATAGAAAAAAGCGAGCCGCCGAGGAAGCAGCCCGCTTTGGGATAGGACAGGAGAGCCCATGGATCGTTGGAAACGATAAATCGATGTTTAAATTCAAGCCCGCCGGATCTGGTTACGACCATGCGGGTCGCCGTGAGACGTGGAACAGCAATGGCTATAAATGGCAGCAGAGGAATCGATTATCGATATACCTCCACGTCTCTCGGCGGCCCGCATGACCGAACCGTCCGTCATGTGCGATCAATCGATAAGTTACGCGCTTCGGCGTTGTGGATAGTTGGTTGCTGGTTGCATGAAAACTTGTGTGTGGCAGGTTTCATTTCTTCATCTTGCGCATGTTGCGCAGGTAAGTGGGGATATCCAGATCGTTTTCGTCGTCGAAGCCCATGTTGTTCGCCCCGTAGCTTTGGGGCGTCATAAGCACTTCCTTGACGGTTTCATCCGGTGTTGCAAAATCGGCAGCCTGACGCGGATGCAGCGGCTGTCGCTCGTCCAGGTGGATTGGATGGTCGTCGTAACCCAGGTTATCACGGGCCACCAGGCGACGATCGGTCAGGTCTCGCGTGCTGGGACGCGGCTGCCGGTCCGCCTGTTGTTGTCTTGCCGCCGGTCGCTCCTGGCGATTGTGCCGAACGGGAGGGCGTTCCGCGGGCGCTTCCGGTTCGAGGCGACGGCCGCCGGGACGGACGAATTGTTCATCGCGCTCTTGACGACCGGCAGACTCCTTTCGCTCCTTTCGGGCGAATTGCTCGCTACGGTCACGGCGGATTTCGTCGCGTCCCCGACGCTCATGATGTTCCGGACGTTCTTCCCGGCCGTAGGTGCCCTGGCGCATTTCACGCGTGGGGGCCGGTTGTTCGTAACGCCTTTCAGAGGGAAAGGCTTGGACATTGGCCGCGGCGTTCTGCTCCTCCAGCTCGCGGCTGGGCGTGGAAAAGCCGGTGGCAATAACCGTAACGGTGATACTGCCGGAGGATTTCTCGTCCGTGACGGAGCCGAAGATGATCTCCGCCTCGGGATCACAAGCCTGTTGAATAAGCGTGGCGGCCTCGTTGATCTCGTTCATGGTCATATCGGGGCCGCCCACGATGTTCAGCAGTACGCCGCGCGCGCCGTTGATGGTGGCGTCTTCAAGCAGCGGCGAGGAAACGGCCATTTGTGCGGCTTCAACCGCGCGGCTCTCGCCCGTGGCCGTACCGCTGCCCATCAAGGCAACGCCCATGCCCGACATGATGGTCTTCACATCGGCGAAGTCCAGGTTGATGATACCGGGCTGGTTGATCAAATCGGAAATGCCCTGGACCGCTTGACGCAACACGTCGTCGGCGATGCGGAAGGCCTCGGTAAAGGGCGTGGAATCCGGCACGGTCTTCAACAGTTTGTCGTTGGAAATAGTGATAACGGTGTCCACACTGCCCTTCAACTCCTGCAAACCGCTGTTGGCGTTGCGTCGACGGCGCGGCCCTTCAAAACCGAACGGGGTGGTCACCACCGCGACGACCAGGGAACCCAGCTCACTGGCCAGGGACGCGATAATAGGCGCGGCTCCGGTTCCGGTTCCACCACCCAGACCGGCGGTGACGAAAACCATATCCGCCCCGTCCAGGTGTTCCAGGATGGAGTTGGTGTCTTCCAGGGCGGCTTCGCGCCCTACTTCGGGCTTGGAACCGGCGCCCAATCCCTTGGTAACCTTGGCGCCGATCTGGACCTTGACCGGTGCTTTCGAGCGGCGTAAAGCCTGGGCGTCCGTATTGGCGGCGATAAAATCCACGCCGTTGATGCCGGATTCGATCATGCGGTCAATAGCGTTTCCACCGCCGCCGCCTACGCCGACCACCTTGATGCAGGCCCCGGGGGTCGGGTCTATTTCTTCTTCAAATTGTAAATTCAACTTTCCGTTGTCATCCCCAAACTGGATCATTGACGTTCTCCACCGTTCACTCTCGAGCCATTATAACACCAGTTCCTACATCTTGTATTTCTCATTTGTTATATCACTAAATCTTGTGGTCCCTTACTTTCTGCCAAGCATTTTCGCACATTTTAGCGTCATGAACAAGAGAATACGCGAATTTTTTCAGGCCTTACGAGACCTGAAGCGGTTATTTGTTGAGCACGAGTCCGGCAAGCTGCCCATTACAAGCGATATGGGGCAATTCGCCCGCTCGTCGTTTTTTTTTCGGCCGCGACAACAACGTGAAGGCTTGGGAAATGAGTGCGGCGCCCTCTGATGCGCCGAAGATCCGCTGCATTTTCTGCACGACGCTTCAAATCGGCGAGATTTGCGGGCTACAGGCTACATAGGGTTAGATTCCGTTGATTTTGACCCCTATGTAATCTACATACCCTTAGAAATCGTTGATTTCAGCCCCCATTAGAATGCATAGGGGCTAAAACCACCGATATTTGTACCTATGCAGATTGCCGTACCGAAAGATCGGAGCATGCCCGCGCATTTAGATGTAATCGGCCAGGAAGAAGTTTTTGATGCGGCGGAAGACTTTCTTGACGCCCGCTTCCTGGTCCTGGCCCGGCATGACCTCGGCGGACATACCGAACTTGATGAGACCGATGGCCGTACTGAAGGCGGGGGAACTGACCACATCGATGAGACCGCCGATGCCCATGGGTTTGCCCAGGCGAGCCGGGCGATCGAATTCCAGCTCGGCAATTTCCGTTACGCCCGTCAGCAGCGAGCCGCCGCCGGTAATCACCAGGCCCGCGTTGATCACGCCCTCATAACCGGCTTTCTTGATCTCCTGGTGCACCAGGGAAAACAGTTCTTCGGCGCGAGGCTGTAAAATTTCGACCAGCATGGTCTGGGGCACCAGGCGCTTCTTGGGCGAACCCACGCCGCCCGCCTCGAACATGGCTTCCTCGTCCAGGTAACTGCCCAGCACACAGCCGTACTTCTTCTTGATTTTTTCAGCGTCGGGAATGGGCGTGCGCAGACCGATGGCGATATCGTTGGTGAAGTTATAGCCGCCCACGGGAATGACGGCGGTGTGCCACAAGCTGCCGCGTTCAAAGATGGCGATGTTGGTGGTGCCCGCGCCGATATCCACCAGGGCCACGCCCATCTCCTTCTCGTCATCGGTCAGTGAGGCTTCGGCGTTCGCCTTTTGAACCAGCACCTTACCGGCCAGACTGAGTCCTGTCTTGTGGACGCAGGTAAGGATGTTCTGGATGGCGGTAGAGGAACCGGTGACAATATGCGCGTTGACTTCCAGACGCCGGCCGGTCATACCGGTGGGGTCCATGATGCCCTCGTGGTCGTCTACCTTGAACTCCTGGGGCAACACGTGAATGATCTCGCTGTCGGCGGGCATGCCGGCGGGATGGGCGGCGGCGATGACGCGTTCGATGTCATCCTTGAAGATCTCCTGCTGCTTGGCCGAAATACCGATCACGCCGCGACTGTTGAAGCCCTTGATATGATTACCCGAGATTCCGATGAAGACCTTGCTGATCTCGATACCGGCCATCAGTTCAGCCTCTTCCATGGCCTTTTTGATACCCTCGATCGTCTTGTCCAGCGAGACAACCACGCCTTTTTTCAAACCCGCGCTGGGCGCCGTGCCGATGCCGATGACATCCAGGTTGTTGTCTTGTTTGATCTCCCCGACCACCACGCATATCTTGCTGGTGCCCACGTCTAGTCCTACGATGTATTTCTCTTGCTTGGCCATCAGTCTTTCACTTCCTTGGGCAGAATCGCGATCTGGTCCGGAAACCCCAGTTCGATGTAATGCAGTTGGGGATAATCACTCTCGATGCGATGTGCAATCGCGAGATAGTTTTTGAGATTGGCGGGAATTACCTCTTTACCGAGATGGACGGGCGCGTTGACGCTTCTCAAATGAACTATCATATTCTCGGCGTCTGATAAATCCAAAGTTTCAATCTGGTCCCAAAAAAGTAGGCTGGTCTCGCGGATGATTTTCAGGGTTGCCAGGCCGCGAGCTATTGATTCTTCAGGGTTTTTATGGTTTTCAAGGCCCGTGATCACGGGTGTATCCAGGGCCGTGCCGTATTGGTTGTAATGAGCAAGGGGTTTGTGGTCCTCGGCAATCACCAGCACGTTATCCTTCACGCGGGCGAGACCGGCCGGCTGCCGTTCTACCACCTGAACCCGCAGAGTTCGGGGCAGCAGGCCGCGAACCACCGCCCCCTCGACCCAGGGATGAGAGGTAGTTTCCATGCGAACCCGGGAGAGGTCCACGCTGAAGAAGTTCAAACCGTGCACCCAACTGAGTTTCTTGCGCAGGTCACTTTCGGTTTTCTTGGAAGCGCCGACTAAAATCAAGTTATCCACCGCAAAGTTCTCATGCGTGCGTAAGGTTCGGTATCCATAGGCAATCCCCAGGGTAAAGAGACCGGCCGTCACCAGGTAGAACAGTAGGAATCCGATCAAGCGATTGGAGGGGGGACGGCGGCGGAAACGCGTTTGTTTCCGCGTGTTCCGGGCTGCTTTTCTCCGATTACCAACCAAATGCCGACCTCGTGCTTTTTTACGATCCTATCACAATTCGATCGTCGCATGGCGAATCCTGTCAAGCTTGCAACCAGGCGGCGTGAATCTTTCCGGCCCAGGCGCTGATGCTCCCGGCGCCCAAACACATAATCAGGTCGCCCTCGTCACTGATTTCCAAGATGTGATCGGGCAAATCTTCCATGGCGTCCACCCGGCTGACCGAGGGATGCCGCTGAGCCAGTTCCTCGGCAAAGCGTTTGGCGTCGATGTCCTTGATCGGTTCCTCGCCCGCCGCGAAGACGGGGCTGACCACCACGTGATGAGCGCGATCGAAGCATTCCAGGAAGCGGTCCCAACTGTCGCGAAGCCGCGTATACCGATGCGGCTGGAAGACCGCAATGGTATTGCCTTTGAACCCGGCGTCCCTGGCCGCTTCCAGGGTGACGGCGATTTCGGTAGGGTGATGCGCGTAGTCATCCACCACCTGGCGGCCCAATGCGACGCCGATCTGGTGGAAGCGTCGATCGGCGCCGGTGAATTTCTTGAGCGAGGAACGGATGGTATCGATGGGCACGTCGAATTCCAGGCCCACGGCCACGGCCGCAAGGGAGTTGAGTACGTTGTGACGACCCGGTACGCTCAACTCGATACGGCAAAGCGCGTGCCCGCGTACCATCAATTCGTAGGTCATGCCGAAACCCTTCGGTTTGATATCGGCCGCGCACAAATCGGCATCGCCCTTCAAACCGTAGGTAATCAAGCGGCGCTTCACCCGGTGCAGCAGTTCCAACAATCGGGGATCGTCCTTGCAGGCCACCACCAGACCGTAGAAAGGCACTTTGTTCATAAAAGCCAGGAAGGTTTCCTGGATTTCCGGCATGCCGCCCTTGTAATGGTCCAGGTGCTCCTCGTCCAGGTTGGTGACGATGCTGATCGTAGGCGACAGCCGCATGAAGCTGCCGTCCGATTCGTCCGCCTCGGCCACCATCAATTGGCCGTGTCCCAGCCTGGCGTTGGAATTGTATTTGTTCAGGCGACCGCCGATGACCACGGTAGGGTCCAGGTCCGTGTCGGAGAGGATATGAGCCAGCATACTGGTGGTAGAGGTTTTGCCGTGCGCGCCCGCCACCGCGATACCGTACTTCATGCGCATCAACTCGGCCAGCATCTCCGCTCGTGGAATGATGGGAATGTTGCGGTATTGGCCGGCGATGACTTCCGGGTTGTCCGGCTTGACGGCGCTGGAGACCACGATGACCTCGGCGCCCTCGATATGGCCGGGATCGTGGCCGATATAGACCTCGGCGCCCAAATCGGCCAGACGACGGGTGTTGTCGCTTTCGCGCAGGTCGGAACCGCTTACCTTGTAACCGGAGGTCAACAGGATCTCGGCGATGCCGTTCATGCCGGAGCCGCCGATGCCGACGAAATGGATCGCTTTGATCTTACGAAACATGGGAATATTTTTGGACAAGCTGGGATACCTCCGTTTTCTGTTGCAGGGCAAGGGCAATATCGGCACACAGCCCGGCGCTCTCTCGTTGCGGGGGCTTTGCGGCAACGGCCATCCGCACCAGTTTCTCGCGATCGTCCAACAAGCCGCGCAATATGGGACCGGCTTGGGGCAGTTCGGGTTCGGGCACCAATACGGCAGCGCCCTCGTCGCTGAGGCTGCGGGCATTGAAGGTCTGGTGATCGCCGGCGGCAGCGGGAAACGGCACCAACATGGCGGGCACGTGTTTCAACTTCAGTTCGCCGATGGTCGATGCGCCCGCCCGGCAAATCACCAGCAGCGCCTTATCCAATGCGTTGCTCATGTCGTCGATAAAGGGCGTCACCGTTACCGGAAAAGCGGCGTCGCCGTAGGCCGCCTCCACCGCTTCGGCGTGGTTGCGACCGCATTGGTGCACCACTTCCAATCGATCCTCAGCCGTGAGGTTCTCTTTGAAAATAGTCGGCAGGTGGGTGTTCAGTGATCGGGCGCCCTGGCTGCCGCCGAGAACCAGCAGGGTCTTTCGATCCCCAGTCCAAGCCGGCCCCTCGCGTAATTGACCGCGTACGGGGTTTCCCGTATGCACCGAGGGACAGTGCAGGTGTTGCGCCGCTTCGGCAAAACCGCAGCAAGCCAGCCGGGCCATGCGCGAGCAGAGGCGATTGGTGAGTCCCGGCCAGGCGTTTTGTTCCTGGATCATGGTGGGAAAACGCAACAAACCGGCCATGAACAAAAGCGGCGCGGAAGCATAACCGCCGACGCCGATCACTACCTTCGGTCGATAACGCAGCAACATGATCAGGCTTAGGACCAAACTCAAGGGCAGGCGCCATATCGAGGCCAGTTTGCCTTTCAATCCCTTACCCACCAACCCTCGCACGGGCAATGTCAGCAAGGGATAACCCAATTTGGGAATCAGGTCCTTTTCCATGCCGTAACGCGTACCCACGAACAGGATGTTTGCATCGGGACGGCGCTCTTTCAAGGCTTCCGCAATGGCTGCCGCGGGGAAGATATGGCCGCCCGTTCCGCCTCCGGCAATCATGTAGTTCATGCAACCATCCTGTTTTCGATCACCTGGAAGCGGCTGATATTGAGCAAGATCCCGAACATGCACAAGGACATGGCCAGGGACGTCCCCCCCGCGCTGATAAACGGCAGGGTAAGGCCCTTGTTGGGGAACAGCCCCACGGCAATCGAGATATTGATAAAGGCTTGCACGATCAACAGCATCAACAGGCCCGCACCAAGCAGACGCGAATAGCGGTCGTCCACGCGCTGTAACACGAAGACGCCGCGCAGAAGCAAGAACATATAGCACATCAGCAGGGCCGACGCACCGATAAAACCGAACTCTTCGCAAAGTGTCGCGAAAATAAAGTCGGTGTGGGGCTCAGGAAGGTAGTGGAGTTTCTGCTCGCCGTTGCCCATGCCCAATCCGGTCAAGCCGCCGGAACCGATCGCCAGTTTGGCCTGGCGGTTCTGGTAGTGCTCCTCCGTGAAATACGCCTTGAGGCGCTGCATGCGGTAGTCCTTGGTGACCACCAGACCCGCGACCATCGGTAGCAGCAAAATCGCGCCCAAAATGAGGAAGCGGGAGGGTAATCCGGCAAGGAAGAGCATAATGCCGGCAATGAAGATAATGATCATAGTGGTACCGAAATCAGGCTGCATGAGGATGAGTCCGCAGAAGATCGCCAGCACCGGAATGATGTAACGCAGGCGACGGAACCAGGCGCCGGGTCCGTCCTTGAAGGCCGTGGCATAGGCGGCGATAAACATGATCAGAACGATCTTGGCCAGGTCCGACGGCTGGAAACCGAAACCCGCGATATTGTACCAGCGACGCGCGCCGTTGGCCTCGAATTGAAAGATCACGCCCACCAATAAACCGGTCACCACCGCGACGGCAAGATACATCACCACCTTGCGGCGGTAGAAATGATGCGGAAGCAAGAGGGTGACCAATAATCCCAACAGGCCGCCGATCATGGCCATGGCCTGCTTGAAGAAAATGAAGCCGCTGTCGTCATATAGCTCTCGGGACTGCACCGACGATGCGGAGTGCACCATTACCAAACCCAGGCCGACGAGAATGACCACGGGAATGAATAGAATGAAATCGGGGCGTCCGGGTTTTCTATGATCCTTCATGTCGATGCCAGTTCCTCAAAAATCCGCTTGAATTCCTTGCCGCGTTTACCGAAGTTGTCGAATTGATCGAAGGATGCGCATGCCGGCGACAACAGCACCGTATCGCCGGTCCGGGCCAGGCGCTGAGCTGCCATGCAAGCATCTCGAAAAAGGTGGGTTTTGTGAGGTTTGAAATCGGCAAGAGCCGCACATAGTTTATCCGCGGTTTCGCCGTAGGTTACCACGGCGCGCGGTGGATTCTTTTCCAGTTTCAATTCGTTGAAGTCTTCGCCCTTATCGCAACCGCCCAAAATGATGACATATGACTGTTGCATACTTTCAACGGCCGCCTGGCAGGCTTGTACGTTGGTGGCTTTGGTGTCGTTGATCCAAACCCGGCCGTCGAGAACGCCGACCCGTTCCATGCGGTGTTCCAAACCCCTGAAATCCGGGAAAAGGTCTTCCGCCTGGTGATCGGTGATCCCCAGCAAATGCGCGGCGCAACAAGCAAACATGGCATTGAGCCGGTTGTGCGGTCCCGGCAGCGGTAGTTTCTCCAGCGGCAGGCTGAAGTCGGGAAGAATAACCAGATCGCTTTTGCGCATTTGCACATCGGGACCGGGAATGACCACCTGGGTTCCCTCACCCGGAATCTGCATGGAAAAGTCGGGCGGAATGAGCGCCAGATCTTCCTCGGTTTGGGCGGCGAACAGGCGCAGTTTGGCCGCAGCGTAGTTTTCGAAACCACCGTGCCAATCCAAATGATCCGGCGAAATATTCAACAGGACGGCGACCTTGGGTTTAAAGGTTTCCACGCGCTCCAACTGAAAGGAAGAGACCTCCACCACGTAGCAGTGATCGGGATCGTCGTCCACGCGGGAGATGAAGGGCACGCCGATGTTACCGCACAAACTGGCGCGGCGGCCGGCGCCCGAGAGCAGGTGGTGGACCATGCAGGCGGTCGTGGATTTTCCGTTGGAACCGGTAATCGCCACCACGGGCCCGGCGGCGTGTCGAAAGGCCAGTTCGATCTCGGCAAGGACCGGAACCCCCGCATTCAGCAATCTCATGGTGACGGGATGTTGCCGGGGAAGACCCGGCGAGACCACCGCTCGGCTGTAGCGCTTGGGGTCGACAAGCTCGGGCATGAAGATATGTTGCAGCGACGCTTCAAAACCCTCGGGTTTGGTTTTGTGGTTGTCGTCGTAGCTGTCGAAGGGTTCGCCGCGGCCGGTCAGGAAAGCCGCGACCGCGCGCCCCGTGATTCCTGTACCAATGACCAGCGTTCTCATGGATCTACCTCAGCTTGAATGTGCTTAGGGCAAGGATCGAAAATAGCAACGCTATGATCCAGAACCGGATGATAACCTGGGATTCGTGCCAACCTTTCAGTTCGAAGTGGTGGTGGATGGGGGCCATGCGAAACACGCGTTTGCCCCGTGTACGGAAGGAAATGACCTGGATGATCACGGAGAGAGCTTCCATGACGAACAAGCCGCCCACGATCACCAACAGCAGCGGATGCCCGGTCAGCAGGGCCATGGTCCCCAACGCACCGCCCAAGGCAAGCGCGCCGGTATCGCCCATGAAGATATCGGCGGGATGCGCATTGTACCAGAGAAAGCCCAAGCAGGCGCCGGCCATGGAAGCGCCGAACACCGCCAGTTCGCCGGAAGAAATGATATGCGGGATCACGAAATAGCCGGCTATATCGGCATGGCTGGAGACATAGGCAATCAAGGTAAAGGTGCCGAAAGCAATACCGGACGAGCCGATGGCCAACCCGTCCAGACCGTCGGTGAGATTGACCGCGTTGGTGGTGCTGAGCAGGACAAGCAACGCAAAGAGAATGAAGAAGATCCCCAGATCGGGGTGGAACTCTTTAAAAAAGGGGAAATAGATTTCCGTAATAAACACGCCCTGGCGGGACAACAGAAACATCCACACGGAAGTCACGCCGGCCACGCCGATCAGCCAAAGCATCTTGCCGCGAGCGCTCAGACCCAGGTTATGGTTCTTCAATACCTTGGCGCGGTCGTCGACAAAACCCACGAAGGCAAACCCAAGCGTGGCGAACATCTGAACCCAGATGAAGGGGTTGGAGAGGTCCGCCCAGATCAAGGTGCCTGCCAACACGGTGCAGACAATGAGCACGCCGCCCATGGTAGGCGTGCCGGCCTTTTTGTGGTGGCTTTGCGGTCCCTCCTCGCGAATGGTCTGGCCGATGCTCAGGTCGCGTAGTTTGCGGATGAGTATCGGGCCGATCAAGAGGGACAGCAGGAAGGCGGTCACCCCGCCCAGCGCGGCGCGCACCGTGATGTAGCGAAAGACCCTGAAAAAGGAAATGTATTCATCCAGGGGGGTTAACAGCTCGAAAAGCATTTATGATCCTCTAGGTGGGGTAAGGCGGTCCAAAATAAGGCGTGAAACTTTTTCCAGGCGAATGCCTCGGCTGGCTTTGGCCCAGATGCGTGCGCGAGGAGGAATGCTGAGGTCCAGTTCGGCAACCGCATCGTCGACCGTGCCGAAGTGTTCGATACGGACGCTTGGATCGTTCGCTTCCTTCAAAGCAGCATAGGCGGCCTCGCACAAGGGGCCGACCAGGGTGATACGGTCGAAACCCTGCACGGCCAGATCCCGGCCCAGCGCCCGGTGGTATTCGATTTCCCGCGGACCCATTTCCAACATGTCGCCCAAAATGATCCACCGCCAGGTGCGCGGGGACAACGCGGCAAAACTGCGCAACACCTGATTCACCGCATGGGGATTGCTGTTGTAGGTATCGTCTACCACGCGCACATCCCCGTCGAAGACATGCAGGCTGGAACGACCGTCCATGGCATCGACGGTTTTCAGGCTGAACTTCAATTCCGCGGGCGGCACCCCCGCGGCAGAAGCGGCGGTGCAAGCTGCCAGCGCGTTGTAGGCATTGAAGCGCCCGACGATGGGTAGGAAGAGTTCTATTTTATTGTTGTCAGCCCACAAGTCGAAACGGGTTCCCTTCCAGTCGGGATAAGGTTCGATGCGAGCGCGAAATTCGGCGTGCGGGTCGTGAACCGCGTAACCGATCTTCCTGCCCGGATAGTTCTCGCTGAACCGGGTTACCAGGGGATCGTCGCGGTTGTAGACCAGGGTTCTGTCCGGGTCCATATTGTCGACCAGTTCGGCCTTGGCCCGCGCGATGCCTTCGATACTGTTGAAATTGGCCAGGTGTACCGCTTGAACCGCGGTCCAAACGCCGATATCCGGCTTTACCATTTTGGTTAAAGCCGCGATCTCACCGGGATAGGACATACCCATTTCCGCCACCATCCATTGGTCGTCTTGCCGCAGCTTTAACAATTGGACGGGCAGGCCGATGGTGCTGTTTAAATTTCCTTCACTTTTTTTGGTACGGAAGACGCCGCTCAGCAGCGTGGCCAGGATCTCTTTAGTAGTAGTTTTTCCAACGCTGCCGGTGATGCCGACGATTTTGACATTCATGGCGCGTCGATGACTTGCGGCCAGATAACCCAGGGCGCGTTCCGTGTTCTCTACCAGAATGCAACCCTTGCGACGGTCGCCCACATTGTCCCAGTGACTGACCAGGCAAGCCGCCGCGCCCGCCGCCAGGGCATCGCCCACAAAGCGGTGACCGTCTACCCGTGCCCCGGGAATGGCCACAAAGACATCGCCGGGTTTGACTTGACGGTTGTCCCAGCAAAAATTGCCCACGGGCAGGTCCCGCGTGATGTGGTGTTCCAGAGGATCGAGGACGCGAATCATATCGGTGAGTTTCTCGATAAGATGCGCGGGAGCCTTGTGGAAATCATACATTGGATAGGCGCTCCAGGCGTGCCTGAATGAATCGGGAAGCCACCACCCGGTCGTCGAAAGGGGTTAGCTTCCCGTCGATATCCTGATAGGTTTCGTGTCCGCGTCCGGCGATGACCACCAGGTCGCCGGACTCTGCCCGATTGAGAGCGGATTCAATGGCGCGGCGACGATCCCAGTCACGAATGAAATCCTTACCGGGAGCGCGCTTCATACCCGCTTGCACCATGTCCATGATCAGTTCGGGGTCCTCGGTGCGGGGGTTGTCGGAGGTCAGGTAAATGACATCGGAGAGCCGCTCAACAGCCGCGCCCATCTCGGGGCGTTTGGTGTGATCGCGGTCGCCGCCGGCGCCGAATACCGTAATCAGCCGGCCGGTAGCAACCGTGGCGCAGGCGGTCAGCACGTTCACCAGGGCATCCGGCGTATGGGCGAAGTCCACCACTACTCCGAAGTCCTGACCCAGATTCAACATCTCGGTACGGCCGGGCACGCCCGCGATTTGGTGGGCGGTTGCGGCCAGGTCGGCCAGGGTGCGACCTTCGCATAGCGCAACCGCCGCGGCTGCCGTGTAATTGTAGATATTGTGCTTACCGATCAGAGGGATCTGAAATTCTACCGATTTTCCCTCGAAGCTCAGGGTGAAATTACCGCCCAACACATCCAACTTGTTGACGACGAATTGCAGGTCGGCCTCCGGCGAGGTGCCGTAGCGAATCAAGCGTGCCCGCTCCGGTACATGCAGACGGCGACCGTAGGCGTCGTCGATATTGATGACGGCAACACCACCCTCCACCAGGTGATCGAATTGCTTTTGCTTGGCCAGGAAATAGGATTCCATATCGCCGTGGAAGTCCAAATGATCCTGGCTGAGATTGCTGAACAGTGCGTAGCGCAATTGCAGGCCGAGCACGCGACCGAATTGGAGGCCGTGTGAAGAAACCTCCATGGCGGCATAACGACAACCATTGGTGGCCATTTCGCACAACATGCGGT
>JASJCB010000100.1 GCA_030066195.1 Acidobacteriota bacterium
ACGCAGGCGCGCAAGGTATCGATCGCCTTGGCGTGCGTCTCCACAATCCCGGCCAGATCGGCTTTGGCGTCCTGGTAAACCTTCAGTGTCGACTTGAAGCCTTGCCGGGCATCGGCCAACTGATCGGCAACCGGCGGCGGGATGTAACCTTTCCCGGCATCCAGATCTCTCCGCCCGGTCAGGGCGGCGATGCGGATGAAGTTATATCGGTTCCGATCACTCTGCAAATACATGATACGCGGCACAGGGAACCTCCACGGAACAAATCGGCCTTGCAAACGGTGCGCAGGCAAGCGCTGTCGAATGGTAAGCATCATCGATGCCGGCGTCAATCGAATAAATCTCACACATGAGGGCATCGGCACGGTGAACAAGACGGTTGTCCGAGTAAGAAAAAGCTTAGCAACTATTTACAACGCACCTCAGCCGTGAAAAACGTCTCTTGAAACCCGTATCGAGGAAGTATTCGGTCAAAATCGCGGGATCATACCAGGCCGGCAGCTCAATTTTGAAAGCCAATACGAGATCATGACTACCTTGGGAGTCATTTTTGAAACCAGAGAGAAATACATGTAGTGATATCAAGCTGTTTTTTGACAGAACATCGATCTCATAACAAGCGATTGGGGTGATTTCATTTTCAAAATTGAGTACATGACCGACAATGTTTTCGCTTTTCAAGCCAAGAGTAAGTACAAAGCACCGCATCTACAAAACATTTTTCCCGGAACCAGGAACAAAGAAGGTCATGAGGTTGTTTGAACAGGTCCGGCATGTATTGCGTCTAGAAGAAACCAAAGGTAATCGAGTTCTGAATTCGCTCGCCTACCGTCGCGGCCCGGTTCTGCTCGCGCCGGACAAACAATCCGCGAAGGACAAGTCATCACTAAAAGCCCGAAGGCAAACTCGCGAACCAGAACAAACCGGGCAAGCCCAAGGCAAACATCAAAAGTAAACCGGAACAACCCGGTGAAGCCAACCCATGTAGCTACCTGCTACCGATTCCTTTGGACCATGAAGGAGTCAGTACGGACTTGTGTTATAATCCATCTATCGCCTTAATAGCTGATCTATCCAGGAAGTCATAAATGAAAAAGTCAATCAAGATGTTGATTCTTTGCGGTCTAACTTCTGTTTGCTTATGGGCCGTTGCTCAGAGCTGCACGGGGAACACCACGAATAAATTTTGGCATGAGGGCGTATTATGGTGCTGCACAGAAGTCGGGGACGGCTCGGATTGGAGTTGTACCGATGGCTCGCGATGGAGCCTTTTCTCCGATTTGTGGGCGGAGTGGAATGGCCAAAACGAGCGCTAACCTTCCATGCTTATCTTTTTCCTTGCTACCCTCCTCTCAAGCGATATTCCTTACCAACCTTTCCTATCTCTTACCGATGAGCACGCCGCCGGCGGTCATTACCTGATTTTCCCTGCCGATGCCGTCACCGACGGGACACGTCTGTTCGTGGCCGATGAAGACGGATATCGCATTTTTCTCGTCGATCAAGCCGGCACCCGGACCTTCGGCAGCAAAGGCCAGGGTCCTGACAAGTTCCGAAATGGTCCGGTTGCGCTGTCGTTGGAAAACGGGCGGCTCGGTGTCTTCGAGTGGAACTATCACGACGTATCCTTCTATACCCTCGACGGTCGTTTTCTGGAAAAGAAAAAGCCGGACAGGCTCCTCCATTTCGGAGACTTGACCGTCAAGGCGCACCATATTGCGCTCTGTATCCAAAGCGGGCATTATTTCCGCTTCGATGAGGGCTGCATGTTCGCCGAATTGCGGGAGCCGAGCGTACTGGGACAGCACCTCGCCCGAGCCTATCTGGCTCGCGGTGAAAGCGGCCCTCTCATCCTGGCTCGGGCCAATGGTCTCCTGGCCGTGGTTGATTCTCGTTGCGACGAGAAGGTAAAGATGAGGCTGCCTATCGGCGCCTTCGCGGCGGAACCCGAAATCAAACCAAGAGAGTCCGTTTTCATTGAAGGACGTCTGGAGAAGATGTACCGCAACGGCGTGCCCCTCATCGGGGTGGCAGCTCGAAGCTTGCAGCAGGTATGGGTCCTGGTCCGCAATGAACACACTGAGGAACGTCTGCTCTATGAAGTCAATCTGGAGCGCCGGCAAATCGTATCCCGCTACTCGCTGGACGCGGCCTTCAACAAACTGCGCTACATGAACGGAATATTGCTTCTGATTTCGGGAGAGGAGGGTTTGGTCAGGAGTTTCCGTGTGGCGGATGTGGACAGGTAATCAGCCGTGACATGGTTTGATTGGGACTGCAACCGATTCCGTATCAAAACTAAACCGGAACAACCCGGTGAAGTAGTGCGATCGACAGCATGTAACACCGGGGCAAAGCCTCCTGCCTTTCCTTTCGGAATCTTGAGGGACCGGGACCTTTCATGATTAACGGTCCCGGTCAACCATTGTCGGGGTATTCTTGGAAGAAACGGTCCAATTCGCTGATCAGTACCTTGCGCACGCCTATTTCCTCATCTCGATACACGGAGACGTAAACATAATCTCCATCGACGGCCAAAAGGCGAGCATGGTGCTTTGGAGGGAACCTCGGCTTGATCTCGCGGCCGGTTTCGCCCAGCACTAAAGCGGGCGTCTTTTTATTCATCATATGAACCCCGGGCCACACAATCAAATAACCGTCAAGATCGACAGCCAGGTGTTCGACCGCTGGAAAATATTCCGGGTATATGGGCTTGAACCGACTTTGTTGGTGACGGGCACGGCCCTGATAGGAAAGCAATTTCCGAAACCGCTCCTCACCGTATTCCTCGTCAAACGGTATCCGGGGCCGGTCCTTGACAATGGACGGCAGGAATTGGCGCCGGACAACATCGTAGATCTGAATCTCGAACTTGCCTTTACCGGGGTAGATGAAGATCCGTTTTTTATCGCGGCTTACAGTGAATGAGGGTTTATCTCTCGCGGGCATAACCAGTCGTGCATTGGCCGGATGGTCTATCGCCGGCACCTCAGCGAGCACCTTTTTTGCTTGGAAGTCATCATCCGCCCAGAGGACCATTCGCTTTTCGGATTTGAAAACCCATCCGTTAAAAAGTCTTTCCGAATAGGGGAAGTTAAATAGAACGTCTCTGGGAGCCGTATGGGTCGAGATAAAGGTTCCGCTTTCATCGAAAACGCTGAACTTGGACGTCTGAGCGTCAAACGCATACAACCGGTTTCCAACAAGTCGAATACCGGAAAGGAAACGGAACTCGCCGGGACCCTGGCCCCGCCCCCCGATCGCTCGAATAAATCGACCGTTCCGGTCATACAAATGAATGCTGCTTTCCGCGGCATTCATCAGGTAGAAGGTAAAGGACGCGCTGACCGCATACCCGTTTCGGTCCAGAGGGGAAAAGATATCGGTGCCGTCAATAGCCCATGGTTTCCCGGTAAAAAACCACAGACAACAGAACATGGTGATCATGGATTTACTCTCTTCAAAGTCGGATCACATCATGGAAGGTATGAGCACTCACAATCAGTAACAGATTTGGTGATGTTGGTCAAAAGATATCGAAATCTCTCCGTTGCTGCATAGGACGGGTCGTTGTTGCCGGTCGCGTGGCTGCCTCGTGCCTCCACCGGGCCGCTGCCGCCCCAGCGATGTCCCCGGCAAGACCGGACCTGTTCCGTGAAGCGCAAAAATGCTAGGATGCTTGAGGCGGTGACCCGTGTGCTCATCTTTGTTACTTTTTTTCAAACCAACCCTTCCCGCCGGCCGTCCAAGATGCGTATCACGTGGTTCCCCCGAATTTCCATGTGGGACAGCTATGGCAACCTTTAGAGTAAAACTGGGCACCAGCGACGGTGAGCTGGCCACCCGCGAAGCACACGGCAATTCGGTCGATGAAATCACCGCCCACTTCGTCAATGAGGGCTATTTCGTCTTCAACGTGCAGCGGCAGTTGGATATTTCCGGCTGGGTGGGCCTGAAGCGCAAGATTCCGTCCAAGCAGTTCATTACCTTCAATAAAGAGTTCCGCGGCCTGGTTCGCGCCGGACTGCCGATTGCCGAGGGTTTCGACATCATCCTCAAGCGCATGAAGCCCGGCCGCCTACGCACGCTGTTGGAGGATGTCCGCGAGAAGTTGCACAAGGGCCAGTCCCTGTCCGAGGCGTTCCGATCGTTCGGCGATGTCATCCCGCGCTACTATTCCGCGCTCATCCACGCCGGCGAACAATCCGGCGGCCTGACCGAGGTGCTGGACCGCTTTATCGAACAGGAAGGCCGCATCCGCCGCGCCCGCAAACGCTTCCTGCAAGCACTCACCTATCCGTCCATCCTGCTGGGCGCGGGCATCATCGCCATGTACATCATCCTCACCCGCGCCATGCCCCAGTTTACCGAGTTCTACAACAGCGCCGACCGGCAGTTGCCCCCGATTACCCAAGTGGTGATGGACCTTTCCAACTGGGTCGGCGCCTGGTCCGGTTGGCTGATCGGCGGAGCCCTGGCGACTCTCGTCTTGGGTCACCTCTACCTGCAAACCGAAAACGGCGGTCTCATGGGCGAGCGCCTGGTCAGGCGCGTGCCCCTGGTGGGTCGCCTGTGGTACCTGTCCAGCCAGAATATCTTCGCCCGCACCATGCGCATGCTCACCCACGGCGGCATTCCCGTGCCGCAGGCGTTGGCCGTCGTCGCCGGCGCCATGCCCTCGCGCCTCTTCGGCAAGGAACTCAGCCGCGCTCACGAGGCCGTCACACGCGGCGAGAGCCTTCAGGAAGCCCTGGACGCCAAGACCAGTTTCAACGAGGAAATGGGCGAGATGATTCGCATCGGCGAGGCCACCGGTAACCTGGGCGATATGTTGGATTACCTGGCCGAGTCCGGCGAAGAGCAGGCAGAAGACACCCTGGCCATGCTGTCCAACCTGGTCGCGCCGCTGATGTTATTGGCGATCGGCCTGATGATCGCCTTTCTGGTAGCAGCCATGTACCTGCCGATGTTCGGCAGTTATGACGCGATGATGGAGTAACGGAAATGGAACTGGAAACCGCTGAAACCGCTGATGCTTCCCGCGTCCTGGCCGAACGCATGAACCTGCCCTACACCGATCTGGCCGATTACACGCCCGACGGCAAGTTGCTCAGCCTGCTGCCCGTGGAGTGGATGCTGCGCTATGCCTGCCTGCCCCTGGGCGAGGAGGGCAACCAGTTACGCCTGGCTTTTGCCGACGAGAAACTGTTGGACGACCTGGAGAAGCTGGAACTGCTCACCCGCCGCCGCATCTCCCTGACGGTCGCGCCGCGCAAGCGCATCGACGATATTCTGAAGGAATCGCAGAGTTCCCAAAAGGTCTTGCAGGAGGCCACCAGCGATTTCCGCAAGGGCATGATGGGCGACGGCCAGGCCGAGGAAGTCATCGACATCGATCGACTGGTGAGCGACGGCTCGCCGCTGGTGCGCCTGGTGGACACCACCATCTACAACGCCCTGGAGCGTCGCGCCTCCGATATCCACATCGAAACCGAGGCGACCGAGGTAGTCATCAAGTTCCGCATCGACGGCGTGCTCTACGAGGCCATGCAACCCATCGACAAGAAATACCACGCTACCGTCATCAGCCGCATCAAGGTCATGAGCCAACTGGATATTGCCGAGAAGCGCATTCCCCAGGACGGCCGCTTCAAGCTGAATATCAAGGGCCGCGCCATCGACTTCCGCGTCAGCATCATGCCCACCATCCACGGCGAAAACGCGGTCATTCGTATTCTGGACAAGGAATCCACCAACGAGGCCTTCAAGGAGTTATCGCTGGAAGTACTGGGCTTCGGCGGCGAAACCCTGAAGAAGCTGCGCCACTGCGTGCGCGAGCCCTACGGCATGGTGCTGGTGACCGGACCCACCGGCAGCGGCAAGACCACCACGCTGTACGCCTGCGTCAGCGAGATTCGCAATACCGAGGACAAGATCATCACCATCGAGGACCCGGTGGAGTACCAGTTGCAGGGCATCACCCAGATCCCCATCAACGAACGCAAGGGCCTTACCTTCAGCAAGGGTTTGCGCTCCATCCTGCGCCACGACCCTGACAAGATCATGGTGGGCGAGATCCGCGATACCGAAACCGCGCAGATCGCCATTCAGTCCGCGCTCACGGGTCACCTGGTCTTCACCACCGTCCACGCCAACAACGTGATCGACGTGATCGGCCGCTTCGTGAACATGGGCGTGGACCTGTACAACTTCGTCTCCGCGCTGAACTGCGTGGTGGCCCAACGCCTCATCCGCCTGATCTGCACCCAGTGCAAGCGGCCCGTGGAGATCCCGGCGGAGGAATTGGAAATCTCGCGCATCGACCCCGGGCAGTTCCGCGATGTCGGTTTCTACGAGGGCGCCGGCTGCCTGGCTTGTCACGGCACGGGTTATCGCGGCCGCACGGTCATCTCGGAAATGCTGCGCTTGAACGACGATGTGCGCCAGGCCATTTTGGAACGCCGCCCCATCTCCGAACTGAAGGCGCAAGCCCAGGCCACCGGTATGCGCTTCCTGCGCGAGGCCGCCGTGGCTCGCCTGCACATGGGCATCACCTCGCTTCACGAAATCAACAAGGTCACCTTTATCGACTGACGGGAAATCAATGAAACATCCATGGATCTTTGTCAAATCAAACGGCTGTGAAGGAAACTGGGACGACGGTTGGAGCATCGACCTGGAACCGCGCGAGCTGTTGCCCGCTGCCGGCGAAATCGCGGCCGCCGCCGGAGGAACCGTCTGTCCGCCCAAGCTGGGCGTGCTGGTTGAGGACGCCTTGCTGCATCCCCTGCGGCTCACCCTGGAGGAACGCGCCCCGGCTCGCGAACTGGAGAAATTCCTCACCTGGAAACTGAAGCGGTTTCTGCCCTTTGACGTGAGCCGCGCCAAGGTGTGTTCCGCGCCGCTGAAGGAAGACAATACCTATATGACCTGGTCGTTGCCGGGGACCTGGCTGGATCAGTTGACGGAAGGACTGGCCGCACAGGGTGCACAGTGTGGTTACGTGGGCGGCATCTTCGCCACCCTGCTGGAAAACAGCCCCGGGTTTCGCGGCAGCAAAATCATCGGCCTGTTCGACGAACTCTTCATCTACGCCGAACTGGACCGCTCCGGCGGGTATCTGGACTACCGCACCCGCCGCCTGCCGCTACGCGAGGACGGCAGCCTGGACGACGAGACCCTGAGCGCGGATTGGTTGCCCCTGCTTGAGGACAGCGACAACATGGTGTTCTGCGACCTGCGCGAACGACCGGATAATGTGCCGGCGGTCGCCCTGGGCCGCCTGAACGTAGTCGTGAACGCCTTGGACGCCTCCGGTTCCGTCTTGGACCGTTTCACCCGTTGGTCGGACGGCAAAGGCGGCAGGCAGCGCCTCAACTTTGCGCCGAAGCCGTTCGTCACCGGTCAAGGCAGCCTGTACCTGATGTGGGCGGTCAACCTGATCCTGATTCTGTCCCTGGGAGCCGCCGCCTGGTATTGGGCGGGCCTACGCCGACAAAACGAGGAATCGCACGGACGCATCGGCAGCTTGCAGGAGCGTCAACGGGAAGTAGCCGAAGAACACGCGGATGCGGTGCGTATCCTGGAAAACGTGGACCCGCGCGATTATCGCAAGGAACTGGAGCAGTTCCACGGCATCCAGACCGCATTCGAAACCCATTGGGGCCGCCTGCTGGATGACCTGAGCGACCTGATGAACGACGACGTGCGCCTGGTCAGTCTCAGCCCGCGCGTGGGCGCCGAGCGCAAGAAGAACGAGGCCACCCTGCTCTACCTCAGCGGCCAGGCGCGTACGAAGGAAGCCCAGTTGAACCTGATTCGCACCTTGCAGGGTCATCAGAGCTTCGAAAACGTGCGCTTCGAAAGCGAACAATACGGCGAGGCGGGCGTGGCCCTGTCCTTCGAAATCAGCTTCCGCTACAAACCGGCGAAGCAAGGAGGCGGTGTCTGATGCAATCCTTCCTCTACAGCCGCACGGTGCAAGGCATTACCCTGGCCGTTCTGCTCCTCGCCCTGGGCGGGTTCTGGTTGTTCGCCGTTCAAGAAGAAAAGGCGATCTCGGTAGCCGGCACCGAGCGTCTGGACGACGAGAAGATGACCGTCCGCCGCATGGAACTGGAGCGCGATCGCGCCGTGGGCGTGGTTTCCCGCTACCAGGCCAACCTCACCGAAATCGACCGCTTCCGCGAGCACTTCCTGGAAAACAAGGACGAGCGCCTGGTCAAGATCTCGGCCTTTCTGGACGAGCGCACCCAAGCGCGCAATATCAGAAAGGACCGCATCGACTACCAGACCGGGCGCGGTCGCGAGAAGGACCTGGAAATCTACCAGATCTCCATGCCGCTGGTGGGTCGCTACCGCGATATCCGGGCCTTGATCGGCGATATCGAAGCATCGGACCTGTTCCTCATCATTACGCAGCTTACCCTGGACGATGAATCGGGCTCCCAGGGCGCGGTTCGGGTCCAACTTTCCATGGAGACCTATTTCCAGGCGGGAGGCAGCCGTGAATGAACGCAAGCGCCAATACATCATGCTGGGCCTGCTGGTCGTGCTGATCGCGGCCAACCTGATCTTCCGCGTGGGCGGCGATTCGTTTGCGCCCGGTTCGCTGTTCTCCGACGATACCGACCTGGAAAACGCCTACTCGGCAAGGGCCCTGCGCAATATGAATACCCTGGACGGACTGCCCGCGCTGGCGTTCCCCACCCGCAAGGAACAAACCGGGGAAAAGGACGAGACCGAGGGCCGCAATCCCTTCATCTTCGGCGAGGACAAGCGCGCTCGCGAGGAGGCCGAGGCCCGCCTGGCCGAAATGCGCGAAAAGCGGGCCCAGGCCGAGGCGGCAGCGGCAAAGGCCACTGAACTGAATCCGCCGCCGGTCGTCACCGAGCCCGAGCCGGAACCCGTACGTTTCTCCGGCGAGGTGCTGGGCTCCATGCAGGACGCGAGGACCGGTAAACGGCGTATCTCGGTGCGCATCAAAGACGATATCCTCATCGTCGGCGAGGGCGACCGCCTGCCCAACAGCTTCACGGTAGCGGCCATTACCGAGACGGAAGTGCGCTTCAGGGAACAGACCTCCGGCCGCGAGGTCACGGTGAAATTGACCAAGGAATCCAGATAGGACGGGAGAAGGCTTTGAGATATCTATGTTGCATCTGCCTGCTGATCACGCTGAGTTGCGTGCCTAATAAGAAAGAAATGAAGCTGGCCGCCAAAGCCACGGACGCGGGTCGTTGGACCGAGGCATACGAGCGTTGGAGCGGGATTCTGGAGGAGCATCCCGACAACGTCAAGGCCAAGCTGGAAAAAGAACGCGCCCGCATGAACGCTTCCCTGTACCATCTGGACCGCGCCGGCCGTTTCTACCGCGCCAAGAAGTACAACGAGACCCTGTTCGAACTGAACCTGGCTTTGGGTTTCGACCCGGACAACCAGGAAGGTCAACGCCTGCTGCGCAACGCCATGGAGAAGCGCAAAGAGCAGGAAGCAATTGCCGCGGGCAAGAAGGTCCAACAGAAGAAGAAAGGCATCACGGTGCCGCGCCTGCGCCCGTCCACCTGGGACCCTCAAAACCTGAGCTTCACCAATAAGTCCATCCGCGACGTCTACACCAGCATGGGCCGCGCCTACGGCATCAATATCGTCCTGGACAGTAAGATCCGCGATGACAAGACCACCATCGACCTGCGCAACCTCAGCTTCATCCGCGCCCTGGATACGCTGATGGTGGTCAACCGACATTTCTTCAAGGTGATCGACAACAACACCATCATCATCATGGAAGACAACAATAAAACCCGCGAACAACACCAGAACCAGATCATTCGCACCTTCTACCTGTCCAACATCACCCCCAAGGACCTGAAGCAGCACCTGCGCCAGTTGGGCAATATCAAGGAATTCGCCGAAAACGAACGCCTGAACGCGGTCACCATCAAGGGCTCCGCCGAGCAAATGGCCCTGGCCGAGAAGATTATTCGCGACAACGATAAATCGCGGCCGGAAGTCATCGTGGAAATCGAGTTCCTGGAGGTCAACAAGAACCTCTCGCGGCGCGTCGGCATTCAACCCACCGACAACAGCGGCAACGCCCTCTACCGCGCCGGGGTGATTGCCGACCCGGTGGGCCGTTCCAACAGCGACGAGGACAGGGGCGGCATTCGCGGTATCTTCCCCAGCCTGGACGAACAGGATTTCCTGACCATCGTCCCCGCCCTGGCCATTGACTTCCTGAAAGACCAGGGCGATTCCCGCCAGGTGGCCAATCCGCACCTGCGCATAACTTCGGGCGAGAAGGGCGAGATTCGCATCGGCCAGAGCGTGCCCGTGGTCAATACCTCGTTCACCACCTCCGGCCTTTCGGGCAGTACCTCGGGCACCAACGCCTTCGGCGATCAGGCCCTGACCTCCTTCAACTACCAGGAAGTGGGCATCGACATGAAGATCACGCCGCGTGTGCACTACAACAACGAGATCTCGCTGGAACTTGAGATGGAGATCAGTTCGGTGCTGAGCGCCGGTTTGCAGCCCATCTTCGGCAAGCGCCAGGTGACTACCAGCCTGCGTTTGAAGAACGGCGAGATGAACGTGCTGGCCGGCTTGCTCAGCGAGGACGAACGCCGCTCGCTGGTGGGCATCGCCGGTCTCTCCGATATTCCCATCCTGGGCAAGTTGTTCACCAACGACGAGAAGGTGGCCTCCAAGACCGACATCATCATGACCATCAAACCGGTCATCATTCGTGGACCCGATATCGGCGAGGCGGACCGCGCGCCCTATGAAATCTCCTCCCTGCGCCTGTCCTCCCTCTACAGCGAGGAGGGACTGGCCGCCGAAAGCGAGAAACCCGGCGAAAGCGACGCCGCGCCCGAGCCCGACATGACCGAACCCGCCTACGAGGAAGACCCGGCGCCCGATGAAGCGGAACCCGAGCCGGATGAAGGCTCTACCGAAACCATCGACCCGGAAGAGGATTATCCCGAGGAAGAAGAGGAAGGACCCCCGCCCGCCATGCTGGCCTTTACACCCGCCAACCAGGAGGGCAGACAAGACGATATGATCGAGTTCAGCGTCTTCATCACCAACGTGGAAGGCATGAGCCGCGGCGAGGTGACGGTGTCTTTCGACGCCTCGATCTTGCAGGCGGAAGCGGTGGAAATGGGCGACTTCTTCGGCAGCGGACGCCGACCCCACCTGACGCCCGCCTGGAACAACGATCAAGGCAATATCAGCATGATCATTACCCAGCGCATGGGCGGCGAACCCTTCTCCGGTTCCGGCATCCTGGCCACCTTGCGCTTCCGCGCCAAATCACCGGGTTCCGGCGAACTGACCTTCCGCAACCCGGTACTCAAGAAGAAGGACGGCGCCCTGATCCCGGTCCAAGGCCTGCCCGCCATGTACGAGGTGAACCCATGAAAATCCTGGGCGCGCACGCATCCTGCGTGCATCCGGCCGGCGTCGACAGAACCCCACGGTTCGTCACTGCCGCACGTTCTTCTGACAAACGCGGCTTCACCCTCCTGGAACTGGTCATCGCCATGGTGCTCCTGGGCATCCTGGCCGCTGCCGCGGTACCCACCACCCGCAAACTGGTCAAACGCCAAAAGGAAATCGAACTGAAACGCGCCCTCATGGAAATGCGCGAGGCCATCGACCGCTTCAAACGCGCATCAGACGAAGGCGTGATCGTGGTGATGGACATCGAGCAACTGGGTTACCCGGCCGACTTTGACGAGTTGATCGAAGGCGCCCAACTCAAAAAGGCCGACAGCAAACGCATGCGCTTCCTGCGCCGCATCCCGGTCGATCCCATGACCGGCGAGGCGGAATGGGGCATGCGCTCGGTGCAGGACGATTTCGACAGTCAAAGCTGGGGGCGGGAGAACCTGTTCGATGTATACTCATTGAGTGACGGCACCGCCTTGGACGGAACGGAGTACGCGGAATGGTAAATAAAAGAGGCTTCACCCTAATCGAACTGGTCCTGGCCGTTGCCATCCTGGCTTTATTGGGCACCATCGCGGCGGCCACGCACAAAACCCACGCCAAGAAGGCGCGCGAGGCGGTGCTGCGCCACAACCTGATGCAAATCCGCACGGTGCTGGACCAGTACAACAACGATAAAGGCAACTACCCGCCGTCGCTGGATACCCTGACCGAGGAAGGCTACCTGCGCGAAATCCCCATGGACCCCATCACCAAGTCGCGGGAGTCCTGGGAAGTAGAATACGAAACGGACTACGACGACCAGGACAGCAACTACGAACCGGGCGTCTTCGACGTGCACAGCGGCAGCGAGGACCGGGCCCTGGACGGGACCTACTACTATGAATGGTAACCGTCGCGGGCACATCCTGTTGCTGGCGATCATCATGGTGACGCTGCTGACGATCACCTTCGCCATGACCATGCAGCCCGCGCTCACGCAAACCCAGCGCATGCGCGAAAAGGAAACCATCTACCGGGGCAAACACCTGGCCGACGGACTGCGCCGCTTCTACTTCAAATACGGCCGCTTCCCCTTCGAACTGGATGAATTGATCGAACAGGAACCCCGTTTCGTGCGCCGGGTCTACGAATGCCCGGTATCGCCGGACGGCGAGTGGACCCTGGTCTACCTGATGCCGGAGGACCGGGGACGGGTAACGAACCTGAAGGGAATCCCCGTGCCGGGCCGATCCCTACCGGGGGATTCCCGCCGCGAAGCCAACTCGGAAACGGAAAAAGAGGGACCGGGCCTCACGCGCTCCATCGACTCCACCTTCCGCATCAAGAACCGCCAGATCACGGGCGTCCGCCCCAAATCCGACATGGAGGGCCTTCATGTCCTGGAAGAAAGCCGCATCTACAGCGACTGGCTGTTCTCGGCCCTACCCAAACGAGAGGTCAACATGGACGACCTGATCGAGGCGGGCAAACCGCCCGAAGATAAGGACAAACCCTGATGCCCGAGTTCAAAAACCAATCCATCCCCGAGGGACAATGGTGGTCCCCGCTAACCCCAAGCGAGGCGGACCTGAACATCGAGAACCTGGCCGAACACCCAAGAGTCCTCCTGGACCCGAGCCGGGTACTACCCACCCCGACCCCGCAAGAAGAGGCCCGGCCCTGCGATCGGGACAAGAATTGTCGCTGAAAGAATAAGCGGCCAAAACTAGATTTTGGGCTGTTGTTTGGTTGAGGAAAAGGGAGGTCCGGAGCCTCGTTTCCAGTTGTCATTCGTTGTTCTTGCTAATCGAGGAGCAAAGAATTAATCCTGATTCCTTGACCCGGAAAAGTCAGGAGCAAAGAATCAGGCCTCATTCCTTGACCCGGAAAAGTCAGGGTCGAAGAATGTAAACTGATTCTTTGCGCACTGAAAAGTAATGTGAAAGAAATCAGTTGTAGGTCCTTGACCCGGAAAAGTCAGGAGCAAAGAATGAGGACTGATTCTTTGCGCCCCGACTTTTGGAATCGAGGAATCCGGGTAGATTTTGCGTCTCTCGACAAGCCGAATCGAGAAATCTGGGGAAAATCCTCGATTCCAGGCGGCGATTATCAACGATCAAGACAGTGATATGAGGTACTCATCCCCAAAAACAGCGTATCCAGATGCTTTTGGTTGTAAAATGCAATTTCCACTTGTTTTTGGAAGAGGGCGTGGAGATTCATACCCTCCGGAGGACCCAAACCACAACCGAACACCGAACCCTGCCGTCATCTCCGATCATGCGTTAACCCATAGCCCGAATCGTCCAACCCCACCTGTCGGATCATCGGAGAAAAGAACGCCTGGCGGCGGAAAGGCCGACATGTTTACTCGGAGTCTTTTACTCGTACCCGGAAGTCTTCTTTTTCCGGCGCTTGAATCGGTGAATTATCAAGGCATACAGCAGAATATTCCACACAAACACCGAGACCCCCGCCGCCAGCTCCCAATTCCGGGTCATGCCGCCGGGGTAAACCAGCGGCATGATGTAGTGGACCACAAAGCCGCCCTCGTAGCCGGATTGACCGGCATTAAGTCGAAACCTGTTCTCCATCGGCGTCAAAGGGCAAACCCAACCGGCCAGGTTAACAATCGCGGCCCACAGAACAAAGGGAACATGCAGCCAGGCCACCCATCGCTTGTAAAGGACCAGTAAGCCGCCCGCCACGGCAAACATCACCAGGCAGAAATGAAAAACCAATACCAGGTCGGCCAGTATGCGCCAGATCATTGTGTAATCCCTCTCATTCTATCTTATCAATTATTATAAGCCTTTCCCATCACCCGTTCTTGATCGTGATGAACCGAGTCCAACTCAAAGACCCGTGACGCGTGAGACCGGCTCTCTCAACGACCCGGCGGTCGATACCGCACACTATGCGGTTTACATAGGCTGGTCGGGATATCCTGATTAAGTCACGCCTAACTTTGAAGAGTCCCCGGAACCGGCAACCGCGCCATTGACCGCAACCGCGCCTCTATGATCTAATAACAGGCAACAACCCAAATCTCAGAACTGGAAATACCCTGCTTAGCCCTGGTCTTGTCCGTTCACACCTGCCTTTCATTCTCTACGATTCTTCAGGAGCGTTTATGTCTGACACCAAGAAATCGGGCTTGTCCCGGCGCGACTTCCTTGCCGGCCTCACTGCCTCTGCCGCGGTGATGTCTGCACCCCGTGTTGCCTTCCTCCATGCAGAAGCCCCCAAACCCGCCCCCAAGAACAGTAAGGTCCACAGTGTCGGCATCTACCCTCCCGTGGGTATTTCCCGCGTGGGAAACAGCAAGGACGGTTACTTCCTGGCTCCTGAGGTTCCCGGCACGGTCAACGATGCCTATCACCTGTTAACCGACAAAAAAGGCAATATCCGCATGAAGGACGACAACGGCGACATCAAAAAGCAGGTACAGCGGTTCTACCTCTTTGGTTTCGATGCGCAAGGAAACGTGGTTCGACAGTTCACCCTGGAAGACAGCGATGTAAAAAATATCAAATGGACCGTCCACGTGGCCAACGCCAAAGCCGCCTGGTACGGCTTCACCAACCCGCTGAACCTGAGAGGAGGCGCCCCGCCCATTCCAACCCAACGCCGCAACGATGCAGTCACCGATGAAGACCGTAAAAAACTGATCATCGATCCCGGCCGGCAGTGGGTGGACAAGGACAAGCGCGACCAGCCCATGGTCGGTCAGTTCTGGGGGAGGTTCAAGCAGAGTCGCCCTGTCGGCAACCACCCCACGGTAGATGTAAAGCTGGGCGAACTCAAAATGGACGACGCCGGTCACCTGATGGTCTTCCCCGCGGACGGCATATCCGCCGCTATAACCAACGAACAGAACATCACCAACTTCACCGATAACGACGGTTGGTATGACGACTGGTGCGACGGCTGGGTCCAGGCCGAGATCACGATGACTGAAGGAAACCAATCCTGGAGCGCGAGTCAGATCGATCATGCTTGGATCGCCTGCTGCGGTCCCAACTTTGCACCTGAAATTCCGCCCGTCGTATCCCTCTACGATCAGGCCTATCAGGTGATGTTGCTGAAAAAGCTGGTAAAACCGCCCGAAAAACTCAGCTTCACCAAAGACATCTATCCCTTCTTCCATCGCCTGGGCCTGATGGACTGGTTGACCAATGCAGCCAACCTGCGTCAGGGCTGGGCAGATGTGGGCAACTTCAATGATCCGGCCTACATCGCCAGGTTAGCCGATCCCAGTAGGGAGAACGGACCCTTCCGCATGGGTATCTTCAAACAGATCAACGGTCCCAACCCCACGCTGATGGAAACCGAATGTCCCTTCGAGGATCAGCAGGACGATCAGCCCCAACCCACCCGGCCCTTGATGCCTTTCCTGTTGGGAGGCGGCGTCAACTACGACAATGCCGCCAACCACTACTACATGGTGCCGCCGTATTTGTACGATAACCTTCAGAATTGGGCGAATGGTTATTTTATCGATGACTGGGAGCAGATGAAGGGCAAAGGCATGCCGAATAACCTGGAAGAAGTTCCTCTGGCAGAGCAGCCCACGGCGCTGACACGGGCCGCCCTGGAGCCCTGCTCCGGCACCGGCTTCCATCCCGGCGTGGAACTCACCTGGTACATGCAGATGGTCGATACCTACGAAAATAAAAAACCCTACCGCATCAAGTTGGATACCCAAGGTAAGGGTCGCGACGGTCTGTTACAGGATTTCGGTCCGCAACTAACCGCTGCAAAAGTCTTCTGCGGCTTCGAGGGAACCCCGCCCGCCATCGGCCCGCAAATGCCCGGCGACCTTTCGCGTTGGATGGGCCTTCCCTGGCAGCCCGACGCCTTCTCGTGCCAGTACGTCAACACGGCCAAGGATTTCCCCACCATCACCTGGTGGCCCGCCCTGTTGCCGATCGATGTGATCCCGGAAGCCTTTTATAAGATTCTCATGGACACCGACAGACCCTACATGGAACGCATCAAGTTCTACCAGAACCGGGTGCCCTGGTCTCGCGGCGTGGCGGGTCTGGGCTACCATGCGGAAGCAAGCTACAGCGACGGCCTGAACAATATGGTGCAACTGTGGGGTGAAATGGGCTTTGTGGTGGCGCGTCGCGGTCCCGAACCGCCCAAAGAAGTGATAGCCATGTTGGAAGGCAAGAGCAGACAGGAGCAAAAGGAAATCCTTCTCAACTTCTGGATTCCCCCGGTCATATATGTGGAAGTAGAGCGGGGCACCATGGACCTGATCTACAACACCAATCCCAACTGGCCGCCGCCCGAATAAGATGACAAGCCCCATCCTGATTGTCGGCGGCGGCATCGCGGCTGCCGCCGCCGCGATCACCCTTCAGTCCCTAAACCGCGATGCCGTGGTTATTGCCCCTGAAGACACGGGCGAAGACCGCATCGGCGAAACTTTGTCGGCTTCCGCCAATCCCGTGCTGCAGGAATTGGGTGTCTGGGACGCTTTCAAGGCCTGTGCCTTTCCCCCGTTGCACACCACATTCTCGAACTGGGGCACCGGTCGCACGGCCGAGCAGCGCCAAGCCCGCTACGGGCCCGCGGGCACGTTGCTGGACCGCAGGCGCTTCACGGCCATGTTGTGGCATCAGGCAACGGCCCATGAACGCATCACGGGCCACGTCCACCGGGTTGCGGATGAGGGCCGTGAACTGCATCTGCGCGACGGTCGCACACTCAATGCCGAGGCGGTGATCGATTGTAGCGGCCGGTCCGGCGTGGTCGCCCGCACCCAAACGAAACGGGAACGCCTGGACCAATTGATTGCGGTCTACGCTTTCCTGGAACAGGTCGAACCGGATATCCAACCCACCCCGGCCGTCATGACCGAAGCGGTGACGAACGGTTGGTGGTACTCCTCTCTCTTACCCGACGATCGCCTCTGCGTCGCCTATTTCACGGATGCCGACCTGGCCCCGCGCGATCTGACCAGGGATCCGACGGCGTGGCGAGATCTGGTTCAAACCGGACCGGACACCCTGCGCCGCATCCAAACAGCCGGTTTTGCGGTGACGGGCTGTCCGCGCATCACCGAGGCGGGCAGTTTGCGCGCGATCGATGTGGGCGGACCCGGCTGGGTTGCGGCGGGCGATGCGGCCATGGCTTTCGATCCGCTGTCCTCGCACGGCATCACGACCGCCCTGTGGTCCGGCAACAAGGCCGCACACATTGCCGCCGCGCTCACTGAAGATAACCCGGCCCCGCTTCGTGATTACGCGGACACCCTACAGATCGCGTGGGACCAATACTGTCGGCAACGAACAGCCGTTTACGCGGCTGAAAGACGCTTTCCAAACAGCGCCTTCTGGCAACGTCGATCAGAGCCATCGGGCCCACGGCCACCGGTGCACCGATCGGTTGCAGAACGACGGTGATAAACATTACTGCCAACCGAGAGAGCGATCAGGGCGTCCGGTGAGCAATACGGTTCTGTTGCCTCTCTAACATCGAGACAAGCCGGATCATCGACCATCCACCATGGAACCCCGATCCGGGTGCCGTCCTCGGCCTCTAACATGATCGGCCTTGCGCCGTTTGATCACCCTTGATTCGAGCCCTTGTTTCGGGTTCAAGGGGTGATGCACCATCACTTTGGGTCGTTTATGAGCATTTCCAATATCAATCGTTGATTTTTCGTACATATAGCCCTGGTTTACCCAAGATCTCCAAGCTCGCAAGTTTCTCACTGTAAAGAGAGCGGCCGAGATCCAACAGACCGGTCTCAATAGGTGACTGATTGGTTATGCTCTTAACCTGAATCAGCAGGGCAAGAAGAAACCCACCCTGCGATCAAGGCAAGAACTGTCGAACCCTGAAAGAATAAGCGGCCGAAACGAAATTTTGGGATGTTTGGTTGAGGAAGAGGGAGGTCCGGAGCCTCGTTTCCAGTTGTCATTCGTTGTTCTTGATAATCGAGGAGCAAAGAATCCGTTCTCATTCCTTGACCCGGAAAAGTCAGGAGCAAAGAATGAGAACTGATTCTTTGCTCCCGACTTATTCGGATCGAGGAATTAGAACGGATTTTTTGATCCTCGATTTATCGACACAAACAATCACAACTGGATTTCAGTGTCTCGGTATGTCGAATCGACGAATGAATGACAGCTTTTATATCACCATACCCACGCCGTCGAAGAACTCGCCCAGGTTCTCGTCGCGCATGATTTCGGATTCTTGCATGTACTCCGGCCAGTCGCCGGGCTCGTTGAGCTTGACCACCTGAAACGGGTAGGGCTTGCCCTTGAAATGGTGCATAGACGGCCAGGCAGTGTGCGGCGGCTTGCGGGCGAAGACCACCAGGTTTTTTTCGTCCTGGCAGTCCAGCAGGGCGATCTCGCCGAAAACTTCCAGGATGGTGCGCAGCATGTCGCCGCAAATCTCGTTGCAGGTAGCGTCCCAGAAGTTACAAACCATGACGGCGCCGGGCGATATTTTACCAAAGAGGATGCGCATGAATTCCAGACTGGTGAGGCGCGGTGGGATGGAGTGTGCGTTGTAGCAGTCCATCAAAGCCAGGTCGAAGGCATTCAGCTTGCGGCTCGCCTCCAGGCGGCCGCGGATGTCGCCGATCAAAACCTTGGCTCGGGGGTCCAGACGGAAGAACTGTTTGGCCAGTTCATAGACCCTGCTGTCGGATTCTACCGTGATGGTGCGGGCGCGAGGCCAGGCGCGGGCGACGGCATGCAACAGGGCGCAACTGCCCAGACCGCCCAGCAAGACCTTGGACGGGGAGTCCAAAAGGGCGCGGGCGCCGCTCGCCATGAGGCCGATGTATTCGAAAACCGGCAGGCGGTGGTCGGCCAGGTTGATGGCGCCTTGAATACTTTCCTCGAAATAGAGGTAGCGGTGGGTTTGGGGGAAGACATCTACAACCCTGATCCAATCGAAGTCGTCTTTATATTCATAACGAACTACTGAACCGCTGCCCAAAGGGTTCCAACCTCCGGCGAATAGTATCACGCGCCCCTCACTTTGGCATGATGAGGCGGTGAATGCAAGTGCGTGAATTGCTTAAGACACCATTTGACCGTAACCTTGGGTGATAGTAGAATTAGTGAGGTATTCAGAGTCGTGTAGGATAGTTTTACATGTTGGCCCGTTTATTTCGTCGTCAAAAAGATCTATGCCCCGAGGAACTGGTTCGGCCCTACTGTCGAAAAGCGCGTGAGGCCCTGTTAATCAACGACCTTGCCCGCGCCGTGGCCTATTTGGAGCGCGGTATTCACGTGGCGCCGGACCAACTGGATCTGTACCTGCAACGCGCCCAGATCTTCCAGTACGGCATGGGCGATTGCACCAGGGCTCTGCGTGATTACCGTCACATTCAACGCATCCTGGAAACCCAGCCCGATCAACGGCTTGCCGCTGAGTGCCGCAAGGGGATCCGCGACATGATGGACAGCACCGAGCCGGTCGATATGTAGATCGACCCGTAGATTTTCGATTTATTTCGGCCGCTTTCTTCAGTGGTTAAGATTTTCATTACTATAAAAATTCCAAGATGTATATTGAAATGCTTTAAAAAACATGCAAAAGTATTGGTGTTTATTAAAGTTAATTCCTTAATCCTACGATGGGAGAGATGAGAACCACCAGCACAAAACCGTGGGGCAAATAACGTGGCATTGTTTTCCAAGAAAAAATCGAATAAGGCGTCCGGCAGCTTTACCATCACCGAAGAAGACGAGGTGCTGGGCTATTTGGATGAAGTCTTTCGCCGCCGCGTATCGGTCACCTTTTACCACAACAAGAAGGCCTATGAGACGGATATACTGCTGCTGGAAGCCAAAAACGGCGTGATGCGCATTCAGCAGAGCTCTTCCATGCGGATTCCCCACGGGGCGGATATTTCCGCGGGTTTCCCCATGGACAAGACCTGGTGGACGTTTAAAACCAAATTCGCCCTGATCAAGGAAAAGCCCTACCTTCTGATTCCCAAGCAGATCCGCCACGCGGAACGGCGCGCCAACCAGCGCACCAACTTTTCCCCCCGCGAACAGGTCAAGGTTACTATTCTGGAGGGTTTGGGTTCCGGCAAGGGCGTCTTCGGCATGGCCAGGGATATCAGTATCGACGGTATGAGCCTGACGATCGAGAAGGCCATGAACCTGGCCAATGAGAAGGAGATGCCGCCCAATCCCAATCTTTACGTCAAGGGCACGCGCCTGGCGATGGTCAAGATCAACAGGGTGCCGGGCTGCCCGTTGATTGAAACCATGGGCACCGCGCATCGCGTGCACAGAGATAACAAGTGGATTCTGGCCATTTCCTTCTACAAGCTGTCGAAGCAGCACCAGGCCATGATCCAGCGTTTCGTGGAGCCCAGGCTGCTGGACTTCAAGCCCACCCGCCGGTCGCTGAAACGCCGCCAGGAACTGGATGCCCAATCCGGCGGTCCCGGCGCCGGTGTCGCGGCTCCGTCACGCGGCGGCGCACCCGCTCCTTCCGGCGCATCCGGCGCGCCGTCCCCACCGACCGGAGCACCCGCACCGCCCGCGGCCCAAGCGGCAGCCCCGGCGACCAAAAAAGCCCTGGTCATCGGCCCCGAACTGATGGAAACGCTCGACTTCCTGCAAACCAACGACAGCCCCATCAAGTTACTGCCGGGCAACACGCCCGTCGGCATCATCAAAACCCTGTCGGAAGAGAAGCCCACCTTGATGCTGTGCGGCACCGAATTCAAGGGCCGCAGCATCTTCGAAGTGCTGGAAAAGATCGAGAACATGGGCGCCATGGGCAGCGCCCGCGTGGTGGTTTGCTCCCAAAACATGCACGCCAAGGACAAGATCAAGTTCAAGATGATGAAGATCGAGGACATCCTGGAAATTCCCGAGGGCAAAGAGACCCAGGGTTTTGTAGATCAACTCCTGGCCCTTGCATAAGAAATAAAACAGGTCGCGCCCGGTTCTTAGTCACATCCCGGCGCTATTCAATATTCTGCAACTGTTCGCGGATCTTTTCGAAGCCGGTCTTGAACTTGACCACGTAACCCGCGATCCATTCGTTTTTGGCCTTATTGCCGATGGTCGTCGACTCACGCATGTTCTCCTGGGTCAGGAAATCCAGTTCCTTGCCCAGGGGCCGCTTGTCCGAATTGATCAGGGTCTCGAAGGTGCTGAGGTGGGCTTTCATGCGGGTGATTTCTTCGCTGATGTCCAGGCGATCGGCCTGGTAGACCACTTCCTGCATCAGGCGCGAGGGGTCCAGTTGGGTATCGTCCATCAGTATTTTCACGCGTTTTTCGATGGTATCACGCAGCTCCTGCTGGCGCTCCAGGGTCATCTTCTCCAATTCCAGCACCTGCTCGCGGGCCTTGCCGACGCGTTTGACGAAATCCTTCATCAGCTTGCCGCCCTCGCGCAGGCGGCTTTCTTCCAAGCGGTCGATTGCCTTGTTGAGCATGTCCGCCACCAGGTTTTCCAGTTCCTCGGGAAGTTGGAAGCCGACGCGCTGGGCGGTGGTCATATCCGGCAGGCGGATCAGGGTGTTGATGTCCAAATCGCCGCTGACGCCGCGTTCCTTCATCTGGGCCGCCATTTGCATGATCTGAGTCAGCTTGGCCATGTTGACCGGCGCGGGCGGAACGATAGTCTCGTCGCGGATTTCGATCTCGCTGAACACGTCCACGCGGCCGCGGTAGAGCCGGTTCTTGATGATGCCGCGCAGGCGCGCCTCCATGTACATAAGGTCGAAGGGCAGTTTGACCGCGATATCCAGGCCCTTGTTATTGACCGTGCGCACGCGGAAACCCACGCGCATGCGTTCGTCGTCATGGACGGCCTCACCGTAACCGGTCATACTATAGAGCATCGATTCCCTCCTCTTGCATGCGGACCAGGCGGTGGTACATGCCTTTGTTTTCCATCAACGCGCCGTGGGAACCCCGCTCCACAATGCGACCCTCGTGCAACACGATGATTTCGTCGGCCTTGCGGATGGTGGACAGCCTGTGGGCGATCACGAAAGTGGTTTTGGACTTCATCAGGTTTTCCAGGGCCAGTTGCACCTCGCGCTCGGATTCGGTGTCCAGGGCCGAGGTTGCCTCGTCCAGCACCAGCACCGGCGCGTCCTTCAAGATGGCGCGAGCAATGGAAATACGTTGACGCTGACCACCTGAAAGTTTACCACCGGATTCACCGATCAGCGTGTCATAACCTTGCGGCAGTTCTTGAATAAAGGTATCGGCAAAGGCTTGTCGCGCCACCTCGGCCACCCGTTCGCGGGGAATATTGTTCATGCCGTAGGCGATATTGTTGTGTACGGTATCGTTGAAAAGGATGGTGTCCTGGGTGACGACACCGATCAGGCCGCGCAGGTCCTTGCGGGACATGCGGCGCAGGTCCAAGCCGTTGATGGTCACCGCGCCCCCGGTCACATCGTAGAAGCGCGGCAACAGGTTGACCAGGGTCGACTTGCCGCTGCCGGAAGGGCCCACCAGCGCAACCACCTTGCCGGCCGGCACTGCCAGTTGTATATCTTGAAGCACCGGCGCATCGCCGTAGTTGAAATGGGCGCCCTCGAAGCGGATCTCCCGAATGGCGGGGAACCCGTCGAAGCGTTGCGGCTGGGGCGGATCGGTGATTTCGTTTTGCCAGTTCATGACCTGTTCGATGCGAGGCAGGACGCCTACCGCCTGCTGCACCTCGGTATTGCTGCGGGCGATGCGCTTGATGGGCTGGTACAGGGAATAGACGAACAAGACGTAGGTCAGCAGGTCGCCGCCGCCCATCTCGCCGCTTTGAACCATGGTAGCGCCGTACCACACGAAGGTGAGTATGATGGACATGCCGATCATGCTCATCACGGGGGCGGTCAGGGCCACAATGCGGACCTCGCGCAGGGCGTAACGGAAGAAGGAGTCGTTCTGCCGTTGCAGGCGCTCCGATTCGAACTTTTCCTTTTGAAAACCCTTGACGATGCGAATGCCCACCAGCACTTCCTTAAGGTGGCCGGTCAGGCTGCCCAGATAGTTTTGCGAGTGCATGGCGTTCTTGCGAATCTTGCGCGTAATAATCGAGATGGGAATCCCCACCACGGGCAATAACACGAACAGAAACAACGACAGCTTCCAGTTCATGAGAAAAGCCAGGATAAGGAAGGCAATGGACTTGGCGCCTTCTTTGACGATTTCGCCCAGGCGCATGGAGATGGCGTTTTGCACGCGCATCACATCGGAACTGATACGCGAAATGATTTCGCCGGTATCGAAGCGCTTGAAAAACCCCAACGACAGGCTCATCACCTTGTCGATCAGGTCCTGGCGGAGGCCCACCACCACCTTCAGGCCGATGCGGTTCATGGTAAAGACGCCCAGGTACTCGAAAATCGCCTGTAAAGTGAAGATGATGAACACGAAGACACCCCAGGCAACGGGGCTCATCAACTGACCGACGCCCTCTACGGTGGGCGGCTCCTCGATATGGATGCCGATCTTTTCCAGGCCCTCGACCACCGATTCGATTTTTTCCTGGTAGTCGAACAACTCTTCCACCCGGCTCTCGCCGGTAGAGGGAATATCGGTCAAAACGCTGTCCATGAGCGGAGCCACCAGGCCCACCATGGCGGAATTCAGGACGGCTGAAATACACAGGAGCAACGCCGCGAAGATGAATTGAATTTTATACGGCTTCAGAAACGCGAGAAGATTCTTCAAAAATAGCCCCTGACCACTTGTGCCGCGCGCCGACTCGCGCCGCTGCCGCCCAGAATTTCCTCAAGTCTAGCAAACTCAGCCAGCATTTGGGAACGCATGGGACCGTCGTTCACAAGTTCGTCTAACATGGGGATGATTTTTTCGGGCCGGAAATCTTTTTGGATGAGTTCCGGCACAACACCCTTGTTCAACACGATATTGACCAGGGCCACATGGGGCAGGTCGACCAACATCTTGCCCATCAGGTAGCTCAAACGTTTGAGCCGGTAACCCATGATCATGGGTGTTTTCAAGAGTCCGGTTTCCAGGGTGCCGGTGCCGGAGGCAACGATCGCGGCGTGGGCATGCGACATCAAGGCGCGCATGCCGCCCGGAATAACGGCCACCCGGTCATTGTCTAAAATGCGGAGCACGTCCTCGCGGTCGATGGTCGAAGCCAGCGGGACGGCGAATTGATAGCGGTCCGAGCGCTGCCGGGCCACCTCCGCCATAACCGGCAAGAGTTTGCCCACCACGCTGCCGCGCGAACCGGGGGCCAGAGCTACCAGGGGCTTTGCGGGATCCAGGCCGTGCGCCGCGGCGAAGTCCTCAGGTTTGCCGAAGTCGCGTAACTCGTCCACCAGCGGGTGACCGACCCAGGTGGTTTTCAGGCCCAGCCCTTCATAAATTTCGGTTTCGAAATCGAACAACACCATCATGTGATCCACCAGGTCGGCGATCTGACGCGCGCGGCCCTTGCGCCAGGCCCAGACCTGCGGCGATACGTAATAGATGATGGGGATGCCCAAGTGGCGAACAGCCTTGGCAAAACGCAGGTTGAAGTCCGGCGCGTCCACCAGCACCAGTACATCGGCCCGTTCTTTTTCCAGATAGGTGACCAATTCGTCGAAGATGCCCCGCAGTCGTTTCAACTGGGACAAGACCTCGACCAGGCCCATCACGTTGAAGTCGCGCACGCTGTAGAGCGGCTGCATGCCGGCTTGCAGGCAGCGATCGCCGCCGACGCCGGTCGCCGAGAGATCGGGCATGGTCTTCTGTAATTCGGCCAGCATGCTCCCCGCCAACAGGTCGCCGCTGGTCTCCGTGGTTACCAGGAAGAGTTTCAAAACCTGTTCTCCAAACGAAAAAAGGCCGGCTCAAGCAAAGCCGGCCCCGGTTGGCAATATTTTCCCGGATCAGTACCGGTAGAGTTCCGGTTTGAAAGGGCCTTCCTTGTGGATGCCCAGGTAGTCCGCCTGGTCCTGGCTCAGGTAGGTAAGCTTGGCGCCCAACTGTTCCAGGTGCAAGGCGGCCACTTCCTCGTCCAGGCTCTTGGGCAGCACGTGCACGCCCAGCGGGTATTTCTCGGGTTCGGTCCAAATGGCGATTTGAGCCAGGACCTGGTTGGAGAAACTGTTGCTCATGACGAAGGAGGGATGGCCGGTAGCGCAGCCCAGGTTAACCAGGCGACCGCGGGCCAGGACGATGATGCTCTTGCCGTCAGGATAGACGAACTTGTCTACCTGGGGCTTGATTTCGATTTCCTCGATGTCGTCGCGGTTGACCAGGTAGGCGACCTCGATTTCGGAATCGAAGTGGCCGATGTTGCACACGATGGCGTTGTCTTTCATGACGTCCAGGTGGGCGCCGGTGATGACGTCTTTGCAACCGGTGGCGGTGACGAAGATATCGGCCTTTGCGGCCACGTCTTCCATGGTCACGACTTCGAAACCTTCCATGCAGGCTTGCAGGGCGCAGATGGGATCGATTTCGGTAACCACCACGCGGGCGCCGAAGTTGCGCATGGCTTGGGCGCAGCCCTTGCCCACGTCGCCGTAACCGGCAATCAAGACCAGCTTGCCGGCAACCATGACGTCGGTGGCGCGCTTGATACCGTCGGCCAGGGACTCACGGCAGCCGTAGAGATTGTCGAACTTGGACTTGGTGACGGAGTCGTTGACATTGATGGCGGGCACTTCCAGTTCCCCGCGCTCGTGCATCTGGTAGAGGCGGTGTACGCCCGTGGTGGTTTCCTCGGTGATGCCCTTGCAGCTTTCCAGGATTTCGGGATGCTTTTGGTGCACGATCGCGGTCAGGTCACCGCCGTCGTCCAGGATCATGTTCAGCGGCTTGCCGTCCGGCCAGTAAAGGGTCTGCTCGATGCACCAGTCGTATTCTTCATCGGTTTCGCCCTTCCATGCGAAGGTGGGGATTCCGGCGGCAGCCATGGCCGCGGCCGCGTGATCCTGGGTGGAGAAGATGTTGCAAGAGGACCAACGCAACTCCGCGCCCAGTTCTACCAGGGTTTCCATCAGTACCGCGGTTTGAACGGTCATGTGCAAGCAACCCGCGATGCGGGCTCCGGTTAGCGGCTTGCTCTCACCGTATTTGGCGCGGAGAGCCATCAAGCCGGGCATTTCCTTTTCAGCAATTTCGATTTCCCGGCGGCCGAAGTCCGCGAGAGAAATATCGGCGACCTTGTAGTCCGTGGTCTTTGTTGTCATAAGTAAAACCTCACCTTCGTTTACTCTAGAGTGTCGACTTAGGAAAGTTTATCGACCATATCGGCCAGTTCCCAAGGGAATTCGCCGCGACCGAAGTGGCCGTAGGCGGCCGTGGGTCTGAAAATCGGCCGGCGCAGGCCGAATTGTTCAATGATGCCGCGGGGTGAAAGGTCCCAATTCCGGCGTACCATACCCACCAGTTCCCCGTCGCTGATTTTGCCGGTGCCGTAGGTATCCACGTGAATGGAAACCGGGTCAACGATGCCGATGGCGTAAGCGAGCTGAATCTCGCACTTGCTCGCCAAACCGGCTGCGACGATATTCTTGGCGACGTGTCGGGAAGCGTAAGCTGCAGAGCGGTCCACCTTGGTAGAGTCTTTTCCGGAGAAGGCGCCGCCGCCGTGTCTGGCGTAACCGCCGTAGGTGTCTACAATAATCTTGCGGCCGGTCAGACCGGCGTCCCCCATGGGACCGCCGATAACGAAGCGGCCCGTTGGATTGATATGGTATACGGTGTCATCGTGCAACATGTTCGCGGGGATAACCTCTTTGACGACATGTTCCATAACGTCATGGCGCAATTGCTCCAGGGTGACGGATTCCTCGTGCTGACTGGAGATAACCACGGTTTCCACGGAAATTGGGCGACCGTCTTCATAGCGAATGGAAATCTGAGCTTTGCCGTCGGCGCGCAGGTAGTTCAGCGGGCCGTTTTTGCGAACTTCCGTCAGGCGGCGCGTCAACTTATGGGCGAGCATGATAGGCAGGGGCATCAGTTCCTCGGTTTCGTCACAGGCAAAGCCGAACATCAGGCCTTGGTCGCCGGCGCCCAGGCGATCCACACCCAGGGCAATATCGGGAGACTGTTGGTCCAGGGCGACCATTACGCTACAGGAATTGGCGTCGAAACCCATGTCGGAATGGACATAACCGATGTCGCGGATCACGCCGCGAGCCAGGTTGGCAATATCGATGTAGGTGTCGGTGGTAATCTCGCCGCCGACCAATACCAGACCGGTGGTCAAAAAGGTTTCGCAAGCAACCCGGCTGTTGGGGTCCTTGCTGAGGGCCGCATCCAAAACGGCATCGCTGATCTGGTCGGCAATTTTATCGGGGTGTCCCTCGGTTACCGACTCCGATGAGAAGATAAAAGACATAAACGGTCTCCTGTCTCGATGTTAGAAATCCTATCTGTGACGCCGTGACCCAAAAATTGAAAAATAGCTAAACGTGGGCGTACACCGCTTGTTTCCAAACAAGCTGGATATTTTAACATAAACCCGGGGTACGACAATCAGAATGATCATCTTGGTTCATCTTGGCATGGTGACCGGTCGAAACCGCGCCGAGACAGGCAAATTTGCCGACATCCCTTGCCGATGTCGGAAGATGGCCGGGGGGCGATTCGGGCTGGAAGGCGATTTATAAATCGCAAACCCAGATTTCGCCGATCATGTCCACCCCGAACCGGTGCAGGGTTTCGCTTTCGGTCTGTCGGAAGCCGGCCCGTTGGTAAAGTCGCCTTGCACCTTGCAGCATATTGCAGGTCCACAGGCGCATCTGTCGGTAACCCGCCTCACGGGCGAAGTTCATGCACGCTTCGACCAGACGCCCGCCCAAACCGCTGCCGCGCGCTTCCGGCTCCACCAGCAGCATGCGCAGGCGGCTCATGGCGTCGGTCTCCCGGTAGAGGAAGATACAGCCGGCCACCTTGTCGTCTCGCTCGGCAATCCAGGCTCTCTGGCGTTTGGGATCGCGATTCTCCCAGAAATCACACAGGGCTCGTGAGGCAGCTACCTCGAAACTCTGGTCCCAGCCGAATTCTTGCGCGTAAATCAGGGCGTGCCTTCGGGTCAACAAGCCGATATCGCCGAGGGCCAGATCTCTGAACCGGTAGGGATCTCGGGACATGGGAACCTCCTGCTCCCTTAATCACACCATAATGGCCCCGAAAAAGGCAACGCCCCGGCATGGTGATACCGAGGCGCCCCTTTTTTCCCTTTGCGTCACACGGATCAGTTAAGATCCGCTCCTAAAAAGTCGATCCCCCCGTGGCGAAAGGTGCAAGAAGTCTCACCGTCAAAATCAGGTTCCGCTTGGCTGCAGGCACCGAATGGGAGACAATGCAGGTGCAGACTGATTCAGCATTAAGACCGGCAATCAAAAGGAGTGTTCCATGAGTTTGAAACTGCACGGTTTACCTATTAGCAACTACTGTAACGTCGCCAAAACGGCCCTGTTGGAAAAGGGCGTTGCCTTTGAAGAAGTCATGCTGATGCCCTCCCAGGATGAAAACGTCCTGGCCATGAGTCCCATGGGAAAAATTCCCGTACTGGAAATCGACGGTCGATTCCTTCCCGAATCTCAAGCCATTATTGCCTACCTGGAACGAGCCTATCCCGAACCGTCCCTGGTTCCTGCAGATTCTATGGACGCGGGTCGGGCGCAACAGATCCATCAGTTTACCGACCTCTACATCGACGGGGCCGCACGCAAGTTGCTGGGCGCCGCCTTCATGGGCAGGGAAACTACGCCGGAAACCATTGAAGAAGTGAGCGGCGAGCTGAACAAGGCCATGAAAGCCCTCGCGCGCACGGTCAGCTTCGATAATTTCGTAATCGGCGACAGTCTCAGCCATGCCGACATCGCCGTCTTCTGGCAGTGCGGGCTGGCCTCCGAGATCCTGACCGCCCTGGGCCAACCGGATCCCGCCGCTGTCCTGAACTACGGCGAGTATAAGGACCGTCTGTCCGCGCGCCCCGCTTTTGCCGAAAGCCTCGCGGCCCGCAAAGCGGCCTTCGAACAAATGATGAAAGACAGAAACAAATAATCAGGCCACGCGGGGTTCGGGTTCTGACCTGAACCCCGATTCCAGGTTGTCGGGTGAGAGAAAATGCCCGAATCAGACCTGAGCGAACCGCTCAGTGGTTAGGTCTGCCTTTTCTCCTGGCTTCCAATAATCCCAAAAGTTCTTCGTCCGACACGTCTTCAAGGCGCTCCTCCAGCGGCACGCCTTTAAGCCGCTCTTTGACCGGCACGCCTTTGAGCCGCTCTTTGACCGGCACGCCTTTGAGCCGCTCTTTGACCGGCACGCCTTTAAGCCGCTCTTTGACCGGCACGCCTTCCAGGCGCTCTTCCACGGGAAAATCCTTCATCATGCGTTTAGCATAAGCCATGCCGATTCTTTTGATCTCTTCACTGGTGATGGTCTCAGTCGCCATTTCGAACTCCTTGCTGAGCATGATTTTCTGGAGACCTATAATCAGCGCATTCAATTCGCCGATCATCACGTCGGCTTTTCTGTCTTTTATTTTATCAAATGCGAGCTTCTTTTGCTTGAGCTTACTCGCAAACACCTTGAACAGCAGGTTGTGCGGCGTGTTGGGTAGATCATTGAGCGAGATAATGGGCGCCATGCGGAATCCCGGTATCTCGGATCTCAAGATTCCTTCCTCCGCCCAACGGTAACCCGCATCTTCGATCAGTTGACTTGAAGGGGTTTTCGAACTGACGATAAAGGTATCCACCTCGGACGTTTTTATTTTTTTCGACTCGCGATAGAAGATACCGTACGCGGGGGCCTTGATCAGGTGGGCTTCGGTTATGGTCTGCGAGTATTTAAACTCGACGAATATATGGTTTGCCTCGCTGTCTCGAACGGCGTCGCACAGTCGTTGCCTCTGTTCCTCCGTATGCGGCCCAACGTTGCGCAACAATAAGATGTCCGCTCGCGGCGGTTTGCTCATAACCTGTACTTCGGACAGAACCTCAATGCCCACCGGGTTGAGCAACAATTCCAGAAATTCGGCAAAAGGCTCGTGCCAGTCAATCAATTCAATTTTGTTCGTCATGGAGGCTCCTTGTTGCGCCATTATAGCCGGCAACAAGTTACCCATGCCAGGAGAAAGAGGAGAAAAGGAAAAGGGGCTCTAGTTCTGGAGCACACGGGCCGGCGGTAGGGATAGAAACACGCTGGTGCCTTTTCCTTCACCCTTGGATTCGATGGAGATACCGCCCGACATTTCCTTCATGGTGTTGGCGCAATAGTGCAGGCCGAAACCGCGGAAGTCGCGTTTCGTGGTGAAGCCGTGCACGAAGATCTGGTCTTGCAGGTGCAGCGGAATGCCGATGCCGTTGTCGCGCAACTCCACCCTGATCTCGCCGTTCTCTTCCCAGGTTTTGATCCAAACCCGGCCTTCCGCATCTTCGCCGCATTCCTCGATGGCTTCTCCGGCGTTGTTGAGCAGGTAATAGAGCACGCGCTTGAATTTGGCCCTTTGCAACTGGACCAGCGGTATGTCGTTGAGATCCTCGTGCAGGGTCATGCGTTTTTCCGCCAGCAACAAGCGCTTGGATTGAATGGTTTCGTGAATCAATTCGTTGAGGTCGGTCACCTCCACCACGCGTTCCTGGTTGCGGGCGTATTCCTGTTGCTCGCGCAGTACGCTGACAATGCGGTGGATCTCCTCTTGCAGCCGCCGGGTTTCTTCATCCAACCGCTTGCGCTGATCGGTGAGGCCGTTGAAGATGCGCCGCAACCCTTCCACAAGGGTAGAACGCTTTTTGGGCGAGGTCATGACCGCTTCGGCGTGTTCGTCCAGCAGGTTCACGATGCCGTTGAACAGGGTCCACCACTTCTCCTCGCGCAGGGTTTCCTCGATCAGGTAACCGGAGGTCTTGGCGCTGTTGAGGATATTGCCCACATTGTGAAGCACTTCGGTCGCCGTTTCCGCCATTCCGGCCGCGTGCGCGGTTTGGAACAATTCTTCTTGAGCCGCAACCAGGTTCTTCAGGGTATTGGCCTTGCCCATGGCGGCCTTGGCGTGTTCTCGGAAGCGGACCAGAGTGCCCATGTCCATCTGGTCGAAGGCGTTGGGGTCCTGGAAATTGTCCAGCAGCAGGAAACCGCCGATGCGCTTATCCATATGGATGGCGATGGTCAGCATGCTGGCAGGTTGGGGCAGCCCCGCCAGTTTTTCATCCTCGTAGATGCGATCCTCTTTGCGCAGGACGTGAATCCCGGGGCTCAGTTGACGGCCTCTGGAATAGCGCGCCAACAATTCGTCGTAACCGAACTCCAATTTCTTCAGCATGGTCAGGTCATAGCCTTTGAAGGCGGCCACCTTGAAAACGCGGTTGGAAGAATCCCAACGCAGGAAACCGCCCTTCTCCGCCTGGGGAAACAAAGCCAGACCTTGCTCCAGCATGGTGTGCAGGACTTCTTCCAAATCGATGGGTCGGTTGATGATTTCTACGATCCGCTCCAATAGTTGCAATTCGTCGTTGCGATGAGCCAACTGATCGTTGCGGGTCTCCAGTTCGGCGGTGCGCTCAGCCACCTTGGTCTCCAACCTCCGGTTGGCTTCCTCGCGCACGGCCAGCTCGCGACGTTGTGTGTAAACCAACAGGCCGATGACGGCGGCAATGCCCAGGCCGTAGAGCAGATAGGCCCACCAGGTCTTCCAGGGCGGCGGTTTTACCAGAACCGTGAAGGATACCTCCTGATCGCTGGGAACACCGTCACGGTTAACTGCCGACAAGCGGAAGGTGTAGGTGCCGTGATCCAGGTTGGTATAGGTCGCGATGCGCTCACCCGCATCGGTTTCATGCCATCTGGATTCGAAGTTTTCCAAGCGGAATCGGAAGCGGTTCCGCTCCGGGGCGGTGAAGTCGAGCGCGGTAAATCTAAGTGAAAGGATATTCTCGCGATGGGTCAACGTTAGCGAATCGCCGGCCTCGACGGGCCCGGTCAGAAAGGGCGGATCGTTCGGCCGGCCGGCGGGCCGATCGCCGGGTTGAATTTCCAGTGTATCGATTTCAAGGTGGGTCAAGGCTACCGGCGGCGGGAAGGCGGGAACTTCCAGACGGTCGGGGAAGAAGGCGTTCAGACCATTGGGTCCGCCGAAATACAGGCGCCCGGATTTGCCCCGAAACAGGGCGCCCTCGTTGAATACCCGGCCCTGAAGGCCGGAGTGCGTGCTGTAGATGTTCACCTTTTCCTGTTTGGGATCGAAGGACACCAGGCCCAAACGAGTGCTCAACCACAAGTTGCCGGTGTCATCTCCGGTGACGCCCAGGATGGTGTCCGTGGGCAGGCCGTCGGCGGTGGTGTAGATGCGGATCTGGTCATTGCCGGGTTGCAGCCGATTGAGACCGCCGCCCGTAGCGATCCAGATGGAATTGTCCTTGCGTTTCGGGTCGTCGTAGATACCGTAGACCCGGTCATGGCTGAGGCCGGAGGGATTGCCCGGTGTGTGGCTGTAGCGGATAAAGCCGGACCCGTCGGGCAGCAGCCGATTGACGCCGGATGTGGTGCCCACCCACAGATTGCCCCGAGCGTCCAGGTGCAGCGCCTGCACGCTGTCTGCACTCAGTGAAGACGGGTTGCGCGACTGCCGGCGTAAGGTGACAAAACGGCCGGGATTGGTTGGATCGGTTCGGGCCAGTCCGCCGCCGGTGCCCACCCACAAACGGCCCTTGCCGTCATCGCGAATGGCGCGTACCTGGTTGTGCGGCAAGCGGTCTTCGCTACCCGGGGCGGGAAGGAAGCGGGTGAAGGCGTTCGATGACGCGTTATACTGCGCCAGGCCTTCATCGGTGCCTACCCAGACCCGGCCGGCCTCATCCTGGTGTAAGGCGTAAACGGCATCGCTGTTGAGCGAATCCTCGACCCCTCTGGATTGGCGCCAGGAAGACCATGAACCTGTTCTGCGATCATAACGGGCCAATCCGCCGGTTGAAATGCCGATCCAAACCGCCTCGTCCCGGGTTTCCATAACGGCCGTGGTGTTGGCTGTCTCGCTGTCCGGGAGATCGCGGAACCATTCGAAACGTTCACGCGTGGTGTCGAATGCGTTGACGCCTCCGCTGCCGGTACCGATCCAGATCATACCGGATTGATCGCGGTACAGTTCGGTGACGTCGTCTGAGCTCAAGCTGAGCGAGTCCTGCCGGTGGTTTGAATAAAAGGTAACCCGATCGGGAGAAGCCGGGTCCAGACGGGCAATGCCGCGCCTGAAACTACCCAACCACAACATGCCGCTTGGGTCTTCAACGGCCGAGGTAACGGCGAGCGGTTTGCTCTCCGGTCCCGGCATGGGGTAATTGGTGAAGGTTCCCGAATCCCGATCCAGCAGGGAGAGCCCGCCGAAGCCGCCCACCCACAGCCGACCCTGTCGATCTTCCATGACCACGTTGACGCGGTCATCGGGCAGGGAATCGGGATCATCCGGGTTGTGCCTGAAAGCGGTAAATCCGCCGTCCGCGTCCCACCGGTACAGCCCGCCGCCGAAAGTGCCCACCCACAGCAGCTCTTGCTGATCCTGGTAGAGACATTTGACCCAGTTGTAACCCAGGCCGCGAGGATTGCCGGACCGGTAGAGGAATGCCTCGAATTTTCCCGGCCGTTTCGGGTCCATACGGTTCAGCCCGCCGCGGGTGCCCACCCACAGGTCGCCGTCGCGCGTTACCAGCAGGCAGTTGACCTCATTGTTGCTGAGCGACACGGGATCGTCGAAGGCGTGGCGGAATGACTGAAAGCGGCCCGCAAAGGAAGGTTCCATGCGATTGAGACCGGCGCCGCGGGTGCCTACCCAAAGTGCGCCTTCCCGGTCCACGGCCAGGGCGCTGATATAATTGGACGAGATGCTGTCCGGCCGCTCGGAATCGTGCAGGAACACCTTGAAATCGTAACCGTCAAAGCGGTTCAGGCCCTCGCGCGTCCCCAACCAAAGGAACCCTTGAGATCCTTGAACGATAGCTTCTACATTGCCCTGGCTAAGGCCTTCCAGGCCTGAATAGCGACGGAAGGCGATGTTGTCTTGAGCAACCAGGGTCGGGGAAACCCATCCCAGACAGCAAACCGCCGCCAAATAAATGGATAGGGTGAAAGTGGATTGACCGGGCCCCCGGGACATACCAGGCTCCAAATGCATAGTGTACCTATTATATCCGTGTCAGCCCGTTCGTATTGTTAAAAGTAGTAATCCAGGCATGGATAGGGGTTCGCGAAGTGAAAAGAGTACGGAGTCAGGCGGAAAATTGCCATCTTGGTGCAAGCGATTCTAAATTCTCAACCTCGCCGCAATGCCGGCATAAGCAAATGACGCGTAAGGGCAGGAAAGCGCCCGGACAACGTCCGGGCGCACTCATCAACAATATCGGTCGATCAGGTCGTAGAGGTTGTCAGCCAGGCCGTTCAGATCTTCCGAGGTGACCTCGAAACGAATCTGGGTTTCGTCGGTCTCCAGCATTTCGGACATGAACCCGGAGAAGCCGCGAGCCCGGCGGTCCACTTCCATGCGAATCTCCAGGTGACTGCCGCGGTGGAAGTAGATGATTTCCAGCTCATCCAATCGACCGCGAAAATCTCCGCGCGTGGGCTTGAACTCCAGTTCTTGGACAAAGGGCAGGCGGTTGCTGAAGCCGGGACGGACAGCCTCGCATTCCGCATCGACCAGTTCGAAACCCAGGGCTTCGACCGCGCCGAAGAATCCGCCCATCAATTCATCGGGCACGATTTCGATGACATCGCGGTCGCTGGGATCGACAGCGGATTTGATGTCAAGACCGGTTTGAATCCAAACCTTGGAGCGACCCAGACTCAGGGGCACATCGTAGGGCAGGGTGAGGTTGACGGGCAGTTCCGTGGTCTCGCCGGGGCTAAGGTTAAGGGATTCACCCATATGGTACTTTTCGAGCACGGTGGTGCGTTCTTCATGGTCGTTTTCGCCTTCCACCAGATAGTTACAGTGGAGTGAGAAGTAAATCTCGTCGATCTGTTGTTCTACTTTTCCCGCTTTGATCTTGACCACGGCCTCGATCTCTTCACCGGGTACAAACTGGGATTCGTAAAGAACGGTATCTACTTTTGCGGAGCCGATTCCAACACTGGACAGCATGCGTTTCATAAACGACATCGGTATGTTCTCCCAAAGAAAAAAATAGGTGTTGCCCCCCATAGCTATCGAAACAGCCCGGCCGGCTTATGTCAAGCGTCCGAACGGTGTCTAACACTCTTTTTACGCATGCTTGCACAATGGGGTATCTTTTTTTCCCGGGGACTCTACTCACGGGCTGAAAAATGTGGCGCCGGACCGCACGGTATAACTCCCCAGAAAACCGTACGGCCCGGCAACCAACCCCCTGAATAATTTTGAAAATGTGGCGCCGGACCGTGCGGTATAACTCCCCAGAAAACCGTACGGCCCGGCAACCAACCCCCTGAATAATTTTTTAAAATGCGGCGCCGGAACGTGAGTTGTCACTCTTTGTAAGAGCCCGGCAACCAACCTCCTAAAATTGCTTTGGTTCCGCCGCGAAGCCAGTTCGCCCGGCGGGTGCGCGGCAACCGATACCGCGTAGGATATGATTGGTAACGGAACCGCGCACCAGCATACCGGAGGAACCTGTTTCCTTTTCAGTAAACAAATTGGTTCGGGCGGCGCCCATGATCGATTGCCGTTGAAAAAAGGAGCCCGGACCTTGGGCGGAGGAGCAGGCAAAGGAGCGAGTTGCCGCGTCGGGTCCTTTCATTTCGGGTTTGCTGTAGCTCTTTTTCAAGATGAATGTTCTCCGTGGTCAAGAAATCGGCGCCGGGTTATCGGAAGGGGTTGTGGTAAGAAAAAGAAACTTCGCGATAACCCGGCAGCCAAACCCCCTGAATGTTCTCGAAAGGCACTCCGGCTGTTGCCGGTATTGTGAATGTGGTTCCGGGCCGCGTAAGCAAACCCCCTGAAAGTAAGCTTGCGTTTAAAATGTTGCTTACGCGACCCGGAGACCAACCCCCAAAAAATAGATTATGCGGCGGTGGATAGACGCAGATCGAAACTATAGACGGTGTTCCCATTTGGAGCGGTGTCTACCTGAATGCTTCCCTGATGGGCAAGGATGACCTCGCGACACAGCGAGAGCCCCAAGCCTTTAATGCGTTCGGTAGGTTGGGCGTTAAACCTGGCGCGAACCGCGGCGATGGTTTCCTCGGCCAGCGCACTGTCCGGTTCGGCAAGAAAGCGAACCATATTGCCGTTGCGGCGAACGAAGCGGCAGTTGATAAGGCCGCCCGTGGGTATGATTTTGATGATGTGGCGTAAAAGGAACCGAATGACCTGAGTCATCAGGGCCGTGTCCACTCTCACGTGCGTATAGAAGTCCGGCTTGACAAGTTGAAATCTCGCCTTGTTGGCCAGGGGGCGGGCATCCAGTTCCGCAATCACGGAACGGGCCAGTAGGAAGAGGTCGGCTTCCTCCGGAGACAGGTGACGGGCGCCGCACTCCATGCGGGCCAGATCCACGGCTCCGGTAACCATTTCAAGCATGGCGCGGCTGCCGCCGGCAATTCGGTGTAGATTTTCGATAATCTCCTGAGTATCTAGATTAGGTGTGTCCTCGATAAGGTATTCCGTGTAACCCTGTACAATATTAAGCGGTGTTCTCAACTCATGAGAGAGGCTGGAAAGAAACTCACTTCTGGCTCGATCGGTTTGAAGGATGGTCTCTCTTGCCTCTTTCAGTTCGATTTCCCGTTCTTTTCGGAGCGCGGATTCGCGGGCCAGGGCTTCACGGGCACGCCGTAACTCGGCTTGCAACTCGATCGGGTTGCCCGGAAAGTCCTTTTGCATCTCTGCTTTGAATGTCGCGGGTATCAGCACTCTCTTTCTCCCAGAAAGTTGGTGGCGAACGCGCACCGATACTTCGGCTGCTGACGAAGGGTTGTTGGTGGGGTTCTGTCCGGTAGACCTGTCTGAAACTGGAAACGGATCTCGGCGAAAAATGCCTTCAGGCCTACCCTTTCCGGGGAATTGAAATGCATGCCGGGATCGTGGGTCAGGAATCCGGCGCGGTGGCCGGTCAGTCAAAAAGTTTATCGAAACGGGGTTCCAGGATCTTTATAGCCGATGTTTCAGCCAATGTGTCCCAGGCCTAAAAGCATCTAGCTAAATGTCATATTTATAAGGCACTTGAGACTTGTTGTCGGTGTTTCGTGAAAGCCTGTAAAAATTTGTACGAAAATCCTGAGACACATCTGGGAAGAACGAAAAACAGCTAAAATTCCGACAGCTCCTGCAGCCCGTCGACCTCGAAGATTCCCTGAAATAGAACGAGCTCCTCGGAATGAAAACATGAAAGAGTCCAACGGCCCTACCCCACGACGGTTTTGCCCGCCGTGTTGCCCCGTAAGTATTAAAGGAGGAGGAGCCGGCTTATGGTCTTTCCAATTCCGCATGCATCTGTGCTTCCCGGGGTGTTACCCATTCGGTTGTGCTGATCTGCCGGGGCCTCCTCAAGGTCGTGAGCATGAGCCGATGACAATGCAGAGTGTTTTTCCGAGGGCGCAGGCCCTATGGTTGGACATGGACGGTACTGCGCCCCTCGGAAAGACGCGCGTTGAACTAATCCGGGAGTGCGCCGGCTCCTCACGGAATTTGTTCGGCTCCTTCGCCTGCGGGACCATTGGGGCTGTAGAAAAACCTGATACCGGCTATTTTTCCACGCATCGTTTGGTTTTTCAGCCCCTTATCAGTAATGAGGTGATACAGATAGCCGATTCCCTCGTCTTCTCCCAGTTGATCCGGGGAGCACATGTAATGAGCGGCAAGGCCTCGGACCGCGTTAACATAACTCCGAATCGTTGAGGATGTAGTTGCGTATCGCCATTCTTTGAATCATCATATCTTTAAGTTTGGATATGTTGAGCCTCCTGTCTTGAAATTTCAGAGGCGGCGTCGCCTCCTATATTCAAGATAGGAGGTTCTTCATCACGAAGCCTACATCCATACGTCCATCTTCTCTTCCATGCTTCCCTTCGCGGAGCGATTAGTTCAATGGGACAAATGATCGATTAGAGGTAAGCGGCATGCGAAAATCGGCGTTCGGCAGAGCTTGGGAGAGTGCGTTTCTGGCCCGGGACCTGCGGCGAATGACCGGGAGTGATAATGAAGAGATTCGAGCCCGGGCGCGGCAACATGTGGCCGAGCGCATGGGACGTCTGCGTGGGTTGCCGCAGAAGTTGGGGCAGACCCTCAGCATGTCCGGCGACCCCGACAAGGCCGAGACCTTCGAGCCCTTGACCGAACACGGCAGCGCCATGAGCTTCGGGGAAGTGACCGCTGCCTTGAGTCGAGAATGGGGCAAACCCTGGGATTTCGTGTTGGCTGAGTTGGAGCCGGAAGGACTTTCCGCATCACTGGGCCAGGTACATAAGGGCCGCTTGCAGGATGGTCGCGAAGTGGCCGTGAAAGTGGCTTATCCCGGCATTCGGGAGGCCGTGTTGAACGATCTCAAGGTGTTGGGATGGGTTGGCAGACCAAGTCAACACTTCGTCGCCGGTTTCAACTTCGACAATTACCGGGACATGATTCTGAACGACCTGGAAGAAGAGTTGGACTATCACACCGAAATGGCCAACCAGAAGGACTATGCGGCCCGCATTGCCAATAACGACCCGCTGGTGGTGCCCGCCTGTGTGGAAGAGTTGGTCACCGCCAATGTGTTGGTCACCGAATGGGAGTCCGGGCTCCCGCTCTCAACCGCCGTTACCTGGCCGTTGGAGGCGCGGGAGCGATTGGCTCGGATCCTGGTCGGTCACTTCCTCAATATGTTCTTTCGACACGGCATCATTCACGCGGACCCGCATCAGGGCAACTACCGCTTTCGCGCCGGTAGGGAGGGGGTTCGAATCGTGCTCTACGATTACGGTTCCGTGGCCCGTTTCGATCGTGAGACACGTCTCTTATTGTTACGGCTCATCATGGCCACCCGGAAGCAGGCGGGCGATCCCTTCCGAATTCTCTGCGCCCTGGGCTTCAACCGGGAATTACTGACGCCCGTCCGTTCCAAGCTGCCCGCGCTTTGCCAGGTGCTGTTCGAACCTTTTCTCAGTCCCATGAAATTCGATTCGGGAAGTTGGAACCGGCGCGAACGCATCGGCGATATTTTGGGTGAGGATCGCTGGAACTTCCGCCTGAGCGGACCCGCCTCGTTGGTTTTCCTGATTCGCGGCTTCCAGGGCATGCTTTATTATCTGCGCAAGTTGAACGCAGCCGTCTCCTGGCAATTGTTACTGGAACCGCTGTTGAAGCGCTATACCGCCGATATGATGACCCAAAAACTGCCGGCCGTGGAAGACGGCGCCTGCCGTTTTGAAACCATGGCGCGCTACCTGCACATCGAGATGCTGGAGGCGGGTCAAAAGAAGGTGGGTCTGCGTTTCCCGGCTTCCTCGGTAGAGCGTTTGGAAGCCCTGATGGGTGACGACATCGCGGCGAAGGTGCGGCGGAAGGGTATCGACCCGGATGAAGTCATTCGGCAGGCGCGACGCTCCGGTTACGCGCCCGCCGAACTTTTTCGGCTTGAAGAAAAGGAAAAACTGGTGCGGATTCGGCTGGCCTGAGCCCGGTCGGGCCCAGGCCGTTGAAAGGGATCAGTATTTACCGAATTCGTCGTCATCCAACGAAATGATTTGCGTGGGATCGACGCTGGAGCCGGGATGGTCCATGATGTTACCGGAGGGTTCCGGCATACCCATATTCATGCCCATGCCCATGTTCATGGGTTGCGGCGCCGGAGCGGGTCGCGGCGCCGGGACCGAGCCCATACCGGGGGCGCCCAGGCCGCCGGCGGCCATACCGCCCATACCGTGCTGCTCCATAAAGCGTTGGAAGGCGGCCATCATTTCCGGGGGGAGCCCGCCCTGGCCGCCGACCTGCTGTTTCTCCTTGAGGGTGAACCGGGTCAGCATCTCCATCAGCTTGTTGGCCTGGCTGCTGAGCTCCTGGCTGGCCGCGGCGCTTTGCTCTGCGTTGGCCGTGTTTTGCTGAGTGACCTGGTCCATCTGGCCCAGCGCCTTGTTGGCCTGAGCGATGCCCTGCGCCTGCTCGTTACTGGCCGCGGCGATCTCCGCAACAAGATCGGTTACCTTGCCGATGCCCTGCACGATTTCGTTAAGCGCGTCGGCGGTTTTACCCGCGATGTTACTGCCCTGGTTCACCTTCTGGATGGATTCCTCGATGAGCTGGGTGGTTTCCTTGGCGGCATTGGCGCTGCGCGCGGCCAGGTTGCGTACTTCCTCGGCCACTACGGCAAATCCCTTACCGTGTACACCGGCCCGGGCGGCTTCGACCGCCGCGTTCAAGGCCAGCAGGTTGGTTTGGAAGGCGATTTCGTCGATCACCTTGATGATCTTGGAAATATTGGAGCTGGACTCGTCGATGGCCCGCATGCTGACCAACATCTGCTGCATTTGTTCGTTGCCGTTTTCGGCGCCCTTGCGGCACTGAACGGCCAGTTGATTGGCCTGGGTCGCGTTCTCGGCGTTTTGTTTGGTTTGGGCGGCCATCTCGGTCATGGAAGCGGTGATTTCCTCCAAGGCGCTGGCCTGCTCGGTGGCGCCCTGTGACAGGGATTGCGACGCATCGGAGACCTGGCGGGCGCCGGTATTCACCTGGCTGGAAACCTGACGAACCTCGGACAGAATATCGTTCAGGCCGTCCAGGGTTTGATTGAGCGCTTCCTTCAAGACGGCGTGATCACCCTCGTAGGAGCCCGATACGTAGCTGGTCAGGTCGCCGTGCGACACGCCCTGCAAACTGGTCTTCAGTTCCGTGATGGGCGCCACGATGGCGTCGATAATGTTGTTGATACCCTGCATCATGGGTTGGTAGGCATCGGAAAGCGAGCTCAGATTGCCGCGTTTCTTTAAATCGCCGCCGGTGGCTGCCTGAATGACGAGGTTGACTTCGTCGCGGTAAACCGCTCTATCGTTATAGTCGATCCACTCGACCGCGTTACCGATGACCTCGCCGTTTTCATCATAGAGCGCGGTAGCATTGAGGCCGAACTCCAGACCGGCCACGGTGATTTCCGCCTTGTGAGGCAGGTTACGGGGATCGCTGAGAAGGCTTCTTTGCTTAGCAGGGTCGATATGGAAATCGTCGATGCAGGCGCCGACCAGGCGGCTGGGATCGAAACCCGGGAAGGTTTCGGCCAGCTTGGCCCGGTAAGTGGTCAACAGGTTGACCACCGCGGGGTTGCAGTAGGTGATCCTCAAGTCCCTGTCGCACATCATCAGGTTGGTGGCGGCGTTCTCGATCATCGATTCCAAGGCGGTTACGCGGGTAGCCTTGGCGCGTGCTTCCGTGACGTCGTCCCATTCCAGGTTGTTGCCGATATAGTTGCCGTCGCCGTCGCGCATGGCGGTGACGTTCAGCGAGAAGGTGAGCGGGCCCACGTGGATATCGGCCTGATAGGGCAGGTTGTTGGGGTCGCTGAGCAGGTTGCGTTGATGCGCGGGGTTTTTATGGAAGCGATCCACGCAAGTCCCCACCAGGTCTTCGAGATTGAAGCCGGGGAATTCGCGTTTGAAGGTTTCCAGGTGCCGGCCCATCAGTTCCCGTACCGCCGGGTTGATGGTGGTGATGATAAGATCGCGGTCCACGGTCATTTGTGCAGTGGCGGAACCCATGACTGCCGAAGTCAGGCGCGCTGCTTCGTCTTCCTTGGCGCGCTGCTCGGTGACCTGGTACCATTCCAAGGTGTTGCCGATGTAATTGCCGTCTTTATCGCGTAAAGCGTTTACATTCAGCTCAAAGATCAGCGGGCCGATGTTGATGTCGGCCTTGTAGGGAAGATTGGCCGGATTGTCCAGGATACGGCGTTGCACCATGGGGTTCTTGTGGAAACGGTCCACGCAGGTGCCCACCAATTCGTCCGGGTTGAAACCGGGGAAGGCGATTTGGAAAGCCGAGAGGTTCTCGCGGATCATACGCAGGGAAGAGGGGTTGATATAGGTAATCCTCAGGTCGCGATCCACGGTCATCATGGAAACACCCGCGCCCTCGATAGAAGAGGACAAAAGGGCGGCCTCGTGTTCCCCGGCACGTTGCTCGGTTACGTTTTGCCATTCCATTGTGGCACCGACGTAATCGCCCTTATCATTGAAGGAACCGGTTACGTTCAAGGCGAAAGTCAACTCCCCGACGCTTAAATCGGCCTTGTAGGGCAGATTGTTGGGTTCGGAGAGAATATGCCGCCAGTGCGAGGGGTTTTGATGGAGGATATCCACGCGGGTTCCGATCAGGTTGTCGGGTGAAAAACCGGGATAGGCGGTTTGGAAAGAGCGGATATGAGTGCGGAAGAGGTCGAAAGCAGCCGTGTTGGCATAGGTCACGATCAGGTCGTGATCTACCGTAATGACGGCGGTGGAAGCGCCCTCCAAGGCCCACTTCAGGTTGTCGTCGGTACCGGACACCCGGCTCACCGAGACAACCGCGCCGGTGGGTTCGTCGTCCTCGTCCAATTGGGGAACCACCCTGAACAACAGTCCGGCTGTCCCGTCGTCCAATTCCAGTTCCACTTCCTGCTCGATGGTCTCGCCCTCACGCAGGGCCTCGTCCACCGGGGTGGCGCGGCGCCTGGAATAAAAAGCGCTCCAAGCCTTCTTTCCAACGATCTCATCGGAAGATACTCCAAGTAACGTTTCCGCGGCACGGTTCCACGCGGTAACCCGGGCGCTGCCGTCTACCGCAAATGCAGCCGTCGGCAGGTCCGCGAACAATCCGGCAAAGATGCCGTTGTCCTGTTGGTTCGTCATTCCAGCCTCCTTAACTTCTTCTTCCTTGTTACCACTTTCTTTGGAACGCTCTTCATAACCTTCCAGGAAGGTGCGGGCCACAAAACCGAGCGCGTTGTTCCAGGCCGTTTCCAAGGCTTCATTCCATGTGCTGCCGGCGTATTCACGCATGGCGGCGACCAGGGTACGGGCAACGACATCGTAGTGAGCCGGCTCGACGCCGTAGTTCTGATGCCGTTTGCCCATGTTCTTCAATGCGGGGATCAGACGGTCGGGATTTTCCAGGTTTTCCACCAGGAATACCAGAGAGGCCAACAATTGTTTTTCTTGCAAGGACATGTCGACATTGACGAATATCGCCTTGACCTCGGGATGATCCCGAAACAGGGTTTCATAAAAGCTATGAATCAATTCGGCGCCGCGTGGGGCCAGCGCAGCAAAACTGTCGCGCAAGAGAGGAACATTGATATCGGCCATCTCAGCTCTCCCCTTGTAGTTCCAATTCTCCGGCGGCCTGTAGGTGGCGCGCGTCCTTGAAAAGCAGCGATTCCGCGTTGAGCAGAATCTTCACCTCATTGCCAACCTTGCCCAGGCCCTGCATGAACTGATTGCCGTGGCCGCGACGAAGTTGGTTGGTCTCTTCAATCTGGTTTTTGGGGATCTCCAGGACCTCTTTGACCGTATCCACGATCAGGCCCACGATGGTTTCCTTGGCGTTGATGACCACGATACAGGTACGCTCATCGTACTCGCGAGCCTCCATGGAAAAGCGCAGGCGGACATCCATAACGGGAATCACCTTGCCGCGTAAGTTGATGACACCCTTCACATAGTCGGGCATGTCCGGCACAGGCGTGATCTTCTGGATGCCGATGATCTCGGTAACGTACCTGATCTCCAGACCGTAGACTTCCTTACCCAGAATGAAGGTGAGGTATTTTCCTTCCTGAGTGTCCTCTTCTTGTAGTTCCAAATGACTCGAATCGTTCATCAACCAACTCCTGGCTTAAGTTGTGATTTCCGGAAGCTCCCAATCGAACTTCAAGAAGTTATCGACCAACCCCTGAATATCGAGAATCAAACTGATATCCCCGTTGCTGAGGATGGAGGTTCCCGAAATGCCGCGTACATTGCCGAAGAAACCGCCCAAACCCTTGATCACGGTTTGGTACTGACCCAAAATCTCATCGGCAAACAGACAGAATTTCCGCGTATCGTGTTCGACCACGATGAGAATGCCCTCGGTAAGATCCTCGAAATCGGAGGCGGTGTTGAAGAGACTGTGCAACCGGATCACGGGCACCAATTCCTTGCGGATGCGCACCAACTCGCTGCCGTCGATGGTTTTGGAGATGGCGTCGTGGGTGGTCTTGATCGATTCGCGAATAGACAGCAGCGGCACCGTAAACAGCTGAACGCCGACCCGGACCAACATGCCCTCGATAATAGCCAGCGTGAGCGGAATGCGAATGGTGAAGTTAGTGCCCTTTCCCGGTTTACTTGAAATGTGAACGCGGCCCTTGATGGCGTCGATATTCTTCTTGACGACATCCATACCGACGCCGCGTCCCGAAATATCGGTGACCTGTTCAGCGGTGGAGAAGCCGGCCTCGAAGATGAGGTTGAAAATCTCGCTTTCGTTTTTGAACTCGTGATCGTGAGGGACCAGACCGCGTTCGATCGCTTTGTTCTTGATCTTCTGATGATCGATGCCCTTGCCGTCATCCTTGATCTCGATGACGACTTCACCCCCCTCGTGGAAGGCGCGCAGGTTGATGATGCCGGTGCGATCCTTGCCCGCGGCTTCGCGTTCCGCCGGCGACTCGATGCCGTGGTCGATGCCGTTGCGAATGATGTGCAACAGGGGATTGGCCAGGTTCTCGACAACGCTTTTGTCGATTTCGGTATCCTCGCCTTCCATCACCAACTCTACCTGCTTGCCCTGCTTCTGCGACACATCACGCACCACGCGCACCATCTTGTGGAAGGTAGCCTCGATAGGCACCATGCGCAGGCTCATGGATATGTCCTGCAATTCACGCGATATGCGGTTGAGTTGGAGAGCCGCCTTTTTGAAGTTGGGCAGATCGTAATCGTCCAAGTCGGGGTTGTGGGTGACGGTGTTCTCGGCAATGATCAGCTCGCCGACCAGGTTCATCAGGGCGTCCAGCTTGTAAAGGTCCACGCGAATGTTCTGAGCGGAAGACCGGCGCTTGACATTGGATTCCGCGGTCGTGGCACGGCGTTCGTTTTGAACATTCAGGGCCTGGTCCAATTCTTCCCGTTGCACCGATCCCATATCGGCCAGGATCTCGCCGATAGGTTGGGATTGCTTTTGAAGCGCGTGATCCAGTTCCTCGGGCTCGATGACGCCCATTTCCAAGAGGATTTCACCCACCAGTGTTGCATTTCCCTCGCCGCTCTTGGGTTTAAGGTGACCCACCTGGCCGTGTTTCACGTATTCGGTGAGCATGTTCAGGTAGGTATCGAAACCCTCTACCTTGCCGCCGCCCTCCGGTAATTCATGCACCGCTGACTTGAGCGCATCCAGTACCTTCAACATGAGGGTAATGCCCTGGCGCTCTACCTTTTTCTTGCCGCTCTTGAAGTCTTCGAGAATGGTTTCGAACTCGTGACCCAACTTTTCCAACTGGTTGAAGTTGAACAGGCCGGAGTTGCCTTTGAAAGTGTGAATACCCCTGAAGGCGTTGTCCAGTGACTCCTTGTCGTTGAGGTTCTTTTCCAGGCCCAACAGGCTGGATTCCGCGGCTTCCAGATGTTCCTCGGCCTCCATGATGTAGGCGCCGACCATTTCATCGGTAATGGTGATCTGGAAGCTTTCGAATTCGTCGACCGGCTCGGCAAATGCCGGTTCGAGTTCAGGTTCCGGTTCGGGTTCAGGTTCCGGTTCGAGTTCCGGTTCAGGCTCCCTCTCGGGCTCCGGTTCGCTTTCTGCCGCCGTATCACCTTCAAGGGCGTCGGTCACTTTTTGGACAGCCGCCTCTGCATCTTCGATCTTACCGGATTCGGACAATTGAGCTACGAACCCATAGAGACATTCAACGGCAACCTTCATCACACGGGCTTCGTGTTCTCCCGGCAAAACACTGTCCAGCAGGCTCTCGACGAAATCCTGCATCAAGACCGCAACTCGATAGACGGGATCCAGGCCCAGAAACTCCGCACTGCCCTTAATGGCTTGGAAGTTCTGGGCAATGCCGCTGATCAGGGAGCTGCCCGGATCCTGCCGGCGGCGGATGTGATCCTCAAGCGTTTCTTTTTGCTGGTGGATTTCGTCGAGAATATCTTTGCAATCTTGCGCAAACTCAGCAATGAATTCCGCGTTGTCGGAAAAACTATTCATAGTGGTGGATTTCTCGTCGGAATGATGAGGCGTCAACAGTCACGGTTGCATTTTGGTTATCGGCATTGGTACCGTTCTCTTGAGGTACTGAGTCAAAAATATAACGCCTGTTCAAAACCTTGGTTTTGCAGGTTTTTTGGTTTGAAAAACCAGGCGTAAACATATTTGGGAAATATGCCGGCATCCCGCCGCTTCATGATGCATGATATTAGGGTTCGTGGATCTGAGGAGGATTTATGCGGGTTTTATTACAAAGGGTACGGCATGCATCAGTCAGCGTAACAGGTGAGGAGGTTTCCCGAATCGAGGATGGTTTGCTGGTCCTGTTGGGCGTGGCGGACAGTGACGGCGACGAGGAAATTGCCAAAATGGCTCAAAAGATCGTTAACCTGCGCATCTTCAACGACGAAGACGGTAAGTTCAACCGTTCCCTACTTGATATGGGCGGGCAGATCCTGGTGGTTTCTCAGTTCACGCTTTATGCCGATACGCGACGTGGCCGCAGACCTTCATTTACCGATGCGGCGCGACCGGAAAAGGCCGAGCCGCTGGTGGAGCGCCTGGCTGAAAGGCTTCGAAATGAAGGTGTTAAGTGTGTGGAAACCGGTGTTTTCGGCGCGAACATGGACGTAACCCTGTGCAACCAGGGGCCGGTTACCATTTGGATCGATTCCGAGCAAATGTCGCGCAAATGAGGGGTAAGTGACGGCTTAACCATCAGCCTTCATTAAACTTTAGATCGCTTGTTCCGACAAGACAGGGTAGTATAGGCATTTTTACGGCTGAACCCGCTCGATTCATCCACTGAAAATGGCAAATAAACAAGCTGAAGAGACAAGACCATGGCCATGCTTTCCGGGCTGTTCGGAAAAAAGAAAGAACTGAAAGGCGATGATATCCGCACATTGTTCGATACCATCACGGTCCTGCGTGAGCCGGTCATCGTCCAGACGAGTTCTTTTAAATACGTTTCCGATATTCTGGGTTACGATCATCAGGCTTTCTTCGTCAAAAATACGCTTAGCCGTGACGAGGTGCTGTACCAGATCCGCGGTAATCAGTTAAAGGTGCATTTCCCCTATGAGCTGACCATGTACGGCGGTCAAAGCCGCCTGACAGGATTGGGCATGGTGGGCACCAACCATACTTTAAAGCTGCAAATACCACAGGCGCTTGTGCAAACGGAAAGTCGAGGCGCCTATCGAGTCTCGCGTTTCCCTGAAACGCCCTCGGTGACCTTTACCACCGATAACTTCGACATCATTAAAGCCCGCCTGGCCGATGTTTCCATGACGGGCGCCGGCCTGCGTTTGGATCCGCGATGGGCACGTGGGAACGAAAAACTGGCGGCGCGGCTACATCTGATTCTGGACATCAAGTTAACTGACGACCTACGTATTTCCACCACGGGCATGGTTCGTTATGTTCGCGGCGCCAAGATGGGTGTCCAATTCGAGGACCTGGGGAAGCGCACCAAAGACAAATTGTTCAAATTCATCGTGCAACAACGCCGCGAGGAACAGCGGGCCATGATTCAACTGCGGTCGCGCTTCGAAGAAAGCCAGACTATCGGGGACAGCGATCCGGCGGCACAACAGCCGGCCAAAGCATCGCCCACCGGAAAGCCGACGACCCTGCTGGTTTGCGATGACCAGCAACAAATCGACTTCCTGTCGTCCGCGCTTGGCCGCAAATTCGATCTCATCTTCGCGGAACCTTCTATCAGCGATATTCGCGCACAATTGGCCCTGAATCCCAACTTGTGCCTGATGCAACTGAAGAGTCAGGACCAGAATCAGGTGCGCACCATGCGTAAAGCGGGTACCCTGCTGCCGCCGGGTTGCGTACTGATGTTTTTCGGTCAAAACATGGACGAGGGTTTTGTCCAAAGATTCGAATCCCTGGATTACCCCGAGGGCATATTAGTAGACCTGACCAATGGGAAGAAATTACTGGTGTTCAAGCAAATCCAAAGCTATTACGACCAACGCGCACCAAGGTAGATGAATCGCGACATTGAAGTTTTAGCCCTGGTCAGGATCGATTCCGGCTGCTTTTAGAATAGCCCGGAGCCGTTCTTTTTCGGCACGCTCTTGGAGCTTTGCCTCGGCTTCCGTGGGCAGGAGTTTGCCGTTACCGTCGTAGAAACGCAACCAGTTGCCGATTTGATCTTGATAGCGACCCTGCCAGAGACGCAGACCTAGTTGAATCTCCTCCAGCCATAATCCCTTTTTTGGAACGACCAATTGCACATAACCGTCGGCCTCCCAACGGTATGCCCTGATCTCACCCTCGTGGTGATCGAAGCAGACATAATAGGGTACTTGGAGGATCTTTTCATAGACCTGCCATTTGGTGGGAACGGCCTCTCGGGACTCCGTCTTTCCCAAATCTTCTTTTTCGGTGCCTTTGGATAGGATTTCCAGAACCAGATAGGGGCGCACCTTTTCCTGCCAGATCAAATAACTCCTGCGCCTCATCTTGTTGAAAACAGGCGAGGTTCCCAAGGCCAGGAACCAGTCGGGGCGCTTATGCCAATTGGGGTTGTTCTTATCGAAATGAATATTGAGTTCCGCTGCAATCAGGAAATCGATCAAGCCCCTGGATTGGAATTCCATGAGCAGGCACTCTTTAAGCAGATTGCTTTGTGTGGGATGAACGATATCAGGCAAAAGGCTGTCCTCCGGGTACTCCGAAGGCAGATCATCCATTGTGGGTAGGCCCGCTTCGAAATCATCTTCGAAGTATCTCAGGTTTTCCAGCAGTGCTTCCATTGTCATGGTTAAACCTCCCGGAACATGCTCGACATCATCATTGTAGCAGAAATTCAAATCTGGCGGCATTCGGCCAGGATTCGGTTAAGCTCACGTTCCCACAAGTCCATGTCATCGACTTCTTCGATCAGACGGTCGGGCTTGCCGAAGGTGTAGACCCGTATCCGGTCTTTGGAGTGAAATACGCGGAAAGGCCTGATGAAGGCAATCACCTGCTCTTCCTTGTATCGCCAGTCCTGACAGAGGTAAAGCCAGTCGGTCCAAAAGGCGTGGATGTCGGATTGGGAAACCAGGCCCGCCATACGTCCACTGAAGAGGCGGTTGCGAAAGCCCCAAAGTTGGCCCGAGTCGAATACGTTGTAGAAGGGTCGCAGCACCGGGTCAGGCGGACCTTTTTTGGCGTAGATTTTTTCCAAAAGTGACGGTTTCCAGAACTCCGCCGGGTAGAAGAAAAGGAAGTTGTGTACGCGGGTGTCCTGGCCTTTTTCAAGAGCTTGGGTGATCAGGATCGCGGCTATCTCGGACGGAATGCGTTTGACCAGTTCGCCGCCGCGTGAAAAGACATAGTCCATCAACAGCCAGGTAAGCGGCAGATTGGTGGTGTATTCATTGAAGATGTACGTTGGATCGGTTCCCTTTTCCAGGCTTGCCGCCGCATGATCCAACGGTGTCGATGCCGCTCCGTTCGCGAAGTAGCGACAGATCCAGTTCATTCGTTTTACCGTAATTCGTTCCACGCCCAGGGTCGGCCAGATTGCCGCGATCCACTCCAATTGTGTCCTGTTGGGATTGCAGTAGAAGAAACGCAGCAGCGGCCCGGCGGCTCTACTGTCTTTACGTGTGGCCAGGATGAGGAAAATGGCTGACAGTACGCGGTTGGAGGGGGCTTTGTCGTAGTAGTGCGACAGGAGATCTATTTCCTTGTCCATCAACTGCTCACTCCAGCCGATCACCTCGCCCGGATCCATTTGGTCCAACACCTGGAACAAAGCAGCCAGGCCGGAAGGAGTTCGTGTTTCATCGATGGGAAACAAGGCGGAAATACGCTCGATTGCGTCACGGGTTTTCAGGGGCTCGAATTGAAGGGCCATGATTACTCCGTAACCAGATCCTTGTAAATATCCTGGAACAGCTCGCTTTCTTTCAGGCGCACGTGGATTTCAATGCGGCGCGAAAGCTCCTTGTCTTCAATACCGTCTTTATCGTAGATCAGGTGTGCAAAGGAACGTCCGCCCGCCACAACGATTTGTTGCAGTCGCACCCTTTGCGACGGGTCCACCCGGTCCAGCATTTCCTGCATAACGGTTAGCGCGCGTTGCTGGGACAGTTGCAGGTTGAACAGGTAGGTGCCGTTGGAGTTGGTGTGGCCCTCGATCTCGATCTGCCGAATCACATTGCGGAACTCATTGTCCAGCACCACTTTGATATAGGCGTCAAAGACACGGTGCAAACGGACGCGACCCTCGTCCTGCAGATTGGCCTCGCCTTCCCCGAACAGGATGCCGGAACCAATCCGCAGTACGCCGGAATCAGGGTCCAGTGCAACTTCTTCACCTTTCATTTCCTCGGCCAGGGTGCCTACTAAACGCTTCTTCAGTTCGTGGAATGATTTCAGGCGCGATTCCTGGGACTCCAAGACCTCTTCTTTCTTGCGGGTAAAATCGGCATAGTGAAACAATGCCACCACCAGGAGCAGGATGAAAACAAGCAGCATGCCCGCCATCAGGTCACTGTAAGATGCCCAGAAATTGGGTTGTTCGTCGTCTTCAATAGGCGACCTGGCTCTGCCCTGAATCATTTACCCTTCCCCAAGAAACCGCTCTTACGGCGTTCGGCCGGTTGTTGTCCCTGTTTTTGGATCAGAGCCCCATAGGCATTCAAAGTGTCCTGAAACTCTTTGAGCGCGGTGGAAAAATGGGTCAGCCCTTGCGCAAGCAGACCGTCGAATTCTTCATGAACTTTTCCAAGGGCGCTTTCCATTTCCCCCTGATAGGCGGCCAGGGTTTTTTGGAGGTTGTCCTGCATGGCCTGGAGGTGCGCCCGATAGGTATCCCAATGTTTCTCCAGGCGTTGGACGTGGTCATTGACCTGGCGATGATTCCTGATGATGTCGGAGGTAGCCATGCGGGCGCCTTCCATCAACTTGCGTACCTCGGCGGCGGTTTCCTGAATGGACTTCAAGGTTTCGCCCTGGTTACTATGCGCCTGGCCGAAATCGTTGAGAACCTTGCGCGTATGAGCGATCAGCTTGGCTTGCTGTTGCGGATTGCCGGGTTCGCCGGACAAGGCCGTTTCGCTTTCCAGCAGTTTGTTGATTGCTTTGCCCATCTTTTCCTGAGTCTCCGAGTTACGACCAAGAGCGCTGCCGATACTTGCCATTTCGCTACGAATGGCATTGAGGACCAGGATCATGCGTTTGTCGTGCTCAGATTCGCTCAGTTTGGTGACCAGGGTATCGATGCCGACCTCTCGCATGGCCTTCAGCGTGGCCTTTCCGATGGTTTCTTCCATTCCGGCCAGAGCGTCGGAGGACTCCGCTTGATAATCCAGGAATTGGTAATTCATTTCATCCGGAATCAACAGGAATTGCTTTTCGTGCAACACCTCAGAGAGCAAAGCAAAGGCCTCCCCGAATTCGGCATCTACTCCCTTTTGAAACCAGGTCCACCAAAGACCGGTGCCGATACCCGCGATCGAGGTTAGAAAAGCCAGGCTCATGCCGCCCAATAATCGTTTGACGCCGACGGTCATTTCGTCGGCGTTAGTTGGGTCCAACCCAAAGACGCCGATAGCAAGGCCCAGAAAAGTAAACAGAATACCGGTTCCCATCAACAAACCGGGCATGGCCTCGATACGACGATGTGCCTTGTGGTTCTTCAGCCGACGATTGATATCGCAAAGAAAATCCAGGTCGACAACCCAGCCCAGGCGCCCGTGAAGCCGCAGGGGTTCCTTGTCGAATAAGCGCCAAAGCGGCTTGGAGACACCGCGTACCGTGCTGTCTTTATGGTCGACCCAACCGTTCAGAACCTCTTTGAAAGAATTGCCTTCCGCGCATGAGCGAAGCATTTCTGCCAGCTTGCTTATTTGTTGGGAAGTGGCGGATAGGGAACCGAAGAGCTTCCGGCCTTGGAAAACGCCGAAACCCACGATGCCCAAGCTTAAAATAAAGGAACTGATGGTAAGCAGCACGATCGGCAACCTCGGCGGACAGAATGCTTCATCTTTAAACGAAGTCGGTTAAGGCGGCAATTCAGTTTAATATTAAGTAGCTACTTCAGTTTTTTGCCGATGACGCCCCTTGCGGCCAGGCTCATCAGCAGGTTCAAAACCAACAGGGCGATCAGGCAGGCCGTGACGCTGAGATTGCCGAAAGGCGCCGCGAAGATACTTTCGCTCCAGGTCCATTGGGCCGTGAAGAAAACTTCGCGCAGAGGTTCCACGGCAAGGGTTATCGGGTTCACCGCCACGAACCAGGTAAGCCAGGTCGGCATGTAGTCCACAGGGGCAAATGCCGTGGAGATAAAAGCCATGGGCAGCGAGATGATCATCACAATGGAGATCAGTTCGAAATGCCTCTTGAGCATAAAAGCCAGGGTCAGACTGAGCGTGGTGAAAAGCAGACTGATCAAAGCCAGGACGGCAATGATCACTACCATGCCCATGGGTCCCCCGCTCATCCGAACGCCCATGATCGCGGTGAGGCCGATGATGACCAGGCATTGAAGCAGCGTCATGATAAAGATGTGCAGACCGTTGGCCCAGATGATGGATAGGCGCGACCGCAGGGGGGCCGCCAGCAGACGGTCCAGGAAACCCAGTTCACGGTCGAAAAGGATGGGTACGCCGCCGTTCAGGGCGCCGGTGAAGGCGGTGAAGACCAGGGCGCCCGGCGTGATAAAGGCAAGGTAGCTGCCGGAACCGGCCAGATTGGCCATGGGACTGTTCTTGAAGATAGATGAGAACAACAACAGCCAGATCAGGGGTTGGATAAGTCCGGCGATGAGCACCATGGGCGTGCGTTTGGAATGCAGAAAGGCGCGCCAGGTAAGTACCTTGATTTCCATCAGATGTTCTTTCATTGCATGCCTCCTACCGAGAGGCGGTACACGTCTTCCAATTCCGGTTTGTGCACGCTCAGGGCGTAGATCTCTTGACCCGCCGCATTCATGGTCTCGTAAATGCGGGCTTGCACCCGGTGCATGGGTTCGTCGCCTTTGTAGACGAGGGTTACTTCCTCCTCGTCGTCCTTCCAGGTCATGGCGTCGCCCCATGGTTCAAAAACGGGCCGCACCGCTTGAATGGTCGCATGGTTCATGAATTCGTGGGTTTTCAGCTTGACGATCAGGTCGCCCAATTGCCGTTTCAAGTCTTCTGTCGCGCCGTGTGCCGTCACTTCCCCTTTTTGCAGGATGAGAACGTCGTCGGCCAACTCCTGGACCTCGCGGAAATCGTGACTGGCCAGAATGAGGGAGCCGCCCGCTTTCATAAAATCCCGAATCAACTGCCAGATACGCTCGCGAGCCTCGATATCCAAACCGGTGGTCGGTTCGTCCAAGACCAGGATCTTGGGTTCGTTCAGCAATGCGGAAGCCAGGTCCAGGCGACGCTTCATGCCGCCGGAGTACTCGCCTACCAGGCGGCTTTTCGCTTCTTCCAAGCCCATTTGATGCAACAGGGCGTGGGCGCGCTCCTTGTGCGTCTTCCAGTCCAGATGCATCAAGCCGGCGCAGAACCGCATAAACTCGGCGCCGGTCATCTGCTTATCCATGGCCATTTCCTGGGAGACATAACCCAGCAGATCGCGGATCTCGGCGGGTTTCTTGAATAAATCGCGACCCTGGTATTCAAAACTGCCGCCGTCGGGGGGCAACAGGGTAACCATCAATTTGATGGCGGTGGACTTACCCGCGCCGTTGGGTCCCAGCAGGGCGACCGACTTACCGGGTTCCAGGTCGAAACTGAGCGACTTGAGCGCGGCCACATCCTTGTAGCTTTTGCGCAGGTCCTTGATCGAGAGCATGAAGAAATCCTTTCAGAAAACATGGAGGTCCGGGGACCCGCAAGATTCTAGCATGACCGAAGCCGGTTACCGACGCGGGTTTTGGGCGGCGGTTCGAATGAACTGTCTCTTCAGTTGTTTCAGCCTGGTTTCCTGCTGCTCGCTTCGTTCCCGGTAGTAGTCCATTTTTTGTTTGAGGGCCTTGACCGTATTTACCAGGCGTCGGGTTTGTTCGGGGTCGGCCCCGGCGGCCTTTGTTTCCAGCTCCTCGATGCGTTGTTGCAGGCGCCTGGTTTCGGTCAGAGCCTCGGCCAGTCTTTCTTCCTGTTGCTTGATCCGGGCGCGAGGGACCAGTTCCACCGATCCGGTTTTATCGGCCAGCGCGGTTTCCAGGGCTTTCTTGTCCTGCTCCAGGTCATGGATGCGACATTCCATCGCCACCGAGCTGTTGAGGAACTCGCTTTCTACTTCCTGCAGTTTGCCGAACAGGTCCTGGTAGGATTCTGCCAACTTGCCGTACTCCTGGTTTTGATGCTCCAGCAATTCGGTCAACTTATCTACCTTCTGGTCAAGACTCAGACCGGCGTTTTTCACGCGGTCAATCTCGGAATGCAGGTTCTTGACCTTGCTTTCCAGCTGTTGCGCGTAGAGTCGCTTTTCCTCCAAGGCGCGGAGCAGGGCCTTCTGGGTACCGGAATCGGCATTGCGAACGCGAGCCTCGGCCACCAACTGGTGCAGGTAGAAAATCAGGTACATGGGCATGATGCGAAAACGCAACAGTTTTTCCAATTGATCCGGCGAATCGTAGAGCAGGCCCAGGAAGTTATAGTTGACATGACTCATGTCCACGGGCAACAAAGCCAGATAATTACCCGCGGAAGTTTTTTCGTCCCCGGTCAATTTGAAGAAGCGGACCTCGGTGAAATAAGCGGCCGGTTTGGCACGGAATTGTTCCGTCAGGTAGTTACAGAAATTGCTGGGTGGTTTTTCTCCGACCCATTCGTTTTTGTCGCGATTCAGGAGAAAGCAGCCTTGAAGTTGAAAACCATCCCTGATCTTGCGCGCGATATGTAACCAGTTCATGGCTACCAAGACGGCACCGTTCCTCTTCAGAAATCATCGGACCAAGTATAACTGAAAACCCGCGGTATTAGGTAAGGGAACAAACAAGAGGCTGTAATTAATAAAGTGTGGGCCTAAAAATGTAGCCGCATGTGACGAGAACTTAACATCCCGGCGGGATGATAAAGTGATGGAGATGCAAGTATGCACTTTTTCAGACCGGAAAAAAGGCGCTCTCGATATGTAAGATCATTTTTTTTAAAAAGATAGACCAAGCGCTCTGAACGAAGCACACCCCAATTCTCGAGATGGTTTATTGAAAACCGCGACGCACCCGGATATAGTCAAGTCAGAACCGGCAGGGATGGTTTGCGATGAAGAATTTCGGCCTCATCGGTGCGGCGGGTTATGTGGCCCCTCGTCATATGAAAGCGATCAAGGAAAGCGGACACCGGCTGGCGGTCGCTCTGGATAAACACGATTCGGTGGGCATCTTGGACAGTTACTTCCCCGAGGCGGATTTCTTCACCGAATTCGAACGTTTCGACCGTCACGTGGACAAGCTGCGCCGCCGCAACGACCCGCGCGCCTTGGATTACCTGTCCATCTGCTCCCCTAATTACCTTCACGACGCTCACATTCGCTTCGCCCTGCGCAGCGGTCAGCACGCCGTTTGCGAAAAACCCCTGGTCATCAATCCCTGGAACCTGGACGCCTTGGAAGACATCCAGCGGAACGCGGGCGACCGCGCCATTTACACCATCTTACAGCTGCGCCTGCATCCCTCCGTCCAGGAACTGGCGAAGCGGGTAGCCTCCGAGCAAGACAAGATCTACGATATCGATCTGGGCTATATCACCTCGCGAGGACGCTGGTACGATTACTCCTGGAAGGGGGATGACCATAAATCGGGCGGTATCGCCACCAATATCGGCATTCATTTCTTCGACATGTTGATTTGGATCTTCGGCGAGGTGCAACGCAACGTGGTCCACGTGCTTGAGCCGCATCGGGCCGCCGGCTTCCTATTGCTGAAACGGGCCCGCGTGCGCTGGTTCCTGTCCATCGACGCCGGCGACCTGCCTCAAGAAGCGCGCAAGGAGGGTCAACGCACCTGGCGATCGCTGCAACTGGGTGACCGACAATTCGAGTTCAGTTCCGGCTTCACCGATCTACATACCCAATCCTACCGGCAAATTGTCTCCGGTCAGGGTTTTGGAATCACACACGCCCGGCCTTCGATTGAATGCGTCTACGCCATCAGAACGGCGCAACCGGCGGGTCTGGTGGGCGACTACCACCCGGCAGCCGATCCCAAAAACCGGTAGTGGAAATTTGTCAAAGCGGGCTAGAGAATGCGCACATCGTGCTTTCGAACCGGCACGGTGTAATATGAGTAGCGCTGAGGATGGAAATCGCTTTGGGCTTTGGCGAATCCAACAGCATCATCATAAGTAGTGCTTACGTGGACGATGCGATCGTCCTTTATGGTTACGATCTTTGCGCTCGGAAACTTCGCGGAACCATCGCTGACTCATGCCGGCCTCCTAATCCCTAGTATACCTTAACTCGAACCGGTAAGGCCGTCCCGACTGCCGGGGGATTGTCTCTGGAAATCAAGTCTGGCATTTGTGGCAATAGTGCGTGCCGCGTTGGCCCAGGACTATTTTGGTGATCGGCGTGCCGCAGGTATAGCAGGGTTCCCCGCCTCTTCCATAAACCAGAAAGTGTTCCTGGCTCTCGCCCCGGCCGCCGTCGGGTTTTCGGTACCAACTGATCGAGGCGCCCTCGTGGTCGATGGCCGCCTGCAAGCTTTCCTGGATACAGGCGCCCAGTTTCTCGCGTTCGGCGACGCGCAGCTTGTTCGTCGGTCGACCTGGTTTGATGCCCGCCTTGTGCAGCGATTCGTCCGCGTAGATATTGCCCACGCCCGCGATCTTCTTCTGGTCCAGCAGGAACACTTTTACCGCGCGGCTGGAGCCCTTGAGGATCTGAATGAAATCGGCCGGTTTCAAGGTGAGCGGTTCCGGACCCAGTTTCTCTTCCAGAAAATCCAGCGAGCGGGTCAGCAGCACGCGGCCGAACTTGCGGGCGTCGCTGAAAGCCAGGTTTTTGCCGTTGTCCAACGCCAGCGTGAAACGCACCCACTTGTCTTCGCCCTCCGCGGCATCGCTCAAGTACAGGCGACCCGTCATGCGCAGGTGAATGACCAGGTAGACCCCGGAACACTCGATACAGATATATTTGCCGCGCCGAAACATGGCGGTGATCTTGCGGCCCCGGATGGTTTCGTTGAATTCGCTCAGGCTCATACCGCCCAAAACCTTGTGCCAACTGATGGAAGCCTCCACGGCGGTCGTGCCGACCAGATCGTCGACAAGTCCACGGACAACGGTTTCCACCTCGGGTAATTCAGGCATAGATCCTCCCGCTAATCGATCGTCCGGTTGCGATAACCGGATTCAGGCGCTTATTACTCTACTTGATGTCCAGGGTTTTGCCGTTGGAAAAATTGAGGGCAACGCCTTTCCCAATCAGATTGACCCAGTACTGCTCCAGTTCGTAGACGATGAAATTGGCCGGTCGTCCCTCTTGCAGGTAGGGTTCGCGGAAACCCAGCAATTGCGGCGTGTGGACGAAGGCCGCCGCCAGCAACTGTTCCTGGTCCGCGCCGATGCCGTCCAGCGCTTCCAACTCCGAAAGGATATCGCCGCTGAAGGAGAACAGGTGGCCGCCCGCGGAAGCCAGGGCAACCTTGCCGCCTCGTTCCAGCCATGTCTCGACCAACTTCAGGGTATTGGTGCGTCGCTTCTTCCAAACCCTGCAACGTTCCGCAATACGGGGACCAACCGAGTCCAGACGGTCCTGAGCCAGGGTGAGGGTTTTGGAATCGTAGAGACCTTTGCCCGCGAGTTGATTGATGCGCGCGGCCAACTTGGCGGCGCAATAACGTTTGTCGTTAAGCGCGGCCATGGGAACCCAGATCACCCGTTCAGGCCATTCGGCAACCGTGTTGTCCGCGTCGGGGATGCCCTCGTAGAAATCCATGGGTAAGCTGTGAAGCAATTTCAGGTCGGCGGGGGAGGCGTCCTGAATATAGGCGCCCACCTTGCGTCCGCGCTGATGCAGGAAGCCGATCAGGCCCTTCAGCCAGTCCGCGTGCTTGTCCCAAGCCAGGGGTACGCCCATGCCGGCGGCGGTCCACCAAAGGGTGGCGGGTCCGCGATCGGGCAGGGTCTTGTAGATATCCTCGTAGCTCTTGCCGGGATCGGCGTCCAACGAAAATCCGCGCGCGGGTCCGCCGGGAAGGTCCAGATAACCGCGCATGGCAAACGTTTCCACCCCTTGGGCGAAGGCCGAATTGACCGCGGTGCTGGGAAAGACCGGATCGCGAAAGGCGCCCATGCCGATCTGGCGGAAGTAACGAGCGATGCGACCCTGCACGGCGGCGCTGAAATCCTCGTCGTGACCGAAGCCGCGTTCCTGAATCAGGCTGTAGAAGTCGCTGAGGTGCGGCAGAATGACCGCCTCCTCAAAAACCACCGCTCCTTTTGGCGCGGTCAGCGGCTCCCTGGACAAAGGGCCTACGATGCCGTCACGGCCCACGGTGAAGCTGACATCCTCGCGCAGGCCGTTCAGCTGTGCGTCGTAGACGGTGGCATTGTTGAAGTGGTAGATTTCGCCCAGAAACAGGGCCAGTAGCAGCATCATGAAGCGCCCCCCGATTCAAGTCACCGGCCAATTAGAGCAAGGATCGAGCCGGCATCAGCCGATGACCATGTTCCGCCCGCGCGTCTTGCCGATGTAGAGGTTGTTGTCCGCCGCCATCAGGATGGCCTCGGGCGAATCGTAGTTCTTGCCGGTAAAGGTGGCCACACCGATGGTGGCGGTCACCGAAAAATTGTCGTGGGTGGTGGCAAACGACATACCGGCGATCATTTCGCGCAGCTTCTCGGCCACTTTCAAGGCCTGTTCCTTCGAGGTGTGGCGCAACATGCCCACGAACTCCTCGCCGCCGAAACGGGCAAAGGTATCCTCGGCGCGCATCTTGCCGCTGAGCACCCCGCCCAGCGTCTTCAGCACGATATCGCCGTTCAGGTGACCGAACTTGTCGTTGATCCGTTTAAAGTTATCCAAGTCCACGATCAAAATGGAAAGCGGATGGCCGTGCCTGCCGTGGAACGACATCTCCCGCTCCAGGGCCTCGGTAAAAAAGCGCTTGTTGTAGACGCCGGTCAGCGGATCGCGCGTGGCCTTGTCGTAGAGGTTCTGCTGAAAATCGAATTCAAGGCCGTCCTTGAAGCAGAAACGCAGGATGACGTTGCCCAGGCAAATGCGATCGCCGTCTTCCAGGCGCAGGGATTCGATGCGCTTGCCGTTGACCAGGGTCCCGTTCGTGCTCCCCAAATCGGTGATGCGCGTGCGGCCCATGTTATCCATCAGAAAGACCGCGTGCTCCCTGGAGACATTATCGCAATCGAAAAACAGGTCGCATTCGGGATCGCGACCGGCGCGTAATTGGCAATTGCGCTCCAGGCGAATCACCTGGCCCGCATTCCCGCCGGCCAGCACCACCAGGTAGGAAATGCTGCGCTGCTTGCCCGAGGCCAGGTCGAATTCCATGGCCTCCAGGGTTTTCGTCTCGTCTATGGGCCTGGTGACCGATTTTTGTTCGGAATTTTCCAAGGATTGATCCATTTCCCGCCTCGACGCTTTTAACTACCCGATTTTACGTGGTTCGAACGGCGAACTCAATTGAGAATTACTCAGGTATTGTTCAGATAGAGCAATAGAACACCGCGTCCGCCGTAAGCGGGCGGCGCCTGGGCGTAGGTGCGCACATAACGCCGGCCGCACAGGTGGATCCAGTTCTCTACAGCGGGCCGCAGCACGCCTACGCCGCCCTCGCTGTGTTTACCCTTGCCCGTAATGACGGCGATGACCCGATCGTTTTCCGCGTAACACCGGGGAACGAAAGAAGCTACACGCGCCACCGCCTCTTCCACGGTTTTGCCGTGCAGGTCGATCGAATCATCCCAGAAAACCTTGGTCTTTTTGGGTAGCTTCAGCTTGACCAACCCGGTATCACCGGACTTCGGCGGCATCGGTTTGTTCTCATCCAGGGCTTCCACGCTCATAACCTCGACGGCTTTCAGGAACAGGGCGCGGTCGGCCTCGTCGGTATCGTCGATCTCCGGTTCGGGCAGGTCGAGATCCGGTTCGATTTCCTCGCTCCGGCCCACGCCCCGGCCGTCCAGAGTATCCATGGCTTGCAGGAACAGGCGACGCTCCTCTTCCGTGATGTCGTGATCGGGTTGGGGCGGGGCCGAGCCGGAGCCCTTGCCCGACACAGGTCGGACACCTAGTTGACGCATCATTTCTTCAAAGTCGGCATCGTTACCGGACACGTCACCCCCCGGTTAGGGCACAATCACCACATCGTCGTGTTTGATCTCTATATCTTCATTCTTGTCGGTGACGGCTTCATTCTTGCCGCGGTCCAGAATGCGACGGACATCGACCTCGATGACCTCCACGCCTTCCTTTTCCTCGTTGTAGCGATGGATCTTGACACTGCCCCGCTTGGCATAATCGGTAAAGCCGCCCGCGGCCGCAATCACGCGTAAAATGGTTACTTCCGTCACGCCGCCGAAGATCATTTGCCCCTGGCGATTCACCTCACCCAGTATGGAGACGATAATGGGTCTCTTCACGGGTACGGCGATTGTATCTCCCGGTAATACGGGATGGTATTTGTCTTTTTCGTCCTCTTTAATAAGCTCTGAGTATTTGAAAGTTTTGTTCGTAATGCCCGCCGGCCCCTTGCGTTTGACAACAAATTCATCGTCGGCGTTTTCCATCAGGCCGCCCACCTCGGCCAAAGCATCCAATATATTCATGTCCGGGCTCATGCTGGTTATCTTGCCCGGCTGTTTCACCGCACCGATGACGCGAATGGGTTTGTAAACCACCTCGACGATGTCCACAAACACCTGCGGCGAATTGACGAAGCCGCCCTTCATCAATTGTTCGCCGATCAGGTTACGGATCTGCAATAAGGTCCGGTCTTTCACTCCCACTTCCTTCAGCAGGGGAAGTAGAAGATTGCCGTTCTCATCGACCCGAAAGTCGCCTGTAATTTGCTCCAGTTCCAAGACGTTGATACGCAACAGATCACCGGGCCCTACCGGGTAACTCTGGCCTAAGGCTAGATTCCAAAGGGGCATCATCAGCATCGCGAGAAGTAACAAGCGCAAGGTTTCCTCCAAGCACCCCCGGGAGGGGTTGGTGTCTATCTTCGGGCGCCGGGCGGACGATACGTTGCGGGCGCGCGGACACAGCATAGCAAAACCGGCGCGCCGATGGGCCCTTTTTATGTCGACAGGCCCTTAATCAGCCGCCGATATGGAACATCTCCACCTTTTCCTTGGGCTGATCCTCGCGGCCGCGTAGTTCGGAATAGCGATCATCGCGCGCCCGCCAGACGCGGCGAAGACTGTCGGCCACCGCTTGCGGACCCTGTTCGCGCAGCAGGGTTTTCAGGTCGTGACCGTCCTTCGCGAACAAGCAGGTATAGAGCTTGCCCTCGGCCGAGAGGCGCGCCCGGTTGCAGGACCCGCAAAAGGGTTGGGTCACCGACGAGATGATGCCGAACTCGCCTTTGCCGTCCAGGAAGCGGAAGCGACCGGCCACCTCGCCGTGATAGGCGGGTTCGACGGGCTCGAAGGGGAAGACCTCGGCCACGCGCTCGCGGATCTCGACGGCGGGCACCACTCGGGTTCGATCCCACCGGTTCAAACTGCCCACATCCATGAACTCGATAAAACGCAAGGTGTGACCTCGCTCACGAAAGGTTTCCAGCAGGGAGATGATTTCATTATCATTGACGCCGCGCTGCACCACGGTATTGATCTTCACCGGCAGCCCGACGGAGGCCGCGTGATCGATCGCGGCCAGGGTGCTCGCGGGCGTGGCGATTTTGGTGCCGCTCAATTCGGCGAAGACGGCGGGGTCCAAACTGTCCAGGCTGACAGTAACACGATTCAAACCCGCTTCCTTCAATGGCGCCGCAAGTCGCTTCAGCGCAAAACCGTTGGTGGTGAGGGCGATATCCTCGATCCCCGGAATCGAGGACAACATGGCAATCAGATCCACCAACCCGCGACGTAACAGCGGTTCCCCGCCGGTGATGCGCAGTTTCCGCGTACCGTGCGCCGCAAAGATACCGGCCAGCTCGGCAATTTCTTCAAGAGTCAGCACCTGGCTCTTGGGCAGAAAGGTATAGGTTCGATCAGCGGGCATGCAGTAGCCGCAGCGAAAATTACAGTGATCGGTCACCGAAATGCGCAGGTCTCGAAGCGGTCGCTGAAAGATATCGTGTAACTTCATCCGGACTCCAAACCACCCCGACCGGGGGAGAACTCTATTCTATGCCAAACCGATGCGTTTACAAAGAACTTGCGCCTAAACCCCAGGGTGTCGTCAAAGTGGAGGGAATTTGCAGGTTGTTATTTGAGTGTCCGACAAAGAGTCGATCCTCGCTCGAAAGATCAAGGAAAGCCGGCGAATAAAACAACCAAGCAACGCCCTAAGGTGCATAAAGAACCGATTACTCGAAAGATGTTTTGTTCTTCCCGGGAAGAACAAAATGCCTACAATCCAACCCTCGATTCTTCCCGGGAACAATCGAGTATCGAAAGCCGGCTCCTTAGTAGGCCTTCCCGGGAGAATGCCTTAACCCAACCGAACGTTAAACCCGAGTGGCAATCAATCCAGGTAAGCTGTCAGGCGCTCCGGCGTGGTGTAGACGATGCCCGCCGTTCTTGATCTCACTCGGCTATTTCTTATCGTCGCGGTAGGACTGTCGGTCTGTAAGTCCCGGGATGGCCATTCTGGAATAACGAGGTTGGCCTGACTCACCATAACCATTCACTTCCCATAAGTACGGTTCTTCGGGGGGCAGAGGCCGCCAGGTCTCTGCTATAACCCACCCATGCCGTTAAGCACGCCCTTGATACTCCAACTTTGGATGTCCTGACGGTATATCGTTTTACGGGTTTGTTTACGTTACTCCTGTCGGGTCCCCGTCATCCGGGAGGTCGATTACCGATATTTCTCCCTCCGGCATTTGCACCAGCAGGCAGGGCAGGCCCGATGCGATCATGTATTCCAGGACCTGGCGGCGTACCGTTGCGTTGGCAACCCCGCTGTTTTCGCGGTAGCGTTTGACCTCCACCACGTATTGGAGGCCGTCCTTTTCCACCAGTTGGTCCGGGGTTACGTCGAAGGTTTCTTCCTCGCCGTCTACCAGCAGCGCCGTGGTGAAGACCGGGCTCGACGCCACATTGGTGTAGCCCGCTTTTTTGAGGATCTTGCGGGCGCGTCGCTCTGCCGTGCGGCCCCGGTTGCGATTGCGGCGGCCGCGCATGCGTTGTCTAAGAGCTACCGCCCATATCGCCAGAAGCATGCCCACGATGAAGGCGGCCAGGATGAAGAGTGCTAGTTGGAGATCGACGAGAAATCTCGGCGGCAGGGTCTCCATCTACAGATCCTCGACGGCGCCCGTTACCAGTTCCCGCAGTTGCTTTGGGAAATGGTAGATGATATATCGCCGGTCCGCGCGACCGTGGATGACGTCGCCTTCCACCGGGCCCAGCAGTAGGACCATGTCAACATGCGTGGTCTTCAGCAAGATGCCCGCCTTGGGTTCCAGGTCGTTTTCGGGTTCGTAGAAGACGTTGCCGGCCTTGAGCCAGACCAGGTAGGGCAGCAGGCGGTCGAAGGTTTCGGTCAGTTTTATATTCTGGCCCGCTGCCGGTTTCCAGGTTTCGCCGTCGCGTTCGATCTTGTAGTCGCGCCCGAAGCCGCGAATATCGACGGCCTCGATGACCGATTCCGGCAGCCGCCATACCGTGCGATCGCCCCAGGTCGGCCGGGCCAGAGCCGGCACGATATCGGCCCTGACGCGGCGCACCTCGCCGAGGTTGGGTCCGCTGACGTAGGCGGCCCGGTAGTTATCCAGCGGGTAACCCACCCAGAGTTCGCCCAGGCGCACACCCGCCGCGTTCTCCAGGATGACTCGGCGTTGTGTGGGCGTCAGCCCGTAATCGCCGGGAATTGCGGTTGCCTTTTCGCCGTCAGGGAGATTGGCCAGAGTTCTGACCAGAATATCGGTGAAGGTGGGCTCGGCGGGGTAGTTCTTCCAGCGCGGCAAAACCCAACGACTGCCTTGGCGCGTCAGTTCTACCTTGCCTTCCGGCAGTTCCATGCGGATGGTTTTGACTTGATTCATGTCCACATCCAAAAGCGGCAGGGCGGGGGCCGGCGGAGGTGGTTCGGGCGGGGCGGAACAACAGGTCAGCAGCAACAGTAGGATCAGAACGGCTCTCACGGGGTATCCTCCTGAAGCCATGGTTTCAGGTCCCTGCGGCGGCGCAGGACATGGCGGATGAAGGCTGCCGCCAGAATCAGGACGGGGGCAACGGTTACGCTCAAGCGCCGGATGGTTTCCTTTTCCGCATCGGGGACCTCGCGGATGGGTGAGAAGGCATTGTCGCGCCGATCGATATCGCCCAGTTGGGTGCGATGCGTCATGAATCCGGCCGCGTGTTCCGCCCATTCCAGGGTCGACTTTTGGGCCGCTTGCGTGATCACGTGTTCGCTGCCCCAGATCATCACCGTGGAGGGTGTTTCGGACCTGGCTCGGTGTTGTGTGGGGTCCATGCCCTCCGGCGGCGTTTCGAAGAAGGAAGAGAAACGGCCGGTCAAAGCCAGGGCCAGGGTGTAGCGGTCGAAACTGGTGGGACCGGGCGCCTTGTCCGGGTCGATCAGGTAACCCTCGTCCTGGACCCAGGCCTGATCGGAGGTACGGGCGATGATTCGGTGGTCGACATCTTCCCGGCGCACGGGTTCCAGGTCGGACGCCCAAGGCAGGACCATGGATTCCAGGTGCATGGTGCCGCTGAAGGTACCGTCCAGGCCTCCGCCCGTGCGCGTCAGTTTGGGGAACAGCGGGTAGTCCTTGAACACGGGCGGGCGCACCTTGTTGAACTTGATCTTGGTGCACTGCATGTCGGAAACCAGGGTGCGATTGACCCGGAACCCCAGGTGACGGTAGAAGTCGTCGGCGTTGGATGCGGGCAGGGCCTGGGCCAGCAGCACATTGGGCGAGACCTTGAGGCCGGAGACCAGCAAGAGGGCGGGTTTGCCGCTGACGATATACTGGTCCACCGCGTATAGTTGATCCGGCGTGAACCAGGGCAGGCCCCAGACCATCAGGGCGTCGGCTTCGGTCAGATCCGGCCGGGTATCGGGTTCCAGGCGGATCTGGCGCACGTCGTACATCTGGCTTAATTTGCGGTAGACGGGTTTCATGTCGCGGCGGATATCGAAGACCACGCCGCCGCCCTCGGCAAAGGTGGGGCCGACCATGGCGACCCTGGATTTGCCGCGCCGGGTCAGGCGTAGGATGGCGCTGGAGATATCGTATTCGAAATCAGCGATCGACTGTACCGAGGGAAACGCCTCCAGGCCGTCCTCGCCCCGTGTAATCGCAATACCGAACCAGATTTCCACGGCTACCTGGCGGTTCTTGTCGATAATATTGGCGCGGGTTTCGGAAAGGCCCAGGCGATAGGCCTCCTCGACCAGAGCCCTGTCATCGCCGGGATCGGTGACTGAAACGATCACCTTACCGCGCCCGTGCTGTTCGTATTCGCTGACAAGAGTGCGCACGAAGTCGGCCACGGGCTTGAAGCGCGGCGGCAGGTCCTCGCTGAAATAGAGGCGGATGTGGATGTCCTCTTCCAGTTCCGCCAACAGGTCCAGGGTGCCCTGATTTAACGAGAACAGCCGTCCCCGGGTCAGGTCGTGGCGCAGGTAGAACTGTTGGGACAGGAAGTAGGCGCCTACCAGCACGGCAAGCACCGGCAGAGCGCTCAGGGCAATCCGCAACCTCCGGCGAAGGTGCGCCATCTACCACCTCCCCCACTCGATGCGCTTTACGTTCAGGTAGAGGAAACCGACGGTCACCAGCCCGTAAAAAGCCAGGTCGCGGGTGTCCACGATGCCGCGGGCAATATTGGTAAAGCGGGCGTGGAAGTTGACAGCGGGCAGGTTGACGAACATCAGCATGGCCAGGACCAGAAAAGCCAGGATGAAGGCTGTGATGTGATTGCGGGTCAGGGAGCCGACGAACAGGGCCGCTGAGAGACAGGCGGCGCTCAGCAGCAAGGCGGCCGCGTAACCTCCGATGATGGGTCCGTGATCGGGATTACCGATGCGGTTCAGCAGGATGGGGACGGCCAGGGTGGCAAGCAGGCAGAAGGCGCATAGGGCGAAGTTGCCCAGGAACTTGCCCAGCACCAGGTCGCGCGGGCGCAGGGGGTAGCTCATCAGCAGTTCGTAGGTGCCGGCGCCGCGCTCACCGGCCCAGGCGCGCATGGCCAGGGCGGGAATGAACACCATCAGGAACAGGGGCAACTGACCGAAGAAGGGCGTCAAATCGGCCAGGCCGCTGACGAAGACATTGGTCGCGCTGTTACTCCAATAGACGGGGACGGGCAGTGCGATCACGAAGATCAAAGCCAGGATGACGGCAAACTGGCTGTTGAGCGCATGCCGCACCTCTTTGGCGGCGACGGATGCAAACACGGCTAGTTTTCCTCCCCGGTGAGTTGCGCAAACACATGGTCAAGCGGGGCCTCGACAGGCTCCTGGCTGATGGGTTGCATGCCCTTTTGATGGAGTGCTTTAGATAGTGCGACCAGCGCCGAAGAGTCGAAGGAGCCGCGCAAGCGGTAGCTGAAGACATCGCCGGAGGTTTGCTCGGCATGGATGTCGGTGATGAAGGGGCAGTCGGCCCGGATGCCGGCAAAAACCTCGGGATCGGCATGGGCCTTGACCAGGACTTCAGCGGGCGGACCGGCCTGGGCTGCCATTTGGGCGGGGGTTCCGTCGAAGATCAAACGGCCGCGATGCAGGACCAGCACACGGTCGCACATTTGGGGCACCTGGTGCAGCAGGTGGGTGGACAGCAGGACCGTGCGGCTGCGGCCCAGTTCGGCGATCAGGCTTTTGATATAGCGGACCTGGTTGGGGTCCAGGCCGGTGGTGGGTTCGTCCAGCACCAGGATGCGCGGCTGGTGGATCATGGCCTGGGCCAGGCCCACGCGCTGTTTGTAGCCCTTGGACAGATGAGCGATGGGCGTCCGCAGGCGATCGCGCAGGCCGCATTGTTCGATGACCCGAGCGGCCGCCCCGCGCAACGCCTTACCGCGCAGCCCGCGCAACCTGCCGCCGATTTCCAGGAACTCCAGCACGGTCATGTCGCCGTAGAGCGGGGTGTTCTCGGGCAGGTAGCCCAGATCGGCGCGGACCTTGTGGGATGCCACGGCCAGGTCGGTGTCGCCCAGGAAG
>JASJCB010000101.1 GCA_030066195.1 Acidobacteriota bacterium
ATGTCGGGGTGTACCCTCAGGCATCGAGCCATTCCCTGGCAAGTGTCGTCCCCCGCATGATCGCTTCATCCAGGCTGGTGAAATGCCAGGCCGGTTCCGGGTTGTTGACGGCGGCCACCAGCGAGAAAAAGACATCGCGGCATTTCTCGGTGAATGGCATTGAAGCAGCTAGATTTAGCTAGCTAGATTTAGCTAGATGCTATCGAGATAGCCGGCTCTTAGTTGTTTTGGACAGAAAACGAAGCAGCCGGCTTTAATTTTACCCGTATCTGGAAGCCTTTCGTTTTTGGAGGCCTTCCGCAGGAAAAAGTTGAGGGGAAACGGTTTTTTCTGATACCCTCATACAGACATATTTGCTGTTTCTCCGTCTTCAGGCGGGCACGATTGAGATTCCGTGGCTTAGGTATTGTGATGAGCAATGAAACTCAGAGCACTGCGACCATTACACTTGGCCCCGTGCAGAATTCCGCCTTCGTCGTCATGCCCTTTCACTCCCACTATGAGGTTGAGTATCAGCGCGTAATCAAACCTGCTGTGGAGGCGGCGGGCCTGGCCTGTGCACGAGGTGACGAGATTTATGCGCGAGCAGAGATCATCCAAGACGTGTGGCGTGCAATTCGTGAGGCGCGAGTTATTGTAGCCGAGCTCTCAGGCCGCAATCCGAATGTCATGTATGAGGTAGGGCTTGCGCATGCTATAGGGAAGCCGATCATTCTTCTCACCCGGAATGAGGAAGACGTTCCCTTTGACCTCCGGGCATTGCGGTACGTTTACTACGATCAGAATAATCCTTACTGGGGACCTGACCTCAGAGAAACCTTGACGAGCACTATTTTGCAGATCTTGGAACAAAAATCCATCACACCCCACCTTGCCGAAATCCAGGTTGAGGGCCTGTTTCCCAAAGCTCCAAACGATTCTGGGGATCACAAGATCTCTAGTGGCGAGGTATTGCCGATTCCGCGCCTTGACGGGATCTGGATCGGTCGCTGGCTGAGTGTGAGGAACAACCGTCCACACGACATCACCTTGACGATTCCAGATTAAAACCCGCCATTTACGGCCAGCGCAATCGTGACCTACACCCGCCTCGGTGAGCCGACCATTGTCCAAGAAACGCTCTCCGGCACTCTCTTAGGGGAGGTTATCGTACTCACGGGCGTGAACTACACTTACCTGGCCCGGGGGAAGTCAGCGATATATTCCCTTGATAATTTTGAACTGGAACTCTCGTCCGACGAGACACAACTCGTGGGTCAAGCGATTCTCAAGAACGGCAAGCGGTCTATTTCGTTCAAACGAGTAGAGACCCCATAGCCTATGGCGAAAAGTCCCCGTTCTTCTGCAGGTACGGTTAAAGGGCCTGCGCTGCCAACCAAAATGGCAACATTTTTATGGCTCTTCCGGTTTTTGGGGGATGGGGGAAAACGAAGCAGCTAGGTTTAATCAACGTGGGAAAACGAAGCAGCTAGGTTTAATTAACCTAGGTTCCTCCCCTAATCAAGGCAATGGAACCGGCAGTATTAGCATAGGCACCAAGATAAGTTGGTATCCTGGTGAAAATAGTACGGTTGAAAAAAGAGACGCAACGGGTATATGATGTAAATGAACCTGCCTCGTCTTAAGGTGGGGGAATTGCGTTTTTTGTTGCTTCGTTCCTTTTGCTCTTCCGGAATCTATCATGCTGTCATCCGTTTTAGGCATTTGTATTTATCTTACCGTTTCGCCCTTGTCGGCACAAGAACCCAGGCTTGTCCAAAACGTTCGATTCGAACATATTGCCTCGGATACATACGCTGCTAAATCCAAAATAGAATGTATCCTCCAGGATCATTTGGGTTGGATGTGGTTTGGCACGCACGACGGACTCATTCGTTTTGACGGATTCAACTTCAAAGTTTGGAAAAATACTACGGACCAGCCCCATGTTCTGGCCGGGGATACCGTCCATTGTCTTTACGAGGACAGTCAGGGCACCCTGTGGTTGGGAACGTCAAATGGGTTGAGCCGCTATGACCGCGACAGTGACAGCTTCACCCACTTCTTACCGGACCTGGGCACGCCTGGGGTCCATGGAGAGATGACCTCCATTACCGCCGATGCTGAAGGAACGCTATGGATAGCCGTCAGTAGAAAAGGTCTTTTAGCGTTCAGGCCCCAAGCCCGGCGTGAGCCCAAAGATGCGCTCTTCGAGCGTTTCCACAAGAAGAGCAACGAGGGTAGGTTAAAGGCCAACTGGGTCCATGACCTGTTGGTAGATAAGGCAGGCACACTTTGGATCGGCACCTACATGGGCCTGATGAAACGGGCGCCGGGCGGTTTGCCCCAACCTCACCGGCTGCCCGAAACAGTGGCAAAAGCCGATCCACAAATATTGGCCATTCATGAGGATCGCAACGGGTTTCTCTGGTTGGGTTCCGAAAATGACCTTCTTCGCTACGATCGGATGACGGCCTCGGTGCGTTCCCATGGGGTGGCTTTTTCAGGGTTCAATCTTACCGGTCCTTTGTACCCAAACGACATCGTTGAAGATTCCGATGGCCGTATTTGGACTGCCACCTACCATAACGGCCTCATTGTCTACGACCCCAAGACAAGCAAGGCGGCTCACTTCTTGCCGGATCATACGGTGCCAAGCACCCTTGGTTCCAAGCTGCTCACTTCACTCACACTGGATCAAACAGGCCTTTTGTGGATCGGATCAGAGGATCGGGGTATTTTCAGGCACAATCCCGAAACCCGCCGTTTCGGGCATTCGGTTGTTGATCACCCCGAAAAAAGTCCCAAAGATCTTGTTGTCACCGCCATTCACGAGGAAGAAAATGGTGATTTATGGTTGGGGGGCATGGACGGCGTCTACCACTTCGGTCCTGACGGTTGGTTGCGTAAACACCTGGTGCATGACCCCAAAAATCCGGCCCAATCGATTGGTTATGGAAGGATCGGGGCATTGTTAATGGATCGCCGGAAAAATATGTGGGTGGCCACCAATGGAGGCGGCCTCAGCCGTGTTCCCTCCGCCGGGAAAGGCCCGGTGCAAACCTTCACCAACAATGATAACCAGCCTGAAAGCCTGGCCCATGACGGTGTGAGCCACCTCTTTGAAGACCCCCATCAGGGACTGTGGGTCGGGACGTCGGGCGCCGGGCTGGATCTTTATACCGACGGCCGCTTTACCCATTTCCGAGCGGGCAAAGGTCCGGACAGGATCAGCGATGATATGATTCATGATCTTGCCGGTGACCGAGAGGGAAGACTATGGGTGGCTACGAAAAATGGCTTAACCTATCGGGAAAACGGTATTTTCTCGCAGATGCATCACCATCCTGACGATCCTTTATCTCTGGACGCCAATCTGATTTTGACTCTTTGCCAGAGTAGGGACGGTAGCCTTTGGGCGGGCACCAATCGGGGGCTCAACCGGTTGCGCATGGCCGACGGAGGTTTTTCGATTGTCCGTTATGGGGAGAAGGACGGCCTGCCCGGCGGCATCATGAATATTTTGGAAGACTGGGCCGGCAGCCTTTGGATCAGCACGACGGGGGGTTTGGTCCGTTTCGATCCTCAGCAGCGCATCAGCCGGATCTATGATGTCCACGACGGTATCCAGTCCGACTGGTTTATTCACGGTGCCGCGTTCCGTAGCGCCGACGGTCGTTTGTTTTTCGGTGGAGAAAGGGGCTTCAATGTATTTGACCCCGCGCGGATTGAAGACAACACGCTGATGCCGCCGGTTTTTATTACCGGTATGAAATTGTTCGATGAAGAACTGGATCATAACGCACCGGACGCCCCTTTGCGCCGGCCCGTCAGCCGGACCGACGAGGTGGTGTTGAGTTACCGGGACAATTTCCTCGTCTTTGAATTCGCGGCACTGGACTACGCCACACCGGAGCGGAACCGGTATGCCTATAAGATGACAGGTCTTCACGAGGATTGGCGCTTTACCAGCGGAGCCAAAAACCAGGTGGCTTACGCCAATATGACACCGGGCGATTATGTTTTTCATGTGAAAGGCAGCAACCGGGACGGCTATTGGCAGGAAGAAGCCCGCGAGTTACGGGTATCCATTACGCCGCCGCTATGGGCCACCCGTTGGGCCTACACGGTTTACTTCCTGCTGCTGGTTCTGCTGGCAGCCGCTTATCTCCAAATCCAAAAAAACCGGCTAAACCGCGAACGGCGAATCAATGAAAACCTTGACCGTATGGTTTCCGAGCGAACGCATGACCTGAAAGTGCGCAACGAGGAGATCATGCAACAGCAACAGCAGTTGCGGAAGATGGACCAGATGAAGACGCGGTTTTTCACCAATTTATCCCATGAATTCAGAACCCCGCTCACCCTGATGCTGGGTCCCGTGGAAGATGTTCTAAGCCAGGATGGCGTAACCCTGGAAAAAATGGAAAAAACCCTGCAGACGACCAGACGTCATTCCCTGCGACTGTTACAAATGATAAATGAATTGCTGGACGTGTCGAAATTGGAAGCCGGTCACATGACCTTGTACGCGCGGGAGACGGATCTGGCAGCATTCGTTGCCTTATGCGCCGCCCCGTTTCAAGCCATGGAAAGCAAAGCGCGGCATTTGAAACTGAAGCTGCCCACCCGCCCGGTTCCGGTCTTTTTCGATCCGAGCAAATTGGAAAAAGTGTTCTCCAACCTGATAATGAACGCCTTCAAGCACATCCCGAAGGACGGGTTGATCGTCATATCGCTGGCCGAAGCACCCAACCAGGTTTCGGTTACCGTGCAAGACAATGGACCGGGAATCCCGGAAGATCAACTCCGGCATGTTTTTGACCGGTTTTACCAGGCCGCCGGCAAGGGCCGAAAGGCCAGTCAAGGCACGGGTATCGGCCTTTCTTTGGCCCGGGAAATAATTCTCCTGCATGGTGGCGAAATCATCGCGGACGGAGAAGAGGGCTTTGGCAGCACCTTTACTGTCACCTTACGAAAGGGCCGTGACCACCTTAAGCCGGAGCAAATAGTTACCGGAGAAGACGTACCGCAACCATTACACTCTGCAGGTCACGATTTATTACCTTCAGAGATGCTCACGCCGGCGACCAAAATCGAGTCTCCGGTTGAAACCAAAGGACGGCTGCGTATCTTGGTCATCGAGGATCATGTCGAAATTCAGGCCTACTTGCAAGAGATCCTGGCCGGCCAATACGATGTTCATCTGGCCGGTGATGGTGAAAAGGGCCTTGCTGATACGCTGGAACAGATTCCGGACCTCCTGATCTGTGACGTGATGTTACCCGATATGGACGGTCTGGAGATTTGCCGGCTAGTCAAAAGGGATACGCGAACCAGCCATATTCCCATCATTGTTCTGACCGCCCGTACGTCGGCGGCTCAGAATGCCGCGGGCCTCGATGCGGGTGCGGATGCCTATATCACCAAACCGTTTTCCAGCCAGGTGTTGCTTTCCCAAATCAGCAACCTGATCCGTAACAGGCGTTTGCTTCAGGAACGTTTTGCGCACAAAATTACGGCCGCGGCATCCAATGTGGATGTTCCCTCTGGTGAAGAAGCCTTTTTACACAAGGCGGTTTCTTGTATGGAAGCCAATTTGCAAGCGGTTGATTTTGGGGTAAATGAACTGGCAACCGAAATGGGGTTGAGCCGGCGCCAGTTACACCGTAAATTGACAGCGATCACCGGAAAGACACCATCTGAGATCTTGCGGGGCATTCGGCTCGGTCGCGCCGCACAATTGCTGCAGCGAAATACAGACCAGGTCTCCCAAATTGCCTACATGGTTGGTTTTTCAAAAACGAAACACTTCTCCAAGCTCTTTCGCGAGGCTTATGGACAAACCCCGTCGGAATACACGCTCAGCTATAGGCAAAAAACACTGGACACTCAAGGGGAATAGCATCCAGGTGAAGGAAAAATCAGGGGTCACAGGGGTTATACAGGGCTTGACCGGTTAACAAACGGAAAAGACCGATGGTGTTCCTGTTGTTGTGTCGGTACAATTGTGGCAAGCACAAGGATTCGAGCACTTGGAAAGATATTCGTCCAGGATAGGGAAGCCACCATTTATTTGATTCCCTGGTTGCTTCTCCCTGAGGATCGAGATAAAACTGGATACGGCTAAAATGTTTAAGGGTATCTTCTTCTTCACAATCTGCCTCCTAATCGAGATTGGTCGCTTCTTCATTATAGATCCGGATCAGCTCCAAAAAGAGACTGGGATGGGACATGGTGGGTTCCGAACGGAGACATGGCCCGAACAGGTCCCCTGTATGACACCGTACAAGCCGTCCTTGCCCTCCCTGGTTTAAAAGGAAAGGAACCGTTCCAAATGAGACATGCATGGGACCCATCCCGGAAATGACCTCGCGTGGCTCCCCCATTGTCCTCCTCACCGGATGAATTTGGACTTAAGATAGTTTTGCAAACGGCAATCTCCAGTGGCTATTAGCTGACTCAACTCTGGTGAAAAATCCATAGTGATGGGGGGCGCCGATTTTGCGACTGAAAAAAATGTTTTGGAGGAACCTTAATGAAAAAGAAACTCGCTTTATTACTTGCCTGCGCTGCTGCCTTTAGTTTTACCTTCCCTGTTATTGCGCACTCAACGTGTGATGAACTTTTTGAAAGAATCGGAGAGGTAGCCAGTGAGGGCGGCGAGGTGGAAGAAGCTGAACGCTGGCTCGCTATTTATGAGAGCCTGTGCATGGATTGAGAAACCTGAAATGAATACAGATGTATAGAACAGGTCATGACGCCGAAGTTATACATCAAGAGAAGCAGGCAGGTAAGCCAATTCCTGTCTGCTTCACCTAAAGATTTTAATGATAGGAGGTATGCTGCTTTGTTGATCACCTGTTTTTACCTGGTTCTGACCATCAATCCTGAGGCTGAGTCTATCGATTTGGTCGATCTACATGTAGGCACTCTAGCATCTTCGGCAAGGCTGAGCGGTCATATCGGCCTGGTCGGTATGACGGTAACGAAAGGCCCTGTCGGCTTCAAGATCGAGCGTTTCCTGTTCGATTTTAAAACCCGGAGGACAGTGTTGCTCTCCGACCCGAGAATACCCAGAGGGGCATTTAGAGTCATTGCGGGGCGGTATGATTTCTATTTTTTCGACACGATAAAAAGCAATATATCTATCCTGCATCGGGACGGGACATTCAAGGATAGCAGGCGGATCAACCGGTTTTTTACCGATGAGGCATTAAACGAGATGGACCTTACTTTTGCCGCCCCCTACACCCCTGGAAAAGCATTATTAACGATGCGCAAGGAAAACATGCTTTTTCTGATCGATGTGGACATGGACAATAGGGAGATACATTTTTTACACGCCCAGGAGACCAAAACCGATTTCAGGCGATGCTATTGGGTCTGGGACGGCGCGCACATCTATTTCGTGAACGGTGATACAAGCCGGATTGATGTCCATGATATCGCCAACGGCCATGAGATCCGTACGATTAGAAAAGCAATCGAACCAGTAGCCTACAACAGCAACCTCCAGGCTTTTAAAGGAGCCTACCGCTACAAATCAATGATCGGGAACTTGATCGTCAATGACGGTACTATCTTCATGTATCTTAATAAGAGGCGGAACTGGCTGGGCGAAGTGCTGAACCCTTCCCAAAAACGCATGATTCAAGTGCGCGACGTAAAAGTGAAAGAATCCAAGAGAGAGCCTTTTTCCATCGGCAGTTACGAGGGGGAGCGTCTGTTCTATGACCCCGTCGCCGGAGATTTTTCTCTCAAATAAAACCAATAAAAGTGCGGGGAAAGTTGACGGGAACGGGTCTGACCGGGTTTCCAAAACCATGAGTGTTCAACCGGTCCGGCCCGGCCTCTTCGCCACCCACCTGGATACCTGTGCATTCATCCGGGCTACCCATCCGCCTGTCCGGCGGATGGTTTTTTGACGTCTCGCCACCAAACTTAAGCGATTTTTAGTTCTCTTTGCCGGAAATCATCTGAATTGGTTGTCAAGTCGGTCAATCGGCGCCAAACCATCACTTTTCTTGCATTTTGGGCCGATTTTGCGACGATTTCCATAACCTTGCTCGGGAACAGGACCACCTTGCGGCCCTGAAGGGGGTTCCGTTCCCGGGAGTGGAACCACTTTTCGTTCGGCCGGGTGGTTCCAATTCCGAGTTCGGGACCGGAATTTCCTTTCCGGGTGTTTATTTGGGGCAGCCAAATGCTCAACTCCAGCCGGTTTGTGGTTGTTGTTTCGGGAAGTGGGGTAAACCAGGCCTCTCGACAGGCGCCGAAAATGTGCCGGGAGTTGTGAAATAATCTCTACCGGTCACCGATTTTCGGGATTGATAGGGGGTATGGACTTCCGGGTCGTCATCATTCCGGGTTAGGAACCCCGATTTTCAGCCCGGGCATACCTACGCCCGGGAATGGAGTTGTGTTTTTGCTTCAGACAACGCCGCTGCTCGGGAAGGATGCCCTTTGTCGCCCGGCAATCGGTTGTTCGCCCCGACATGATGCCGCTTTTCAACACCGAAGAGACAATTCATGTCGACAGCCGGTCATGTCCATTTTGTACAATACACGGGCCGGGTCCGAGACCTATATTGCCTCCATCACGACATCGCATGCACAAGGAGGCAATGTGAAATTAGCAATCAATCACCCGGCCGTTTGGACGACGGTAATTCTTTTTCAAATCGTTCCCGCGATCTGGTACGTCAAGGGCCTGTTCGGCGCGAACTGGATGCGTTTGAACCATTTGGCAGAGGACGATTTCGCCAGGGCGAGCCCCATAAAATACGGTGTTTCGCTGCTCTATGCCGTTGCGGCCTGTTATTTCATGGCCTGGCTCTATCGCGAGTTGGGGATTCAGTCCGCCATTAGCGGTTTGTGGCCGGCTTTGTGTCTGGGCCTGTTCTTTGCCGCGGGGCCCATGATTACCGTGGACCAGTTTTCGTTACACCCGTTCGGGTTGTCGGCGATCAACGGGGGGTTGCAGTTGGTGCTTTACGCACCAGCCAGGCGTTGCTGTAGGGGATCGGTGCGGGATCGTCGACGTAGCGATGGACCTGGTAAGGCGATCCGAAATTAAGGATCAACTCCATGGTGCCGCCGGGCAATATCTTGTCCATGCGATAGGGAAGGCAACCGCGCACGATCCACATCACTTCGATGAAGCGCGATAAGGGTTCGGCGGGCGGCTGAAACCAGGTTTCCATGACTTACCTCTGAATTTCAGCATATCACTACATGGGTCCTGAAAAAAGGAGGTCGGCGGGCCCGCTCGTTATTCGCGGAAGTGTCATTGTGGAACGCGTAGATTAATGGGTCCGGCTCTCCGCGTCGGTTCGATCGCCGAAGCGCGTGACAACGATGTCGAGACTTGCCGTCGACAGTGCGCCGCGCCGACCTTTGGATCCGGCTCATTTTTTGATGTGCAAGCTATTTCAACGATCTGCTTTCACCGGGCTTGGCGCCTTGACGGCGTCATTGATTTTTCTCCGCGGCGCCATGCATCCTGATAAAATAGTTCTGGGACCGATAGCAGAGATCTGAATTTTTTCAAATTATTGCCGATAAAATAAAAGGTTCAGCCAAGCCGGCCGAGCTTATGGTGCCGGCGCCCGGGCAGGTCTATGTTTAACTTTTCCTCGAGGCTCTTGAGAAGACAAGCGAGTTGCAAGCGGTTCGCCCTGACTTTGTTGGGTTTGGCCGGCGGTGTGCCTTTCTTGAGAGCAACGATTGATGAGGGTCTGTCCATGGATGACGTTGTTCGATCCGGTCGCTTCGGTTTATCGCGGCTTGAGACGTGTCCAGGGTTATATCGTTTTTTCGGCTCCCCAATTACGTGGGGATTGTGATGAAAAAATGGCTGCTGACAATTTATTTTCTCAGCCTCATCGGGTCTAACGCTTGGACCCAAGGTCTTCCCCTGGTTCATTACCTGGCCGAGAGTGGTCGGGTTCGCCTACCTTCCGCGCACGTGGTGAAAACGTTTCAGGACAGTAGAGGGTACTTGTGGATGCTGACCTTCTCGTCCGGCATGGTTCGTTATGACGGGGTCGGTTTCGATCAGTTCACCACGGCCGACGGCCTGCCGGACCTCTATGTGTACACCATTGAAGAAGATCGTCAGGGTTATCTGTGGATCGGCTGCGCCGACGGCCTGGCCGTTTCCGACAAACCGATTCATCGCTACGGACCGGCGGAACGCATTCGTTTTACCGAAAAAGTCGGCCACATTCCGCTGGACCAGGTTGCCGTCAAAGCACGCTGCCTGGTGGCCGATGTTCGGGAAGGCGTCTGGGTGGGAAATCCCGATGAAGGGATCATCCGCTATCGCATCCTGGCGGGTGAGTTGGAAAAGACACTGGTCAAGCTACCCGAAAACGAAGAAGCGGGCGGTAACGATATCTTCTGTTTGGCGGCTCGTCGCGACGGGGCCGTGTGGGCGGGCGTCACCGGCGGTCTGGTTCGAATCCACCCGGATGACCCCAACCTGACCTTTATGACCATTCAATCAGGCGGCGAGGAAATCCATGCGCTCTTTGAAGACAGTAAAGGTAGGCTCTGGGCCGGGGGGAACCGGGGAACCGTCTGGAAGGTGAATGAAAACAACCAATCGGAGCTTCTGGTTCCGGCGGGCTTGCAAATCGGCGGTTCCGTTTCGTGTTTTCTGGAGCGGAAGGACGGGGTGATGTGGATTTCCGGTTACGGCGGCGGTTTGACCAGATTAGACCCGGAAAACCCGGAGTCAGCCCGAACCTACGGTCGGGATAACGGCTTGTTAAGCGAGGAAGTCGACCATCTGATGCAGGACCATGAGGAAAATTTGTGGATCTCGCAGACCCTGGGGCTTTCCAAGCTGCGCGCTAATCACGAGGCGCATGTCCATCTCAACGGCGTCCCGGGCTCCGGGAGGATCATGGTGCCGGCCTCGGGGGTTCAGGGAGTTGTGCCTTTTGACCCGGATTCGCCCATACCCTACCTGGTAACGGCCTCGGAGGGCGACGGTCTGACCATTATCGATAAAGCCATGAACAAGCTGGACCTGACGACAGCCGACGGTTTACAGAACGATGTGGTCAACGGGGTTGCGCGGGACAGTAAAGGCCGCATTTGGGTCGGGGGAGATTTGGGGATCGACTGCCTGTCCAAGACCCCTTTGCAAAACGTCATCCCTCATTCCGAGCATCGGGTAACCCGGGTGTTCGGCGAAGACATTCACATGGCCGGTTTTAAAACACCGGAAATCAACCGGGTCCGGGCCTTTGTATTGGATGATCACGGCCGGTCGGTAGATGTGATTTGTTTTGTGGGCAAGGGCGGTATCTTTCTCTTTATGGATGATCGCGGCCTCTTTATGGGAGAAGAGGCGGGTCTGCCGGAGGGCGATTTGTTCGCCGTGGAAATCTCGCCCGACGGCCGGCTTTGGGTCGGCAGCCAGGACCATGGGTTGTTCCGCGGTTCGAATCGCTTGTGCTTGGAAACATTGAAGGGAAACGATGTGAAATCCGAGGTGTTTCCCGATTTCATCAACACGGTGCAGGTCCCCAGTTTTCATGTCGCGTGGAGCAAGGATCAGGGGGCGCCCACCAATCACATACGTTCGCTTTATTATCACAAGGATGTGATGTGGACCGGTACGTCCGGCGGATTATTCGTGCTCGACCCCAAGACCATGACGCCGCTTGGCCACTTGACCACGGCATCCGGGCTGGGCGCGGATAATATCACCTCCATGGCGGTTTCGCCCGTCGACGAGAGTGTCTGGGTGGGGACAAACGGCGGTATTTCCAAGATCGATCCGATCAGCTACGAGGTGGTTCGCACCGTCGACCGCAGGGAAGGGTTGGTGGATAACGAGGTCTGGTATCTGTCCTCACTGGTGGTGGATAAAGAGGGCCTGATCTATTTCGGTACGCATAAGGGGCTTTCCCTTTATGATCCCGCAAAAGACTTCGAGAGGTCGATCCAACCTCGTTTGCAATTCCATCAAATATCCTGGCGGCAAAACCTGACGGGCAAAAACCAGTTGTCCCTGGCCTTTCGAGGCTTGTCCTACTTCGATGAGGAATCGGTTCGCTACAAAACCCGTCTGCGTGGTTACGAGACCTCCTGGTCGGAACCGAATACGCAAACCGAGTTCCGTTACACCAACCTGGCCGCCTTTTTTGTTCCCAAGCGGCATTATTTCGAAGTTATGGCGACCACGGACGGGGAAACCTGGAGCAAGCCCCTGGTTTATTCCTTCCTGGTGAATCCGCCCTTTTGGGTGCGCTGGTGGGCTCTTGCGGGTTTGCTGTTGGTTTTCCTGGGTATGGGTTACAGTTATAGCAAATGGCGGGTGCGTTACCTCAAAGCCAGGGCGACGGCGCTGGAACGAACGATTACCCAACGGACCGGTGAACTGGTGGAGAAGAATGCGACCCTGGCCCGGACTCTGGAGGAGTTGCGGGAAAAGAATGACGATATCCTTCGTCAACAGGAACAGTTGGTGCTGACCGAGAAAATGGCCTCGTTGGGCACCTTGACCAAGGGGATTGCTCACGAGTTGCGCAACCCGATGAACTTTATCAACAACCTCTCTCAGGTGAATCTGGAACTGGCCAATGAATTGAAAGATGGGTTGATGAGGTCACGGAATCTGACGGACGGGGAAAAGACCTTCTTCAAAGAGCTTTTGGAGGCCATTGAGAAAAATGCCGTTGTTGTTTCCCGGCATGGAGGCCTGGCGGAGCATATTGTCAGTCGTATGTTGGAATTGTCGACTACCGGCCCGGAGACGCGGATCAAAACGGGGATCAATCTATTGGTCAGTGAATACGCGGATATGGCGTTTCGCGCCTTTCAGGAAAAACAGAAAATGTTCAACGTGGCCTTGGAGAAGGATTTCGACCCCGAGGTGGGAACCTTGCGCGTTTCGCCGCGCAACCTGGGTAGGGCGGTGATCGGCCTGGTGAAAAACGGTCTTGAATCGGTTGCGAACCGGTACAGGCTGGAGCCTGAAGCTTATAAGCCCGTTCTGCGCGTTGAAACTTCCAAACAAGACGATTGCGTTTGTATCAGGGTCTGCGACAACGGGCTGGGTGTAGACAAGGAGATGCAGGACCACCTGTTTACGCCCTTTTTTACTACCCACCCGGCGGGTTCGGGGAATGTTGGTTTGGGTCTGACGGTTTGTTATGAAATAGTGGTGGAGGAACACGGGGGAGAGTTACGCCTTTTAGACGGTATGGACGGCGCGGTATTCGAAATTACCTTACCTGTTTGTGCGGACGGCGAGTAACGGCCTTGCCCGGTTTTTCGATGCGTCCATGGTCCGAGTGACGCGCGACCTACTTTTCCATGGTCAGCCATTCCGTTAGGGTTTGGTTCAGCGGGCGGGATCGATCCAGGATGGTCATGGTCTCGTCGCCCTCGATCGGATACAGGCGGGTTACGGGCAAGTGGGCCAGGTTGAACCGGTCGATTCGAAAAGCCAGGTAGCTCAGGGAGCGGTTGAGTAGGTTTAAGTACCAGTCCCGTGGATCTGCGCCTGTCGGCGGCATGGGGAAGCGGTTGGTTTGCCATAGTCTGACGGTGGTGTCCGCCGACGGGGTCGCCAGGAAGTTGCCGTTCGGGGAGAAGGCAATCGTTTTAAGAACTGGTCCCTGGTGACCTCTCAGGATGCCCAGTTGACGCCCTCTTTCGTTGTCCCAGATTCTTACGGTTTGGTCTGCCGATGAGGTTGCGATCAGATTGCCCTCGGGATGGAAGGCGACGCCCATGACATAGTCTGTATGGCCCCTGAGGCGTTGTTTGCTCTCACCGGTTTCCAGGTCCCAGATCACGGCCGTATGGTCCAACGATGCCGTTGCCGCGTAACGACCGTCGGGCGAAAAGGCGATGCCGTAAATGCCTTCCGTATGACCGCTCAAAGTGCGGTGCGCCCGCTTCCCTTCCAGATCCCAGAGCCTGGCCGATTTGTCAAGGGAACCGGATGCCGCCGTGAGACCGTCGGGAGAAAAGGCAACGGCCAGCACGTGATCGGTATGTCCTGTCAAGGTTTGCGGCGCTTGATCGGGGTCGGCAGCGGACCATAGCTTGACGGTGTTGTCGGATGAGGCCGAGGCCAGCCGGCTGCCGTCCGGCGAGAAGACGACGTCGTTAACGGGTCCCTTGTGTCCTTTCAAGGAGCGGGTCCGGCCGGTCTCTTCGCGCCACAGGTAAACCGTGCCGTCCTCGCCGCCCGCTACGGCTGCCGCTCCGTCCCTGGTAACGGCAGCGCTTGTACCCGGACTGTCAAGTTCGGCGATAATCTTCGATGTCGTCTCTCCATTTAGGGACCAGGTTCTCAGGGTCTTGTCGGAAGAGGCGGAAACGAAGGTATTCCCGTCAGCGGTGAAACCGCCGCCGTGGACCTTGCCCGTGTGGCCCTCCAGGACCGGTTGGGTAAGGGTCGGGCGCACGTCCCACAGCCGCATGGTTTTGTCCAGGGAAACCGAGGCGACGATTCGGCCGTCCGGTGCGAAGGCGGCGCCCAGGACATCGCCCGCGTGACCGCGCAGCAACTTGTTCAGCCATACGCTGCCGTTATCGTAGACATCCCAGATGATGACGGTTCGGTCGTTGGACGAGGTCACCAGGTGTTTGCCGTCCGCGGAGTATTGCACGTCTGTAACCGGTCCCGCGTGATCGGTCAATTGATCGACCTTCTGTTTGGTTCGGACATCCCAGATGATGACCGTTTGGTCGTAGGAAGCAGTGGCCAGGCGGCGGTCGTCCGGGGCAAAGGCGGAGGCGGCGACTCGCTTGGTGTGGCCGCGTAACGGGGAAGACGGTTCGCCGGTTTCCATGGGCCGGAGGAGCACCGTATGATCACCGGACGTCACGGCCAGCAGGTCGCCGCTTTTGGAGAAGGTGACGTGCCCGATCTTGCCCTGCCCGAGGTTTAGGGTTTCGGCCTCGCTGCCGTCCAGCGGCCTCAGGCGCACGGTGCCGTCGAACGATGCGGTTACAAGCGTTTTACCGTCCGGTGAAAAGGCGACGGAGGAAACGATGTCCTCGTGGTCGGCAAAGGTTTCCAGGCGTTTTGCCTCAGCGATCGACCACAGGGTCGCGGTTCGATCTGTCGATGCGGCGGCCAGGAGTTTGCCGTCCGGCGAAATGGCGACATCCAGCACGGCGCCCGTATGTTCGCGGAGGATTTGCGGTCGTTTTTTGCCGTTTAAGTCCCACAGCTGCACCGTGTGATCCAGTGATGCGGTAGCGATGGTTTTGCCGTCCGGCGAAAAGTCCACGGCGGCAACGGCATCGGCATGGCCGACAGCTTCCAACACGGAATTGCCCGATTGATCTGAACTTAGAAGCGTGCCGTCAGCCCTACACCCCAAAAGCTTCCCGTTCGGGTCCATGGCGGCGGAGATCAGACTGCCTGAGATAGCTAGTCCCCGGGCGTTGCGTTTCGCGGAATCCCAGAACAGGATCTCATCCCGGGCCGTGGAAACCAACTGGGTCCCGTCGACGGATGCGGCCAAAGTCAGGACGGGACCGCCGTGTAACTGTTGGCTGTTGTCCAATTTTCCCGAACGGCTGTCGCGGAAGACCACCTTGCCGGCCTCATCGCCGCTGACCAACAACCCGTCGGTCGTGAGGGCAAGGGTGGTAATGGCTTCCCCGTGGGCTTGCGGCAGCGTCTGCCACTTCCCGGAGCGCGGGTCCATGCGGGCGATGCGGTTCCCCGTGGCGATGAGCAGTTTCTTGCCGGCGGCATCGAAAACCAGGTCCTGGACGCCATTGCGCAGGCCCCAGACATAGGGCTTGTTGTTGCCGGAAAGGGGGTACACGGCCACCCAGCCGTCTTCGCCGCCCGCGGCAAGCCATTGCCCGTCAGGAGAGAAGGCCGCCTTGTGCATGCGTCCCTTTTCTTCATTGGCCAGGGCGGTGTAACGGTTTTGCGTTAACTGCCATAGATGCACCACCTCGCCGCCGGTTGCTGCTGCCGCCCATTGTCCGTCCGGGCTTGCGGCCAGATCGGTTATTTCCTGCCGCGGCCCGGAAAGGACTGCCGTTTGGACGCCGTTCGCATTCATCACCCGAATCACGCGGTCTTTGCCGGCAAGCAGCAGGTGCTGACCCGAGGCGGTTACCCGCGCTAGTTCGGGTAATGCCGGGGTGACGAACAGCAGGCTTTCACCGGCGCTCATACGGGGGTCGAAGAAGAGCGTACCGGGTTCCGGTAACTCTCGCGCCTCCGGGATGTCCTGCGACAAACCGGCGAGGGCGAACAAACGTGCCTGGTTGGGTTGACCGTTTTCCAGGGCATTCCCGGCGCTCATCCGGTAGGCCAGAGCCAGGTTGTAATTTGCCTCTTTTGTTTGTTGGACCACCCTGGCTTTTTCCTCCAGGGCGCGTCGGCCGGCCTCGTCGGCCTTGCGAAAGAGGCTGAAGGCGATGGCGGCCAGGGCTGTTCCCAACACCGCCAGCACGGCCATGACATTGCGCACCATGCGGCGTTTGCGGGCGTCGCGGGTGACCATGGCCACGCATTCCTTGACATATTGCAGTTCCAGGGCACCGATGTGTTCCTTTTCGCGTTCCGCTACCTCGCGTATCTGCACCAGTTGGCCGCCGTGAATGAGGTAGTCCTCGTGACGTCCCGACTCCATCCAGGTTTTGGTGCGGGCGCGCAGTTGGTTCAACAGGCGAGCGGTATCGCGGCCCTCGGCCATCCAGATCTTGATGCGGTCCCACTTGCGGATCAGGGCCTCGTGGGCGACATCGATTTGCACCAGGTTGCGCGCTTCATCCACCGAACTGGTCAGCAGGCGGGCGTCCGTCAGCAGTTCCAGCAATTCGTCGCCACGACTGCCCGCGGCGACGGACAGTTCCTCTCGGGTTGCGCGTCGGCGGGTGTCCTCGGCGCCTTCGCCGGGGTGGATGAGGCACAGGGTGAACATCTTGGCGAGCGCTTTGCGGCCCGGTTCGTCCAGGTTCGCGTAGATGCCCTCGGCGCGTTTGGCCAGGGCCCCCTCGATGCCGCCGATTTCGCTGTAGGCTTGACTGGTCAACTGCTTGCCGCGTCGGCGTTCGTATAGTTCCAGCAGAGCGTGTTCCAGCAGCGGCAGTTCGCCGGCGGCGCCTTCCAGGTCTTCCAGCATGCGGTCCACCAGTCCCGCCTCGAAGCGTAGGCCGGTCAATCGCGCCGGTTCCTCCACGGCGCGCCTCAGTTCCTCTTGGGTCATGGGTTTGATCTGGATCATGTGTTCGGTGATGTAATCGTCCAGATCGGGCCAAACGGCGCATTTCCCCAGGAAGTCGGAACGCATGGTCAGCACTACGGCAAAGTCTTCGGAGGGATGTTCCAGCGCGTACCAGATCCCGGCCAGGAACTTGGCAACCTCGTCCTGGTCCCGAGCCAGGGTGAAGATCTCCTCGAACTGATCAATCACCAGGCAGACAGGGTCGCTGTTGCCGCTTCGACCCAGTTCGCGGATGAGATAGTGCAGTTCTTCCTCGCGCTTGTTCAGGCGCTCCACCAGGTCGCCGGTAGGGGGCGCGGGCCGGTTGTTCGTTTCGAAAAGCGGAGCCAGGGCAAAGGCCAACTCTTCGCAGGGCGATGCGGCCGGGGTGAACAAAACCGGCTGAAAACCCTCGCGGTGCAGAAGAGGGATGAGACCCGCTTGCACCACCGACGACTTGCCGCTGCCGGAGGGGCCCAACACGGCCAGGAAGTGGTGTTGCATCATGTGCTCGTGCAGGCGTTGGGTGACGGCTTCGCGACCGAAGAAGAAGCCGCGATCCTCCTCGCGGAAGACCTCCAAGCCGCGGAAGGGGCAGACGTCGGCATCGGTGGTCGCGGGCCGTCCGGCAGGTTGGCCGCGAATGGCGCGCACGGTCTGTTCCAGGGCTTCGGGGGTTTCGTCTTCGTCCAGGGTTGCCCAGATGCGGCGACGCAGGAAGCCGGGCAGGTCGCTCTCGCGCTCGATGCGCCCGGCGCCGGGCAGCAACAGCGGCACCACGCGGGCCTTACCTCGGGCAAGGGCGGCGGCCAACACGTCGCGCTGCTCCACATTCAGCCAGGGACCCAGGCCGGAGGGCCCCATAACGGCGACCAGGGTGGCTCCGCGTGCGCAGACGCCGGCCATGACCGCGTTGGGATTGTCGCCGGGCAGCAGGTGCCAGGCGGCCAGCCAGGGCTTGACTTGGGCCTCGTCCTCCAGGCGCCGGGCGAATTCCTCGACCGCGTTGAAATCGTTGGGGTGATGCCACAGCAGCGCGTCGTACAGAACGGCCGCTTCCTCTTCCTTTTCTTCCCACAGGCGACCGTCGATGAGCCTTGAAAAGAGCACGGGCATGCCCCAATCGGGTCGGTCGCGTACGGCGCCGCGAGCTACGGCCATGGCGCGATCCAGGAAACCGTCCCGTTGCAGTTCCGAAAAGAAGGTGGGTAGGAAGCGGAGCATGGTAGGCATGCTAACCTTGCCGCGCATGGCCAGGACGGCGGGAATGCCGGATGCGGCCAGTTGGGGACCAAGGGCGGTGGCGACGTCTTCGCCTTCTTGAGCGGCGCTGTTGCACGAGACCAGCACTACCAGGCGGGGTTGGTTTTTCTGGGCGGCCAGGCGTTCGGCCAGTTCGCCGCCGCGCACGCGCGCCAGGCCGCCGGTTTCGTCTTCCAGCAGCAGCCAAGACTCGCCCTGGCGAAGCATGCCGTGGCAAACCAGGTAGAGGATGTCGGCGTCGTTGCGGGTGACGGCCAGGATATTCTCCAACGTTGCGGCGCCGCCGGAGGGCAGGACACGGGTTTCGATCCCGGCCAGACCGGCCTCGGCTCGCGCCTGTTCCTGCTCCACATCCAGGTGCGGCATACCGTAATCGTGCAGATTATTCGGCGAAGCAATGGCGACCAGAGCGCGAAAGGCGCGGTTTCGGGAGATGGTCACCGGCTGCCAGTTTTGTCCGGTCAGGTGACGGGAGAAGAAGATGTCCTCGCCCATGAACAGCGGTCGGTTGCCCTCCGGGTCGAAAAGGGTTTCCCAAGCCAGCGCGTGAAGATGCGAAACGCCGGCGTCCAGGCAGAGTCTGACGCGCAGGGGCCGATTCAGGGCAGCGGCTCGGGCGCGGCCGGCGGCGAAAGCGGAACGCAGGGCGGGGTCGGCGAAGAAGGCGTCGCGCAGGGTCTTGCCGTAACGCTCCGGGTTCACGTTCAGGACTTCGAGCCGCGCCGGGTCCAATTGGCAGCCCGCGCCTTCCCGGGTCAGTCGCGCGGGCGCCTGGCTGTTGTCGGTATAGAAGTCGAGGCAGACACCGAATCGATTCTCTCCGGCGGGGAAGACCTCGACGGTTAATTGTGCGAGGGTCATATGGTTGTTCCTATTACCGATCAGCCGGTATAAATTGAACTATCCGCTAGTGCCCGGGCCCGGGCCGGGGTATATTCACCTGATCGGCAGGATTGAAAAAATTTCATCAATAAGTGTTGATCAGTGTATCAATCCATCGTCATGATGTATCGAGGGAGTCTCACCGTGTTTCAATTCAAACCCCCGGCCCGGACACGAGGATCGGTCATCGCCGCCGGTGTTTCCTGGTTGATGATGACCCTGGCTGCCGCCGGTTGCTGTTACGGGTATATCTATCGAAAGACCGGCAAGCTGGCCCCGGCGGCACTCAGCCATGCCCTGGTGGATACGGTCTGGTGGGCTTTCTTCTCAGCGTGAGCCGTCATCCACGAAACCCGCCGCATTGGGTTTGCGCGCTTCATCCAGCCCCGGGAAGTTGTAGAAGATGCCGCCGCCTTCACTGACCTGCATCTCGCAGATGCTGTTGCCGTGCAGGCTTTCCAATATTCGTGAGGCCTCTTCGCTGGTCAACCGGGAATGAGCGGCCACCTCGGCGGCGCTCAATTTGCCGCCGCGCTCCTCCGCCAGGAGCAGAACAAGGCGCTCGCTTTCTGCCTTTTCTGAGCCCTTGGACTCATTGACGGCATAATAACTCAACCAACCTCCCGCACCCATGGGGAGCACACCGAGGATGAAGAGCTGCACCAGGTAGGTGATCAGGCTCATCTCGTGATCCGGGTTCAAGAATTGGAGCGTGCCGCCCAGAGCGGTGATGCCGCCCCAGCCGATGAGACATAAACCGATCATAAACAAACAAAAGTCCCAGAACTTCACAAGTTCCCCCGGCAACTGATATGAGGCATTCTAACCCGCCGGAGCGCCGCGAGCAATCATCGGTGTTCCAGACGATTCAATCCAGTCGGGCCGTCAGGCTGAAGATTTCGCCGAAGATGGGGTGCAGATGCGCCTCGTCGCCTTTTTGTAGGCGTTCCTCGGGGGGTTCCGTGTTCAGCATGCTCTTGGGGGACCAGACGATGGTCAGTTTGTTGATGCCGTGGTTCAGCACGCAGCGCGGTACCCGAATCCGGTGTCGTGTCCAAGATTCGCAAAGCTCCGGGGTTGCTACCGAATGACCGTTGACGCGAACATCCGTGGGGAAACCCGCGGATTGGCGCGCTACCAGTTTCAAGTTGACATCTCGGGTGGTCGGGCAGATCAGGGCGAAGGAGGTTCGCGGCCAGGGGCATCGAATGCAGGTTGTTTCGCGGGCGGATTGCATGATCTCCGGATAGAACTGCATCAATGGTTCCCAAAGGTAGAAGGGGTGCGCCAGCTCTTCCGGTTCGGAGCCGAGGCCGCGATGGTGCAGCAGGATGTTGGGGATGCGTTCGGCCAGGGCCGGGGCGGCGTCCTTCAATAAGGCGGCGATCCGTTCGATGAGGACAATGTCCAGGTGGTTGTACTTCCAGCCGTGTTGCATCAATAATCGGTAGGGGCCTTGGAAGTTGCGTTCCTGGGCCTCGGTAAGCACTGCCGGAAGCCCGGTCGCACGCGCTTCCACCAGGTCGACCATGGTTTCCGTGATGCCGAAAGAGGTTTGCAGGGCGTTGATCAAGGCGTGGTCCAACAGTTCTTTGCGCCTGGGTACGTCGGGCAAGCGGTGCGCCGTGTGGACGGCCGCGCCCAGCCAGGTAACAGCCTCGATCTCAGGGGGTATCTCGGGCATGGGGGCGGAAGCAATGGTGAACCACGGGCTGTCGTCCAATATCATCGCGGTGACCGTTGCCATGGCCAGGTGGATGCCTTCCAGCGTGTGGTGGCAATAGTCCAGGAACAGGCGACGCCCGGTGACCGCTTCCCCGGTATGTTCTGCGAAGATCGCGGGCAGGTCGATCAAGGGCCATTTATTCTCCCGACACATGCGGGTCAATACTTTCCGGGTGAGCGTACCGGCCCTGGGGGAACCGAGGAAACACAGGCTCGCATAACTCTCACTGTCCACCTCCGCTCGGTAGGCGCGCAGGGCCTTTTCCGATTCACCCAGCAGCAGCCAGGCATCGCCGATCAGCCGATAGGTTGTCGGGCAGGTACCCTCATCGACGGCCAGCAGTTTCAAAGCCTGGTCAAGGCAAGCGCGTGCGTTTTGTGCGGCCAGATTGGTTGCGGCCGCTTCGAAAAGAGTGTACCAACGGGTTCGCTGTGCCGTATCGGCAAGGATGGGCGGTTGTAGGGCGGCCCAATCGGCCAGGTTCACCTCGGGCAACAGAACGTAAACGGGCAACTCGCCCACGGTATCGGCAATCACTTGCAGAGCGGCTTCCGCGCCCAGAACCTGTTGGTGAATGGCCGCTTCCATCACGGAGGTTACACCACCTTCCGCCCAAATTGCCCCGAAGCTTTTGCGCGCCTCCGGGTCCGGGAAATATGGCGAGATGCGCGGCGTTTCCAACAGGTTCCAGTTATTGCCGCCGTAGAGAACGATGATATCGGGCTGCAGTTGCAGGGACGCGGCCACGGTCTCCGCCATGGAGCCCAGGGTTTCATTGGTGCGCGAGAAGTCGATGACCTCGTAGGGTTCATCCGCCATGTAGTTTAGTTGGTCTTCCAGCACGCGGGCGCAGGTCAGGTGCGGTGCGAACAGGTAACCGGCGGCCACGGATTCCCCGAAAAAGCAAACCCGCCGGATGCCTTTCGTTTTGTCTGCCGGAATTTCCATGCGGCTTGCATGATGATCACCGTAAGCCGGAACCGGCGGACGCACAAAGATCGGTTTTCCGTTGCGCGTTTGGGGTTGCCAGATACTGATCGGAGTGGGTTTCGTCATGCGCCGCTCGCTCAAACAAATGTATAGAGGTGTTCGCTGACGGCGCTCTTGCCGCCGGATAATCCGCCGTCGGCCGGCAGCCAGACTTCCAGAAGGGCTTCCAAATGTGCGGGCAGCATGTGGCGTTCGATAACGAAGTCCTCCAAAACCAGCAGGTCCAGTTCCGAGTTGGCCATGCAAAGCAGCGCATCGGCGGGTGAGCACACAATCGGTTCGCCGCGCACATTAAATGACGTATTCACCAGCAGGGGACAGCCCGTCCTGGCTTGGAAGGCGGCAATCAGCGCCGCGTAGCGTGGGTTTTGGGGGGCGGTTACCGTCTGGGGTCGGGCGGAACCGTTGATATGGGTAATGCCCGGCAGTTTCAAGGCGGACCGTACCCGGCAGGTCTCCAACATAAAGGGCGACGCCTGTTCCAACTGGAAGTGTTCACCGGCGTGGTCCAACAGCACGCTGGGGGCAAACGGTCGGAAGGATTCGCGCTTCTTGACCACCTTGTTCAGACGATCGCGGATATTCGGGTCCAGGGGATTGGCAAGGATGCTGCGGGCGCCCAAGGCGCGGGGGCCGAACTCCATACGGCCGTGGAACCAGCCCACGGTTTGTTGCTTCACCAGGCGTTCGGCTACAAAAGCGATCAGGTCGGCCTCGCGGTTCCGAAAATCATGGGCGGGGATACCGGTCGGCACCAACAAGTGTTCGATCCGGTCACCGCTCCAGGCCGGCCCCAGATAGACCGCGTCCAAGGCCGTTTCGGAATGCCGCTTGCCGGTTATGTCGATATGAGCCAGGGCCGCGGCGCCCAAGCAGGCGCCCGCATCGCCCGCCGCCGGTTGGATGAAGAGCTCTCGGAAGGGGGTTTCCCGACGAATACGACCGTTGGCCACGCAATTCAGCGCCACGCCGCCCGCCATGCACAGGTTCCCAGCACCGGTCTTTTCCGCCAACCAATTTGCCTTTTGCAGCAGAATCTCCTCCAGCACTTGTTGCATGCTTGCCGCAATATGCGTGTGAACGGGTAAGATCTCCGATTCGGGTTCACGGGGCGGGCAGCCCAACAACTCGATCAGGGCATCGGAGTACATGCGGTCGCCGCGCACGTAGTCAAAATACTCCATATTCAAGTGATAATCGCCCGCGTCTTTATTCTCTACCAATCGGCGGATACGCGCCGTGTACTTGGGGTCTCCGTAGGGCGCCAGGCCCATGACCTTGTATTCGCCGCTGTTCACCTTGAAACCCAGGAAGGCGGTGACGGCCGCGTATAGCAGGCCCAGTGAATGAGGAAAGCGAACCTCGGCAAACAGGTCGATTTCGCTTCCGCCCCCGTAGCCGTAAGAGGTTGTGGCCCATTCGCCGACGCCGTCCACGGTCAACAGGGCCGCATCCTGAAAGCCCGAGAAAAAGTAGGCGCTTGCAGCGTGGGAGCGGTGATGCTCATAGGTTCGGACGGGGCCGCGCCAGCCCAGCTTTTCGCGAATGGCGCGGACGGGCCGTTGCGGATCGAAACTGGAATCATCATCGGCAACACCCGCGGCGTGGCGCTGACGTTCGGTTTTCAGTCCGGGCGATTCGTAATAAGCCAGGCAGTCGATATCGGTTATATCCAAGCCGGCCTCTTCCAGGCAGTAGCGGAAGGCGTTGACCGGGGTGCGCGGGTCGTTTTTGACTCGAGTGAAGCGTTCTTCCTGAGCGGCCGCCACAAGATTCCCGTCTACCATCAGGCAACAGGAGGCGTCGTGATAGAACGCGGAAAGACCGACAATACAGACCATTTTGTCTCACGGGGTAAAGGTTTGCCCGGGCGGTTTTCAGTCACCCGGGCATAGTTTAACCGTGAGTGGTCTAGTTGTCCAGTTTCCTGGTCGCATTCCAACGAATCAACCACAGCAAGGCGGCAAGGCTGAGAACACCGACGACAATATTGAGGAGCAGGCTCAGTTCTTCCCAATCCAGGAAGCCCTTGATCTTCTCGCCTTGAGTAACCACGGCGATCCAAAGCGCCAGCAGGACACCGGTAAGGCCTTCGCCGCCCACCAGGCCGGAGCCGAAGAGCACGCCTTTCTCGCGGCGGCGTTCTGCTTCTTTCTCGTCTTGATTGCGCGTGATGAAGTGCCGCAACAGGCCGCCCAGGAACAGGGGCATCATGGTGCTCAGCGGCAGGTAGACACCCACCGCGAACGGCAGGGTGGGCAAACGCAAGGCGAACACCACCAGGGTAATGCCCGCGCCGATGCCGACCAGGTTCCACGGTAGTTTCTGGTCCAAAACGCCGTCGATGACCAGCTTCATCAGGGTGGCCTGCGGGGCGGCCAGTTCTTCGCTGCCCAGGGTGAACGCGTCGTGCAGCAGGATCAAGACCAGGCAGATGAAGGCAGCGCATGTCACTACGCCCACCAGTTCGCCGATTTGCTGACGGCGGGGCGTAGCGCCCAGGATGAAGCCTGTCTTCAAGTCTTGCGAGGTGTCGCCCGCAATGGAGGCCGCAATACAAACCACGGTGCCCACCATCAACGCGGTTGCCTTACCGTAGATGTCGGTCCAGCCCATAAAGTAGAAGATCAGGCTGGTGCCGATGAGGGTGGCGATGGTCATACCGGAGGTCGGGTTGGAGGTCACACCCACCAGGCCCACGATGCGGCTGGAAACCGTAACGAAGAAGAAGGCAAAGATACCGATCAGCACGGCGGCGATGCCTCGAACCACGACAGAGTCGATGAAACCCAGGATACCGGGCACCACGGTGAGAACGATCAGGATGATCAGAACGAACATTCCGACGATTTTAAAGGAAAGGTCGCTGTCGGTGCGGTCTTCTTCGGTCACTTCGCGGCGGCGTTGGCGCAACTGTTTCAGGCCGACCTTGAAGGATTCGACCATGGCGGGGATGGACTGAATAAGCGTGATGAACCCGGCCATGGCCACGGCGCCCGCGCCGATGTAGCGAACGTAACGGTTCCAGATATCTTTTGCGCTCATGTCGCGAATAATGGCTTCGGTTTCGGGATAGAAGGGTTCGGTCAAGTCGTAGCCCCACATGTTGATACCGGGGATGATGATCAGGGCGGAAAGTAAACCGCCGGCCACCATTACGGTGGCGATGCGCAGGCCCAGGATATAGCCAACCCCCATAAGCGCCGGCGAGATCTTGGCGGAGAGGAAGACCTTCCAGGTTTCGGGACCCACGGGAATCTCGAGGGTTTTGGGAATCAACTTGAAGCCGTCGGTAAGCGCCTTGAACAGGATGCCGACGCCGATACCCCAGAACACGCCGGATGCATGCTTGCCGCCGTGCTCGGAAGCGACCAAAACCTCGGCGCAGGCCATGCCCTCGGGGTAAGGCAAATTGCCATGTTCCTTCTTGATCAGGAAACGACGTAAGGGCACCATGGCCAGCACGCCCAACAGCCCGCCGGAAGCGGCCAGGAATGCCATTTGCAGTAATTCGGGGCGAATGAATTCCTGACCGGGAACCATGGACCAGATGAACAGGGCGGGCAGCGTGAACAAGACGCCGGACGCTACCGAACTACTGGCGGAGCCGATGGTCTGCGACATGTTGGTCTCTAGAATATTGTGGCGGCCCAAGGCGCGAAAGATAACCACGGACAGCACGGCCACGGGAATGGAGGTGCTGATGGTCAGGCCGCTTTTCAGGCCCAGGTAAACGTTGGCGGAACCGAACAGGACGCCCAGGAAGATGCCGGTGATGATGGCCTTCAGGGTAAATTCGGGATAGGTCTCGCCATGAGTGTAGGGAACATAGGTTTCGCCCTCGGCCAATTCATAGGCAGTCTTGGGCAACTTGCGCGGTTCGCTGGACATGCGGTACTCCTCATCATGAATCGATCAATCGATGGTTACCTTACCATGAGGCAAAGAGGAATACCAGAGCCGTGAAAGGGGAGAGATGCAGAGCATATGATCTATCTTTTTGAATTTTCTTTGACCTCGTTGCGGCTGTATTCGTGCGTTTCTTCATAACAGGGGGATTTGTTTCCTATGCCGACCTATAAACGGGTTTCCCTCCTCACCTTAAATCCAAGGAGTTTTCCCATGAAGAAGCGTCTGAAGTTGAATGATCTCAAAGTTTCCAGTTTCCTTACATCCGATCAGGAAGTACGCGGTGGTTTGCACACCGACAACTGCGTTCCCCTAACCCAGGGGCCCGGGGACAGCAACATGCTGGTTTGTCAATCTATCGGTGTTCATTGCAGCTACGGCGACTGCTCCGGCTTTGCAACCCAGCACGCCAACTGCACCCAGGATCCTTTGATCTGTAACTAATCTTCCCTTTTTATTGACCGGCCCCGAGGGCGGGCCGGTCAGCTCGGGATTCCCGCCGATCTTTTCCAACAATCTAATTAATGAGGTCTACATACTGACGCATCTATCCGATGCCTTCGTCCATAGGCCTGTCCGGACTTTAAATTTGCGCTGACCCTTCCGGCAGTGACTTTTCCACCCTGCAGGCACCAAAAAATCGGGCTCCCGGCCTGTAAACCTGGGAGCCCGATTAAACCCTACCCCACGGCGGGTTGTTTTCCCGCCATGTTGCCCAATAAGCGCGAAACAGGGCTGGAGTGGATCACACTTTTTTTAAATTTTGGACCCAAACCGGTGCAAATGGTGACTACCTTATCGGGATACGTTAAGCTTGGCAGAGGAGGAAACGTTGGAAGATAAGGAAATCCTGGCTGAAGTAACCCTGATGCTCCAGGAGTGGGGCGAGAGCGGTGACAGCAACTCGCTGGAACGCCTGTTACCCGCGGTTTACAGTGACCTGAGGGCCCTGGCCGGCCACCATTTCACCACCGAAAAAGAGCAGACCCTGTGTGCGACAGCCCTGGTCAACGAGGTATATCTGCGCATGGCCGGCAGCGAGAAGATCACCTTTAAAGACCGCGAACATTTTTTCTGTATCGCGGGCCGCATGATGCGCCGCATTCTGGTGGAGCATGCCCGCAAGCGGCTCACGCAAAAGCGGGGCGGCCATATGAAGATGACCCTCAACGAGGAAACGGACTTCCCGGTCATCAACAACCTCGATATTTCCACCCTGATCACCCTGAACGATGCCTTGGACAATTTGGTCAAGGACTATCCAAGAGCCGCCCAAATCTTGGAATGGCGCATCTTTGCCGGCCTGAACAACTCCGAAATCGCCAAGACATCCGGGCTGTCCCTGGCCACGGTCAAGCGCGAGTGGGCCATGGCCAAGCAGCGTCTTTTCCTTCATATGAACCGTCGGTGATTTGTCCGGGACCATGATTTTTCGTAAAATAGGAAAGTCGGGTTCCGGAGGTATCAACATGGCGAGAATCGATGGTGTCGACCCCAAAGCGGCAAACGGGTACATCGGCAAGGTATTGAAAGCCCAGGAAGAAGTTTGGGGCGGTCCTCTGCTGAACCACTTACTCTACGCTCGTCGTCCCGCTCTGTTCAAGGCCGTGCGCGGCATGTGGAGCGGCCTGAACAAGGACGGCCCGTTACCGGAGACCCTGGTCGCCCTGATCAACAGAAGGGTAGCGGCCCATAACGGCTGCGTTTTCTGACAGGACATCAATGCTGCAGTTGGCAGCCGGGCAGGTTTAAGCGAAGAAAAGATCCTGGCTTTGGAAAACTACCGGGACAGTGACCTCTATAACGACAAGGAAAAAGCGGCCCTGGCTTATGCCGACGCCATGACCTTATCGGACCAGGATGTCTCCGATGACATGTTTCGCCGCTTGCGCGACTTTTTCGATGACGAGTCCCTGATCGAACTCACCGCGGTCATCGCCTGGGAGAATGCCTCCAGCAAATTCAACCGGGCCCTTCGCGTCCCTTCCCAAGAGCTATGGCAAAGGGAATCATAAAAGCGGTCGTCACCACAAATCCTTGCAAGATCCTTGACTTATGTCGGCATTGTTTGTTATTTTCACGTCTGCTTCTACGGGCATGTAACTCAGTTGGTAGAGTACTACCTTCACACGGTAGGAGTCGGCGGTTCGAGTCCGTCCATGCCCACTCACCTTGAGCGCGCCGATCTGCCGGCCGATACTTTCCGGTTCGTCGATCACGGTTCAACGAAAGAATTTCAGGCCCTGGCTTTGTTTCAGTTCCTTCCACTGCCAGGTGAAGTGGCGGTCGTAGTGGTGCTCGCGTTGATCGCCGCCGTCTGAAAGTGCGTTATAGCCGAAGTACAGGTGACGTCGGGCTTCATCGCTCAGGTTGGGGCCGGAGCGATGGGGCAACAAGCAGTGGAAGAAGATGGCGTCACCGGGATACAGCTCCACCAGTTGACTGGGAAGACCATCCAGTTTGGCGGCATCCAGACTGTGGAAACGACCGTCGCGGGGAGACAGGTAACCCGCCTTATGAGCGCCGGGGAAGACCTCGATACAGCCGTTCTCCCGGATTGAAAGATCGACGGCCACCAAAACAAGCGTGCAGGTCTTGGGGAAGTCCGGCCAGGAAATGTAATCCTGGTGTAGGGGCAGACCATGGGTTGAGGCGGGCTTATAGATCAATTTGTCTTTCAAAAGGCAGACCGGCTCCCCCAACAGGGAGGTCAAGACATCCAGCATGCCCGGATGTTCCGCGACTTCCTTGATAGCGGGTGCCAGATCCGTAATCGGTTCCAAGGCGTCTAAGAGGAACTCGCCGGTCCGGAGGTGCGGACGTCTGCGGCAGCGCAGATTACCTTCTTTAATAATGTTAGTATCCGCGGCAAGCCGTTCCGCGTCTTCGATGACCCGATCGATCAGATCATCGCTGAACAGTTCCCGGACAACAAGGAAGCCCTCTCTTTCGTACTCGGCAATCTTGTCTTGGCAAAGAGACGTCATCCCGGAACCCCGATCTAAAGAAATAGGAAACTAACGGCCGGTATTCTTATTCTAACCGGAACGGACGTTTTGCCAAGGCCCTTGTTCCGAAAATGAAAAAAGCCGCTGGGTGCGGCTTTTCGGGTTTCCTGAGGGAAGTGGCGGGAGCGACGGGACTTGAACCCGCGACCTCCGGCGTGACAGGCCGGCATTGTAACCAACTCAACTACGCCCCCGCTTGGGGTTGTCCTGGTGGGCGATAACGGACTTGAACCGCTGACATCTTGCTTGTAAGGCAAGCGCTCTACCAACTGAGCTAATCGCCCCTGACAACAAGGCGTTATTATCGTGATTCCATTCGGTACTGTCAAGGCGAAAGTTCAAAAAAAGTTCACTGATCCCTGACGTTCCGAGAAACCCTTGGGAGACAATAAATCACCCGGTTGAAGGTTAAAATCCGTAGCTCACGGCAGCCGCTTCCAGTTGCGCAACCGACATTTTTCCATTACGGCAAGCTTCCAGGTCCTGCTTCTTGAAGACAAGGATTTTATCGCCGGGTTCGGAGCCCGAACGGCCGGCGCCGGCCAGGATCAAGGTGACGCGTTCATCGTCGGGCAGCGATTTCAGGACACCGTAGGAACAGAGCGCCTCGATCAACCTGGTTTGGATGGGTTTGATCTTCTGTTCATAGCGTTCCTGGGACATGCGGCGGATTTCAGCCAAACCGTTGCGGTAATTTTCGGCAGCTTCCTCAGCTTTTTGAGCCAGGACTTCGGCCTCCTTTTCGATTTCATCCGAACGGGACTCATCCACATTCTTCTTGCGCGCCTCGGACAACAGCTTCTTGATGTCGCCGCGGATTTCTCTTTGTTGCTTCCTATACTCATTGACCAGGGAAGAATACTTTTTCAGGGCCTCCTTGTCGTTGAGTTGTCCGCTCAACTCACTGTAGAAATCTTCAGAAGATTCCGACACTTGGGATAAATACTCGCGGATTCTTCCGGCAAGCTCGGATTCATTGAACATAAACGCATCGTTTTCCGGGAAGAAACTCTCATCAGTAGTTGCGATGCGACCGGTCAGGCCGAAGACCGCGTTTCCGAAATATCCCCGATCCATTTGCACCTCGATGACGATGCCCTGGTCGGCCAGGTAGGTGGCTTGAATGTCGTTGAGGTTGAAGATGACTGTATCCTTGCTCCTCAGCGGGAGGTAGTTGCCGCCGCCTTCTTCTTCAATAATGACGTCCAGCACGCGTTTCAGGATTCTGATCTCTCGTTTCAAGTTATCGATGTCGACCTTGGGCTCCTCCGCCATGGCCAGGGAGCCGAACAACATGATCAGCACGGTTAAAAAGCGCATAGTAATCTCCTTTACCTTTATTGGTTCAGTTACGTGAAAGCGAGGTCCGATTGACCCGGCGACTGAGTGTGTTCAGGTTGTCCAGTTGCCGGTTCTGTCGTCGTAACAGCAGGCTCATCTGCGCCTGTAATACGTCAAGATCCTCGGCGCGCTGCTCGCGCCAGCGGGTTTGCAGCAGCTCGAACTCGCGGTTGCGCGAGAGTCGGTTGCTTTGCCGGTAGGCGTCCAGGACGGTGCGCAGATTGGCCTCGGACTGTTGTGTATAGCGGTCCAGGGCGCTGATCATTTCAAGGGTCGATTGGCGCCGGTGTTCCTCCAGCAGACCTTGGACAACCTCGGCTGTCATGGCCTCCGCCGTGTCCGTCTGTTGACCGTCGAAGGCGATGCGCCAACCGTTCGGCCCCCGATGAACCTCTACCCTGAAGACCACCAACAGCGTCATGAGCAAGCAGGCGGCCAGAGGTGCCCAGGTCAACCAAAACGCGGGACGCGCCTGAGCCGGAAAGACCGCCGCGCCGCGTTGCCAGTTGGGTACGGCCTCATCTCGCCAGGAGGCGGCTGCCTCCTCCAAGGTGATCGATGCCTGGTACAAGCCCTTGCAATCGGCGCAGGATTCGAGGTGTGCTTCAAACTCCGGTTGATTTTCCGGTTCGAAGGCGCCGCTCTTCCTGCGATTGATTTCTTCTCTGGCCCGGTTACAAAACATGGACAGCCTCCGGCATAGACTTGATCTTCTTGAGCGCCGTGTAGAAGCGCGTTTTCAAGGTGTTGGCCGAAACCCCCAGGGTTTCGCTCATTTCGTCGAACGTTCGATCCTGGAAGAACTTCAGTTCGATCACCAGCCGCTGCTCGATATCGAGCCGCGACAACAGGTTCATCAGGTTGGCATTGGTCTGGTTGCGCACCACTTGCCGCAACGGCGATTCTTCCCGGCCGAGCAGGTCTTCCGGTTCGGAATCCAGGGTCTCCGCGGGCTTGCGACGCCGGTAGAAGTCAACCGCGCGCCGTGAGGCTATGGCAAACAGCCAGGAGGCGAATTCAGCCCTACCCGCGTAACTGCCCAGGTTTCGATAAACCGAAAGAAAGACCTCTTGCATCAGGTCCATGGCGTCTTCGCGATTGCCGGCCATGCGCAGGGCGAAGTTATACACCCGGGCTTCATAGCGGCGAATGAGTTTGTCCCACGCATCGGCATGGCCTTTCAAGGCCCTGGCCACCAGTCTTTTATCGGAAATGGTCAGCAACAAGGATCGGGTCCTCCCCTTCACGTTTCATGGGTGGAGTCGCCTCGGGTTTGGAAATAGTTTGACCCAAATCGAAAAAAAAGAAAAGAAGACCGGGATGAGAAGAAATAGGGAGATGTCGAGGCGCCTTCCTTCCCACGTAGCGATACCGCTTAACTACTCGTTCGTTTTGCTCATGTTAGAATGTCGGCGGAGGCTTTGGGAAATGAAATTTTTCAATATCGCAGGACCCTGTGACCCGGAAAGGCACTACATGATTCCCGCCGGAACGCGTTGCGTCAACCTGCACCCGCTTGTCGATCAGGGGCAGTACTTCGTCATCCATGCCCCGCGTCAAACGGGTAAGACCACCCTGATCATGGATTTCGTGGATCAATTGAACGAGGAAGGCAATTATTTAGCCCTTTACTGCTCCTTGGAATTGGCGCAGGGCATCGACCAAATCGAACGGGGCATGCGCGTCATTCTTGCTTGCTTTCAGGAGGCCGTTCGCGACAGTCACCATGCCGACCGCAAGGACTTTGTGGTTGAACCCGAACCCGTTGCGGAAATTGCCCTGTTAAATACGCTTAAAACCTATTGTGCTTCCCAGGAAAAACCTCTGGTGATTATGTTCGATGAAGTCGATTGCCTGACCGGAGACACCCTCATCTCCTTTCTGCGCCAATTGCGGTTGGGCTATGTTCAACGTCGTAAAACACCTTTCGTCCACGCCATGGCCCTGGTCGGAATGCGCAATATTCGCGATTACAAAGCCCAATTAAGAGAGGGCCGCGAAACGCTCGGCAGTGCGAGTCCTTTTAATGTGGTCTCACAGGCATTGACCATTCATAATTTCTCCAAAAACGAAATGATCGAACTGTATGCACAATACACCCAAGAGACGGGCCGGACCTTCAGCGAACCCGCCCTGGGACGTATATATGAGGAAACATCCGGGCAGCCGTGGCTTTGCAACGCGGTGGCCCGGGAAATCACCACAAACATATCTACCTCTGAATCGTCCGAGGAAATCAACGTGGATCTGGTCGAAACAGCGGTGGAAAACATCATCCTTCGTCGTGACACTCACATCGACAGCCTGTTGGAGCGTTTAAAAGAGCCCAGGGTTCGCCGTATCTTGGAACCGGTCATTCTCTGTGAACAGGTCAATCTCGAATTCGCCGGAGACGATGCGTCCTATGTTTTCGATCTGGGCCTGCTTGTCAAAAACAAGGGGGATGTGAAACCTGCCAATGCTGTTTACGGCGAAGTCATCATTCGAGCCCTCACTTATGAATCGCAATATCGGTTGCCCACGGCTCTGGCAGGCCGCTTTATATCGAAGAACCGCGTCGATATGCGGGCGCTCCTCCTGGAGTTCCAGCAGTTCTGGCGTGAGAACAGCGACATATGGGTTGATAAATACGACTATAAAGAAGCTGCACCCCACCTTATCCTGCAAGCCTTCCTCCAAAGAATTGTCAATGGCGGAGGGCGTATCGACAGGGAGTATTCGGCGGGTAGAGGGCGATTCGATTTATGCATCAGCATGGGTGAACACCGCTACGCCCTTGAATTGAAGATTCGTTATCGGCAGGCCGCCCGGGAAAAGGGCATCGAGCAATTGGCCGACTATTTGGACACCTTGGGTTTGAAAGAGGGTTGGCTGATCTTGTTCGACCGCGATCCGAACAAACCCTGGGAAGAAAAAATCACCTGGAATACGGAAAGTCGCCGGGGAAAAGCCATACATATTGTGGGTTGTTGAGATCAAGTCCACCGAATTCTGCAAAGCCGAGGACAAACGGGCATCGGCTGATCCGGCGAGAAGATTTCTGGAAAGGGTCATGCAGCATTCCGGCCGTTCTATGATTTATCGATGTGAGACGGTAGTTACCCCGGCCGCCTCCACATTTTTACTGTTGGGATCGAGGGTGGCCGGGCCTTCCCCGAATTTGCATCAGAAAAACATGCGGCGGCCGGGCCGCCTGGAAATTCTCAGCGGGAGAATAGGGGGTGGCCGGGCCACCTGGAATTCCTCAGCGGGAGAATAGGGGGCGGCCGGGCCGCCCGGATTTTTTCAGCGAGAGAACAGGGGGTGGCCGGGCCACCCGGAAATTTTCGGTGGGAGAATAGGGGGCGGCCGGGCCACCTGGGAAATTTCAGCGAGAGAACAGGGGGCGGCCGGGCCACCCTGGAAATTTTCAGCGGGGGAATAGGGGGCGGCCGGGCCGCCCGGGAATTTTCAGCGCGAGAACAGGGGGCGGCCGGGCCGCCCCGGAATTACCGACGAGGTAATAGGGGGTGGCCGGGCCACCTGGGAAATTTCAGCGGAAGAATAGGGAGTGGCCGGGCCACCCAAGAATTTTCGGCGAGAGAACAGGGGGTGGCCGGGCCACCTGGGAAATTTCAGCGGAAGAATAGGGGGTGGCCGGGCCACCCTTTAATTTTCAGTGAGAGAACAGGGGGTGGCCGGGCCACCCGTTAATTCGAGCCGGCGTCGAGAGCGGCAGCAGGCCCGGCACAAAAATATTGATCCACCTGGCGGGTATTTCACGCTTATGGGGAAACGCGACGGATTTTCCCCGCGTAACGAGTTATATCGGCCCTCTTCCAACACGAAGGCACTGTTTGCGGCGCCTGAGCTGCCGGTTATGTCCAAAAATTATTTGAAGATTTGCACCATCGATGACACGGCAATAAAATTGAGTTAGGTATGAAACGACACTTCCAGGAGTTCAGCTATGAAAAAACTACCCCTACCGCCCAAGCCGCCGGGGCCGCGACTTTTTAAAGGAAAAGGCAAGGGTAAAGGCAAAAAACGACCCGAAATCCCCGAACACATCTACGATGAAATGTTGTGCCTGGAATTGGCCGACGGCGCCTACCTGAATTGCGGGAAGATAGAGGCCGATTGGGATGAATTGACGGTAGAAGCCTGGGTCTTCCCGCGCAACTTCAACCACCACTGTCTGATGAGTCACGATATGTCCGTTACTTTGCATCCCGGCGGTATGCATGTACACACAAGGGGCGACGACGCCCCCCTGACCGCCGATTTCAATATTCCCGAGAACACGTGGTCCCACGTGGCCGTTACCGTCGATAAAGACGGTAAACACCGCTACTATCACAACGGACGATTGAAGCTGAACCTTCCTGGAAACAAGCTGAGCAAGGGCAAAGAGAGGAAGTTACTCATCGGCCGACCCAATCGAAGGTTACACAAGGATCTGGGCGAAGATGACCTGCAATTCGAGGGCAAACTGGGTAGCATGGCAATTTGGAGTAAAGCCCGCAAGCAAGCGGAAATCCTTGCGGATATGGTCTTTACTCCTTTACGGGAAGCGAAGGGCCTGGTGGGTTGCTGGATGATGGAAGAAGTAGGGCGTAGCAAGGGCGATCGCCTCAAGAAAATTCAGGATATCTCCCTACCCAATCCCAATCACGCCAAAGTGAAACGCGGCGAAGACGAGGATGCCGACGCCGAACTGGTCGACGCCCAAATCCCCAGACCGGACAACACCGACATGGTCGAGTTCGGCGTGGATGCCGATGAAATCGGCAAGGAGGGCGTGTTCGAGTACGTGCCCGACTGGTGCGAAGAGGAAATGCTGGCCGACATGGCCAAATACGGCGCGAGTCGCGACCAACTGTATAAATGCGCGGGTAATATCGACGAAATCGGGCTCAACGCCGATGACGATACCTACACCATGGGCACCTCCCTGGAGCGTCTGCTGCTGTTCAACGCCACCGCGCACGATATGAATTGGGAAACTCGCTTGCGTGGTTTCTATATGAAGGAACTCTACTGCGCCGACGGGGATGCGGGGCACGAAGACCCTGATGACGATCACGTCTTGGAAGACCTGGCTTATATCGAGGACGGTCGCTGGATGGTCGCCCGTACGGGCGAGGAAGGCGCGATTGAGTACCTGGTGTTGATCTATATGAAACACCGTAAAACCGGTGAGGAACGCTGGGTGGCTTGGGATCCGATTATCAAGGTCGGAACCGACGACCCGACGGACGGTTGATTTTTTCTTCCCGTTCACGGACGTGGTCAATGGTACGGGTGCGCCCCTTATACCAAAGGGGCGCCCTTCGGCCGGCCGGCAACTTTCGATCCAATAACCGGGCGATGTGACTTGGTGTTCAAGCGGGAGGGAACCAACGTTGCAATGCCTCAATCAGGTTGAGAAGAGCTTCATCCCTACAGCGCTTCACCGAAATGGCGCCGGCGATTTTTCTGTACAGAGCGGAAGACCTGGGAATGTGTTTCTTACGCAATGCCCATTCGGCGGCCTCTTTGGGCCTATGGGGTTTTTTGGCCCCTTGTTCCAACCAATTACCCGCTTCCAGTGCTTCACTCAGTTCGTTCCAATTGTTCCATCCCATAGCTTCGGCACTATGCGGGGAATCGGACCATAACCAGATATCCACCTCGGGTTCCAAGACCAAGCCCAAACTGTTTTCGGAAGACCAACCGGCATCTTCCAAATGTTCCGTCAGCCGTTTGCGGATAGCCTCGGAGCCCGGACTGCCCTCCCATTCCTCATCGATCATAACCACGGCATGCTTGTATTGTCGTTGGAACGGCTGCAATAATTCGTTGGCTCTGGCAAAGAGCCCCGGATCGTTTTGGCCGACAGCGACCTTGATATCGCTTTCCTCGAATGCGAAATGGGCACACTGAAGGATCTGATGCCACCGCGGCCGGCTGAAAAAACCGCGAAGGGCAAATTCCATGTTTTTGTCGGCCACCAGAAAGACCAGAGGTCTCATCCCAAAACCCCCATCGCAAAAAGATCTCCCAGATGCGTCGCCGCACGCCAGTTCTTCAGCGCGGGGTGGTCCGGTCCGTGAACCACATCGACAGCTCCCTCCTTTGTTTTCGCAAAACAAAACAGATGTTCAAGATCGAGCAAACTGAGTACCAGCGGAGAGTGTGTGGCGCAAAAAACCTGGCCGCCGTAGATGGAATTCAAGGACTGAAAAACTGTTTCGACAGCCTTGGGGTGCACCCCGTTTTCCGGTTCTTCAATGAGCAGAATATGAGCGGTTTGCTCGGCATATGCCAAAAGCGTCAGAGCCAACATGCGAAGTGTGCCGTCCGATAAAAGCCACGACGGGGCGACCAAACCACCGGCATAGGTGATTTCTATGTATTGCGAGCGGTCCTCGGGCCTTTCCCTTGTCCTAATCGCTTGAATATCCGGAAGAGATGTCTGGATATGGTCCAACCATTGTCCCAGCCTATCAGGCGCATGTCGTTCCATATTGTTGACCACGGTGGCCAGGTTGGAGCCGTCGGGAAGAAACATGGTGGGAGAACCCGCCGGCGTGGGGAGACGCATGGCTTCCGGGTTGAGCATCAAAACACGGGTCCCTTCCATCAGAAAGCGCTTGAACCAGGTGGCAATAGGAAACCGGATCTCGTCTTCCGGCAGGTTGGCCAGTGCCGAGCGCGCGGGTCCTAGACGAAATAGATTATTCCATTTTGAGTTTTCGGATCGAAAATAGTCATTGCCGCTTTCTGCCTTACTGACCACTTTTCGCCAGCCCTGGGGCGCCTTTTTGTTTCCCGGCTGAAGGACATTGGTGCTCGGACCGTGAAATTCAGGGAACACCGACCTTGGGGTTGACCGCATGCGTCTCAAAACCCGTATTTCGCTCTCATCGTCGGCGATCAGCCAGAAGTTCTCACCGCTCAAGCTCAGGGTTCCCTCCAAGTTGAGGCCGATCTCATAACGAGCCAGGCGATAGGTAGGGGTCGTCTCGTTCTGAAGTTTCTCAGGAATCTTTGCGGTAAGCGCAATTTCCACGGGCTTCCCCTCGCGTTTCCAGGTAAGGTCCCTGGGATCAACCGCTCTCATGGGAATCCCCAGCCGGGTATTGCCGCGCACGGCTGTTTCGACATCGCTTAAAAGGACGTCGCGGACCAGGGCCACGGCATCGAAAAAAGTACTCTTGCCACTGGCGTTGGGACCCACAAAGACCTGGAAATCACGGAGCCGGATATTCACGTAACGGATCGCTCTTAAACCTTTGATCTCAATACGGGTAAGCATGCACCTGGTCTCCTGGGCTCTTCTCGTGATCATTACCGGGTCGGGAAAGGTCTGGAACAGCCGATATTTTCCTAACTTAGCCGTTTACCGCACAAAAGACAAGATCAAGCGGCGAGCATTGGAAATGCGTGGAATAACTATAAGGAGGGAGGAAACGCCTCAACTGATTATTCCCTGGATTCCGCGCCTCGTTTCTGCAAGTCTGTCAAACGGTTTCTTGCCTTTTCCTCGTATGAGGTGGCTTTCAATTTGTCGGCGCTCTCCCGCGCCAGCTTCAGAGCCTGGTCCCACTTGCCGTTTGCGGCCAGACATACGCCCAGGTCACCCCGGGTGTAAGTGACATAAGAATGGCTCTCGCCCAGCGTTGTTTTAAGGATGATAAGACCGTTCAAGATATGGGATTCGCACTCCGTGCGACGTTCATCACTTCGGGCGGCCAGAGTGAGACCCAATTCTACCCAGGTTGCGCCTTCCTGCCAGTTTTGTCGACTTTTTCCATCGGCATAGAATTGCAAGGCCCGGCGATGAACAGCTTCAGCCTCATCCAATTTGCCCCGGCGGGTCAAGACAACACCGAGCCGGCGTTGAAAGCGGGCAACTCGAGGATCACTCTCCTGGCCGCGTTGTAGGATTTTCAGGGCCTCCCGGTATACCGTTTCCGCTTCTTCCAATTTGTTGCGTTCGCCCAGTACATCGGCCAAATTGGCCAGGGACCGAACAATGCTCGGATGATTCGCGCCCATCACCAGGCGCATGCGCTTCGCCACATCGTGCAGCAATTCTTCCGCTTGTTCCAGATCCCCTCTTTTTTTAAGGGTTGCCGCCAGGTTACTCATTTCGTGAAGCGTGTCCGGGTGTTGCCTGCCCAGTTTTTCCTGTTTCACCGCCAACTCTTCTCTATACAACAACTCGGCATCGGTAAACCGGCCCAACATATAGTATATCGACGCCATATTGGTACGCGTTTGTGTCAGGTCCGGATGGCCCTTGGGAAGGTACCGACTCTGAACTCTCTGGGCCGTCTCCGTCATGGATCTCGCATCATCGATGCGGCCTTGCGCGTAGCGTAGGGAACCGAAATCCGAGTAGATACGCGCGACCAGCAGATCTTGTTCGCTCCCGGCTGCCAAAGCTGTTGCCAGAGCCTCTGAATAGTGGGTTTCGGCCTTGTCATAGTCGCCCTTCTCATGCCAAATCACAGCAAGGTCCAAAAGTGATTCTGCCAGATCTTTTCCCTCCTGACGCAATATCAGGCGTCGTTTATCCAGTGCCTTTTCGGCCAGGTGTCGGGCGCTGTCATATTCGCCCAATTTCATGTAGGCCTTACTCATGGTGGCCATCAACCGGGTTTGGACTTCCGGTTCATCCTCCAAGTCGTCGACAATGGTCTGCGCACCCCGGTCCAATAGTTCTCCCGCGGTCATATCTTTACCCTGGCGGCGTTCCGGTGTGGTGTCTTCGAACATGTTGATCATGATGTCGATGACTTTGTTGGCCGTGTCTCGTTCGTGTGCCGTCTTTTGCTGTTGATGAGACAGGGAGAAAATAAAAGCCAGGCTGATGAACATCACCAGGACGCCCGCTCCCAGCAGCAATTTGTTTCTACGCAGGTACAACATGGCTCGATAAGCCGGCGTCGGTTTCCTGGCTAAGACGGGAAAGCCTTTAAGGTAACGCTTGATATCGTCTCGCAAGGCATCGGCCGATTCGTAGCGATCCTCGGGTTCCTTCTCCAAAGCCGTCAGGCAGATGTTGTCCAGGTCTCCGCGAAGTCGGCGCTGTAAGCCCTTGGAGGTTTCCGAGCGTACCGCGGCCAGTTCTTCCGCGCGGGCGCCGTCGCCCACGCTTTCGTTGGGTTGGCGGGTAAGGGCCTTGCCGGGTTTCTCGGCGGGCTGCTCCATAATGGCCGACATGACGATATGCGGCGCTTGCGATTTCAGGTTATAGGGAAAGCGACCGCACAGCAGGCGGTAGAGCAGTAAGCCCAAGGCGTAGACATCGCAGGCCGCTGTCAGGCGATCGCCGCGCACCTGTTCCGGCGCCGCCCAGGTGGGGGTCATCATGCGCATTTCCAAGGCTGTCAGCGTCTGCTGGGCCATGGTAAGCGGGTTCAAAACGCCCGCGATGCCGAAGTCCAAAAGCTTGGGTTCTCCCTCGGCCGTCACCAGGATGTTGCTGGGTTTGATATCTCTGTGAGTCACCATGTTGCGGTGAGCGAAACCAATCGCGTTGCAAACCTTGAGGAACAACTTGAGGCGGTCCTGAATCCCCAGTTTCCGCGAGTCACAGTAATAATCGACGGGCTCGCCGACCACCATTTCCATAACGAAATAGGGCAGGCCGTCATCGGTGGTGCCGCTGTCCAGGAACCGGGCGATGTTGGGGTGCTGGAGATCGGCCAGGATCTGGCGCTCACGTAGAAACCGATTGACTACTTCGCGGGTATCCACACCGCGTTTCAGGACCTTGATAGCCACATCCAAGGAAACGCCGTCCTCCCGTTTCCCCCGGTAAACAACGCCCATACCGCCCTGGCCCAGTTCTTCCCCCACGCGGTAGGCGCCCAGTTTTTCGCCCTCGGTCAGCGGTTCCAGTTGGGACATGGTACTGGAAATGGACCGCGGCGCAACCTGATTGGTTTGGTCGCTGACATCGATATATTCCAGCACCTCTTCATACAGCTCCTGATTGTCGCCGCAGAGCTTCGCGGCAAGAGCCTGTTGTTCCCCTTCCGGATGATCCAGGACCTGTTCCAGTATCTCGCGAACCTGCTGCCAACGTGTCGGCGAATCCATTAAAGCGCGGCCTCCAATTCCCTGCTCCCCCGGAGGAGGTTTTGCAAAATCCTGTTGCCGGGGAATTGCTGATGGGCCGCATCCAAACCGGCGCAGTAGGTTTCTAAAGCGCGTTCATTATCGCCCTGTTTTCGATAGACGGCGGCCAACATGGCGCGAATCCTGGTTGTTTGCGGGTTGAGTTCGCCGTGTTTCTCCAAAGTCAAGGCCAGGGCCTTTTCAAGGGTTTGCATCGACTTGGGGTAATCTTTTTTCACATCGTAGACTCCGCCCAGGAAGATCAACATCTTCATGGCCTGAGTATCCGTCAGATCCGTGATCATCCCCAGCGATTCTTCCAAGAGGCCCGCTGCATCCTCCAAGCGGTTCTGTCGGCCCCAGATGCGAGCCAGGGCATAGACGGCTCTTTGGGTGTCGGCATGGTTGTGGCCGGCAAGGTCGCGTCGACTCATCATGACGTGCAGATAGCCCTGTTCGGCCTCTTCTCGGCGGCCCTGGCGTTCCCGGCAGCGAGCCAGCGCGTAGGCTGTCTTGAGGGTCTCGCTGTGATCCGGTCCCAAGACCCGCTCGCGATCGGCCAGGGTTTCGCGGAACAATTGCTCCGCCTGGGTAAACTGTTTGGCCGCGTCCAAGCAATTGGCCAGGGCGTGCCTGGTCGCTAAAGCCTCCGGGTGATCTTTGCCGAAGCGAGCGGCCTGACGTTGCAGTGCCTCCTCGTAATGACGTTGCGCTTCTTCCAGTTTGCCCAGAAAGAAATAGGTATTGGCCAGGCCGACCAGTGAAATCATAACATCGGGATGATTGGGGCCCAGTTGCGCACGTTGACCGGCCAAAGCGCTCAGGAACAGGCTGCGCGCCTCCGGGTAGTTCTTCCGCTGGCGCTCGCTCATGGCCAAACCGGCCAGGGAACGCAAGGTTTGCGGATGGCTTTCCCCCAAAACCTCGACCTGTTGCGCATGGACGTGTTTGAACATGACCGCGGCCTCGTCGAACATGCCCTTGCGCCGGGTGGTCTGCGCCAGTTCAAAGCGAACACTGAGGATATTGGGATCGTTATCGGCAAAACTGCCCCGGGCTCGTTGCAGGATCTGCTTCAGCAACTGCTCGGCCTCGTAATACTGACCGAGGCCGAACCAGGTCCGGGCCAGGGTGAGTCGGACCTCCAGATCCAACAGCGGGTTGACGGTAGGATTGCTGTCCAGGCGACTCTCGGCCTGTTCCAGCACATCCACCATTTTAACTTCCCGGCCCTTGCTGCGCGGATTGGGCGAGGCGAGGACATCTTGAAGAAAATTTAGGGTGGTTTCGGCGTCTTTTCGCGCCTGTTCCGCGCTGACCCAACTGGTGACGGCCAGAACCAGGCCCGCCACCAGCGATAGAAAGGTAAGCGCGGCCGTACCCAGGATGACCTGGTGCCGTCGCACGAAGCGGCTGAGCTGGTAGAGCAAACCGCCGGCGCGAGCCTCGACCGGTTTCAATTGGAAGTAGCGGTCGATATCCTCGCGAATGGCGTTGACCGAGGGGTAGCGTTCGTTGATATCGGGAGCCATGGCCTTCATGGCGATGCATTCCAGGTCAGCGGGAATCTTCTGGTCGTAAGCCTGTTCTCCCAGAGACTGTTGCATCTGGCGGCGTTGTTCCGGAGTGGGTCGCGGATCGGTTGCCAGGCGATCGAGGGCTTCTTTCAACTTCAGGTTGTTGAGGGGTTCCAGGTCCAGAGGATGCGCCCCTGCCAGCAACTCGTAGAACAGGACGCCCAGGGAGAAGATGTCCCATCGGGTATCGCCGCGTCCCACCTCGCCGGTCAATAGTTCCGGGCTCATGTAGGCGGGCGTGCCGGAAAGGGTGGGCACGCTGTTGGCCTGGGCCTCATCAGTGCCGTGGGCCAGGCCGAAATCGATAATTTTGACTTGGGGATCGCCGTCCTTCATGGTGACCAGGATGTTGGCCGGTTTCAGGTCACGGTGGATGATGGCGCGTTGATGGGCGTGCTGAACGCCGGCGCATACCTGAAGGAATAAATCGAGGCGCGCCCTGAGCGGCAGGTTGCCGGCAAACCGGGTCAACGGCATGCCTTCGATGTGTTCCATGGCGAAGAAGATATCGCCCTCGGGCGTGGTGCCGGCCTCATAGATATGGGCGATATTGTGGTGCGTCATCATGGCCAGAGCTTGACATTCGGCTACAAAACGGTGGCGGAGGCGTTCGGAAACCTTGTGTCCGGGGATCAGTTTCAGGGCGACTTCCCGCTCGGGATTGGGTTGACGGGCCAGGTAGATGGTGCCCATGCCGCCTTCCCCGATCTTGCGGATGATGCGATAGGAGCCGACCTGTTCGGGTTCGCCGCTCGGTGTGGGCGGGAAGAGCGATTGTCCGATGCTTTCACGAGAATTGGAGGCCTGGCCTTCGACCAGTTCATCGAAGTCGTGGTAGCCCGAAAGCAGTTTTTTTACTTCGTCCACATCCTCGGGGCATACTTTGTATTTCTCGGCAAGAAAGGCCTCGCGCTCGGTTGGTTCCATTCCCACGGCCAACATAAACCAATCATCGACACGGTTGGCCGTGTCTTGCTCTTGAAGCGGCCGGTTCTCCGGCATGGCGCCCCTCCTCGGACTCTCAGCCCCTATTGTAACCCGTAACGGGCCGGCGCCTCAATCAACAGCGCCGGGAACCAGATGGGTGAGGGGCCGTTGCAGGACTTCCAGAGCACTGTCGTCAATGGAAAGAAAGTCCGCAATCTCGCGCCGAAGGGCCGGATCAGCGATCCGGCCCAGGCATTGGTGTTGTTTGTCACTGTCCATGGCCGCCAGTTCGGCCAGGAGTGGTTTGATTTCTGTCCAACGTTCCAGCATGATCTTCCTTTTAGTATTGGGGGCGACGTTGTTGGGGAAGGCGAATGGTCAGGGTGCGTGCGGGTTGCCGTTGATCGCCTTCCAGGTTGATGGTGATGGTCTTGCCGATGGGATCGCCCACTTCAACGGTGTCGGTGTCGTCCCCGTAGGTTTCATCGAGAACGGTGCCGGGATCGGGGTCTTGCGTGGAACCGCTTGCGTCCATGTTGAGGACGATTTGGACGCCGATGGGGTCGCCGACCTCGACGGTGTCGGTGTCGTCGCCGTAGGTTTCGTCAAGAACGGTGCCGGGATCTTGCGTGGCGCCGCTTGCGTCGATGTTATATACCAGGCGCTTAACGGGCTTGTCGTTGCGGTTCAGGCGATCGATATGAAATTCGCCGGCGGTTGCGTTAATCGAAAAAATTGCGAAAATGGACACAAAAATACTAGCGGTGATATACTTTTTTAACATGACTGTCTCCTAATAATGTCTTGGAATAATGGATACACGACGGTCGGCCGCGCTTGATGAACGCCGGGTCCGTGTGCCTCCTCTCTCATGCGGGTAGCGGTGTTTATAAAAAATGGGGCGAATGGATTTGCCGTCCAGTGAGCCGCTTGCCCCCGCTTCAGTAAGGGATTGCGAACGCTTTGCGATTTTGGTCCAAAAAAAATGAACTTTTTTTAATTCCGCCTACAAGCGATTGTCTCACAGCATGTTAGAATAGAGGTGTTTTTTGGAGGTTGCCGTGGAAAAGCCCGGGATCGACCCAAACGAGGTCAATCGTTTGATGGAGGAGTGGCGGCAAGGCGATCGCGAAGCCTTCGATGATTTGTTTGCCTTGCTCTACGAAGACATCCGTATGATCGCGCACCGCCTGTTCCGCCGGGAACGCGATAATCACACGCTGCAAACCTCCGACCTGGTGAACAAGCTGTACCTGAAGATGCTGGGCGCCCGCAACGTGCCGTGGACCGATTACGCGCATTTCCTGAACGCCACGGCGCGCACCATGCGCCAGATCTTGATCGACCACGCGCGCGGTTGGGAACGGCGCGCCGACGGTCCGGGTAAGGTGCCGCTGGAAGACTGGGACCAGGACGCCCGCGTGGATGCCTCGGTGGCCAAGGCGTTGGACCAACTGATCGCGCTGGACGAAGCCCTGAAGAAGATGACGGTCATCGATGCGAAAATGGCCCGGGTTGCCGATTGGAAACTATCCCTGGGCCTGACGCTCGACGAGATTGCCGAACGTTTGGGAACTCCGCTCACCAATATCAAGCGCGAATGGCTGCTGGCGAAGAAGTTCTTGGGGAAAACAGTCTGGGGTATGGGCTGATGATCTCGAAAATATCTCCGACAACATCGTAGGGTTCAGTCGTTCAGGGTCAACTCCCGGGCGCTGATGCGAAAGCGGGCCAACAGTCGGCGCATCTGATTTCCGGTGATCGTCTTGGGGTAGTCGCGTCGCTTGGCCAGCATCTTGGGAGCGCCGATCAGGCCGTGAAGCCAGGCCTTGAGAATGGCGCCGATGATGGCAAGCGGGGACGCCGACTTACCGGCTTCGGCCGCTGAACCCCTCCCGGTGAGCAGGGACAGGCCGTTCATCAGGTAGCGCCATGTCGTGGTGAACGGCGAAACCAGGATCAGGCTGAGGGGAAAGGTTTTCAGCATCAGCCACAGTCGGTTGCGTTCGATATAGTAGATCTTTTGCGGCGCAAACCTACCCAAACCGGCCGAGTGATGGTGATAAATCACCGATCGGGGCGCATAAACGCAGCGATAACCGGCCCAACGGGCGCGCATGCCCAGTTCCGCGTCTTCGCCGTAGAGATAGAAATCCTCGTCCAGCAATCCGATTCGGTCCAGCATGCTTTTGCGGTAGAAGGCGCCGGAGCCGTCAGGCCACAGGATCTCGTCCGCTTCATCGAATAGTCCGGCGGGTTGACCGGTGCCGCGACCCCGGTTCATGCCGTCGGGGAACATCAGGTGGCCGGCTTTATCCATGGTCTCCGGCTGTTGCATTCTCAATGTCTTACAGGCAATCATGTCGACGTTCTCATCGTCCGACGCTTCCATGGCGGCGCCGATCCAATCAGTGTCCACACGAGTATCGTTATTGAGCAGGGCAATCACCTCGCCCTCTGCAGCGCGGATGCCGACATTGTTGCCCGCCGCGTAACCCAGGTTATCGGCCAGGAAGATTTTTCGCACATTCGGTCGCGAATCCTGCCGCAGCCAATCGGCGGAACCGTCGGTACTGCCGTTGTCCACCACGATGATTTCATGGGGCGGCGGGTCGCATTGTCCCAGACTGTCCAAACAATCGGGCAGGACCTCTCGACCGTTCCAATTGAGGACAATCACCGAAACACGCATGGATTATCCAAAAAAACGTTTCTTGAACAGGAACATGATGTTGCGAATCCCGTCCCGATAAGGTTGCAGTTTAATCTCGCCCTGGCGCGCCGAATACTTGATATGTTCTTCCTTGAAACGCAGATCCGGGTGCTTCAACACCTCGATCTTGATCTCCTCGGAAAAGGGCATCCCGTTGCTGGTCAGCTTGATCTTGGACAGGATGGAGCGCCTGAAGACCCACATGCCGGACTGGCTGTCTTCGATTGGGTAGACAAATAGAATCGCCATCGCGAACGACAGGATTTTATTGCCGATCCAGTGTTTGAAGCTCATGGCTTCCTGGTTCAGGATAGGGAAACGGCAGGCGGAGAGAAAGTCGACATCGTAGTGCAGGAATACATCGATCAAACGTCCCAGGTCGGCAATGGGATAGGTGTGGTCCCCGTCCAGACAGCAGATGATATCCGTGGTCGCGGTTGCAAATCCGCGCTTATAGGCGCTGCCGTAACCGCGTAAGCTCTCTTGAACCACATGGGCGCCGAGCGATTCGGCAACCTCCGCGGTGCGATCCGTGCTGCCGTTGTCGACCACGATGACCTGATCGACCCATTCGGGTCTGGCATTGAGCACGGACTGAATGCCCTCTTCCTCATTGAGGCAGGGGATGACCACGGTGACGGACAAACCTTTATACATGAAAACTCCTGTGGGAAAAGAACCGGTTGTGCGGGGCGCCGGAATCGATACGGCGCCGGATAAGATGACTATGGGCAAAGAGTATGCCGGCCCGGTCCCTCGTGAAAGACATTTTTTACCACGAACCCGACCCCAAAACCACCCAAAGCATTGCAGGAGCCTGCATGCAGGCAATGATTGCGGCCGATAATCACGAAGCCCGCGCATGGTCCGCCCGGCGCCGCCCTCTTTTTGTGTATTTATGCTATGATTTGTGACCCCGACCCCGCCTTCAACCGGGGTTTCTTTTTTAGGAGAACAAGTTTCATGGAAAAATTTGAGGCGACCACCGTAATCGCCGTGCGCAAAGACGGCAAGGTTGCCATCGCGGGCGACGGCCAGGTGACTCTGGGCAATGTGGTCATGAAACACGGCGCGAAGAAGATCCGCCGCCTGTACAAAGACAAAATTCTCGCCGGTTTTGCCGGTTCCGCGGCCGATGCCTTTACCTTGTTCACACGGTTTGAATCGAAGCTGGAAGCGCACAAGGGCCAGTTGTTGCGCGCCGTGGTGGAACTGGCTCGTGACTGGCGAGCCGACAAGGTGCTGCGAAAGCTGGAAGCCATGTTGCTGGTAGCTGACGTGGACAACCTGTTCATTATCAGTGGAAACGGTGACCTGATCGAACCGGACGAGGGCGTGGTCGCCATCGGTTCCGGCGGAAATTACGCCTACGCCGCGGCAAAGGCCCTCCTGCGGCATACCGATATGGAAGCGGCGACCGTGGCCGAGGAGGCCATGAGGATTGCCGCCGATATTTGCATTTACACCAACGACCACATCAACGTGGAGGCCCTTGAATCATGAGTGAAAGCTTGATCAACCTTACCCAATCTCTGCCCAATCTGACCCCGCGTGAAATCGTGGAACAACTGGACCGCTATATCATCGGCCAGGAGGGGGCGAAACGGGCCTGCGCGATTGCTCTGCGAAACCGCCGGCGTCGTCAAATGGTAACGGGCGAATTGAAAGATGAGATCCTACCCAAAAACATCCTGATGGTGGGTGCTACCGGTGTGGGCAAGACCGAGATCGCTAGGCGCCTCGCCAAGTTATCCCATTCGCCCTTCATGAAGGTGGAAGCCTCCAAGTTCACCGAGGTCGGCTATGTGGGCCGCGACGTGGAGTCCATGATCCGCGACCTGGTGGAGATTTCGGTCAACATGGTCAAGGAAGAGCAGGCTGCCATGGTGCGTCACAAGGCGGCCGAGGCGGCGATCGAGAAGGTTTTGGACCTGTTGCACCCGCCCTTGCGGCCCGCCGCCAACCTGACGGATGAGGAGCGCGAGGCCCAGGAAGAGCGGCATGCACGCACAAGAGAGAAATACCGCAAGGATTTGGAAGAAGGCAAGCTGGACGAACGCAAGGTCGAGATGGATGTAACGGAATCCAGCATGCCGTCCATCTCGTTTTTCGGTGCGGGCGGCATGGAGGAAATGGGCTTTCAAATCAAGGACATGCTTTCGCCCATGTTCGGCGGCGGCAAGACCAGGCGCAAGCACATCCCGGTGCCCGAAGCCCTGGAACGCTTGCGCGTGGAAGAGGAACAGAAGCTCATCGACATGGACCAGGTCGTGGAAACCGCCCTGGAGCGCGTGGAGAATAACGGCATCATCTTCCTGGACGAGATCGACAAGATCGCGGGCAGCGGCCGCCAGGCGGGTGGTCCCGACGTCAGCCGCGGCGGGGTGCAACGCGACCTGTTGCCCATCATCGAGGGCTGTACCGTCAGCACCAAACACGGCATGATCCGCACGGACCACATTTTGTTCATCGCCGCCGGAGCCTTCCACGTGGCCAAGCCGTCCGACCTGCTGCCGGAACTTCAGGGTCGTCTACCCATCAAGGTAGATCTGGATATGTTGACCGAGGAAGACTTCTACCGCATCCTGCTGGAGCCCCAGAACTCTTTGATCAAACAGAACAAGGCGCTGATGGAAACAGAGGAAATCGATCTGGAATTGACCGACGGCGCCGTGCGCGCGATCGCCCGCATTGCCTTTCACGAGAATGAAACCACCGACAATATCGGCGCGCGTCGCCTGCACGCGGTGATGGAGCGGGTGATGGAGGACCTCTTCTTCGATTCGCCGGAGATGGAAAAGCAGTCGGTTACCATCGATGAGGACTACGTCGTTGACCACGCCGGCAAGGGCGCCGACGACCACGACCTGAAAAACCAGATCTTGTAAGTGGACCGGCGCCGGCGCGCTTTGGAGGACATCGTGAAGTTTTCGAGCATTTCGGGCAACAGCCAGAAATTGGACGGCGGGGCCATGTACGGCAATGCGCCGCAAGCCCTGTGGTCGCGCTGGTCGCCGCCGGACGAGCGCAATCGTATCGACATGACCACGCGCGGTTTGCTGGTGGAGACCGCTGAGCATAAGGTTCTCTTCGAAACGGGTATCGGCGCCTATATGGAGCCCAGGTTCAAGGACCGTTTCGGCGTCAAGGAAGCCCATCACGTGCTGCTGGAAAGCCTGGGCAAGCTGGACCTGACCCATGAGGACATCACCGCCGTGGTGCTCAGCCACCTGCACTTCGACCACGCGGGCGGCCTGATGAGCGAATGGCGGGAAGGCAAGGAAGCGGAACTGTTATTCCCCAACGCGACCTTCTACGTGGGTCGAGATGCGTGGGACCGCGCCTGCAACCCGCATCCGCGTGACCGAGCCTCGTTCGTGCCCGACCTCACGCAATTGCTGGAGGCAAGCGGTCGCCTGAAACTGGTGACCCCGGACGACGTGCTGCATTTCGACGACCTGGAAGTGCATTTCCACGTCAGCAACGGCCACACCCCGGGCATGCTGGTCAGCGATCTGCGCGACGGGCAGAGCCGCATCATCTTCGCGGCCGACCTGATCCCGGGTCGTCCCTGGGTGCACCTGCCCATCACCATGGGCTACGACCGCTACCCGGAGCGCCTGATCGATGAGAAGACGGAACTCCTGGAAAGCGTAGTCGCCGACAACGCCTGGTTGGTCTACACCCACGACGCGAACTGCGCGGCAAGCCCGGTGGTCTTCGACCCGGCCAAAAAGAAATACGCGGCCGGTGAGGGGATGGCTGCCTTTTCCCGGGTTTCCGTTCTTGAGGCGTCCTAAAAGTCGGTTTTGTTTTTAAAACTATTGAATCTATAATAGATTTTACCCATTCACTCATGATGGGAGGCTCGCGGGTGCTTTTGAAATCGATTTCCTTTGAAGGCTATAAACCATTCATCGAAAAGCAAGAAGTTGAGATCCGACCGCTTACTATTTTTCTCGGACGAAATGCCGCGGGGAAAAGCTCTGTTGTGAGGTTGATCCCGCTTATGTTTACCTCACTCGTCAGTGGAAAGTTGCCCGGTTTGGCGCTTCTAGATGGTGAGGAAACAAAAGACCTCTTCTTTGGTCGAGTCGCCTTTGGTGATCTCTCGATAGGTGCTCGTTTTGAGAGTGGGAAATCGTTCTGGCAGTTTGAAACCCAAATCAAAGGCTGGGAGAACGGCACCCAGTTGATTGAGAGCCATTGGGAAAAAAGTGACATGGGCCAGTTGTCGATCCGTTTGAGTCGGCGACCCAGGGGAGAACGCGAAGCCCTTTATGAGATATCCGGCAAAAACGAACCCATGAAGCTTGAATTCAAGGGTCTCCTGCCCATATTGCCCAAGACGGAAAAAGGGCCGGGCGGTTTATGGCTGGATCAAATCGCCTCTTTTGCCCAAAACCTTGTGCATATATCACCTTTTCGAACTTTAAGGGGTCAACGGTTTTTTGGAAAACAATCTGGCATTGAAAAGTTGATTACCCCGGACGGCGCCAATGCGCCTATGGTCCTTCAAGACAATGAACAAGCCTTGTTGCCCGTTGTTCAAGAATTTTTCGGGTCTGAAGATCTGGGGTCTCGTGGACTTGAATTGATCGGTGAAGGTTCTACCTTTGGGATTTACCTGAAACGCGGCGATATATCGATTCCTCTGAGCCAGGTCGGTCAGGGCATGGAACAGGTCTTCCCGCTTGTTGTTCAACGGGCGATTCCAATTACGGGGCCACGGATGGAAATCGTTGAGGAACCCGAGTCTCACTTACATCCGGGCGCCCATGGAAAATTGGCGGATTTATATGTGGACGGCTTAAAGGATAAGCGGAATCAGTTTGTCATCGAAACTCATTCAGAGGTTTTTCTACTACGTGTTCGTCGGAGAATTGCTGAAGGGGTTATCGACCCGGATCAGGTGGCGCTTTATTGGGTCGATGATGAGGATGAAGATTCAAGTCGAATCAAAAAACTTGAAATACAAGCTGACGGAGTCGTTGAAAACTGGCCCGAGGAAGTATTTGCCGAGGACTATGAAGAAGCCCGGGCTATTCGTCGCGCCGTTCAGCAGCGGACGTCTCGGTCATGAGAGTCGTTTTTGATCAAAGTGCTTTGAATGATCGGTCCGGTTTTCTTTTTCTGGACAGCATCTTCGATTTGATGGACCGTGGACGCCACTTCTGGGTGGTTGAAGAAGAAAGTGCGCTAAAAGAAAGTGAATGGTACCGGCAAAACTCGTCCTGGAGGCGTGCGGCCATCGAGAATCTCATGAAAGAATCGCCGGGCCCGAGTCTAAACAAGGGTAAGCTCCACCGGCGAACGCTGGTAGTGACCCAAACGCCAATACGTGATCTGGAATTGACTCCGGCTTTTGCACTTAAATATCTCTCGGCTCCTTTCCGTTTGGTAGTAGAGAATGCGAAGACTGACGGTAATTTCCTCAGGTTGGTTTTTAAAAAACTCGCGGGAAAGCTTGCGGATAAACTGCTGAACGATCATCTCAGTATCGAACAAGCGGGTGGAAAGGGAGAAATCATCAAGCGACTCGATCAGCTTTTTGTGGACTTCGATGCGCCGCCACGTTTGATGGCCATGGCCGACAGCGATGCTTTGATTCCCGGGCAACAGGATTCCAAAGCCGATCAAATCGTTAACCATTGTCAGGCAAAGAATATCGCCTGCCATATCCTGAACAAGCGTGACGTAGAAAACTACGTGACCGAACCGATCCTAAAAATATGGGCGACGGAAAAAAATCGCATGGCAGTTCTCGACGGTTTCCAAGTGTTGACTAAGGATCAGCGCGATGTCTACGATATGAAGAACGGCTTCCTCCACAAGGGTAATTTTCGGATATTGGAAGAGCAAGAACAACTTTATGAATCCCTGGCGGAGAGTGTCATAGATGCCTTGAAACCAGGATTCGGCGAAGTTGGTGAAACCTTCTCGCTATATTTACAACAATACCGACCGAGGGATCTGAAACAGATTTCAATCATAAATGGGAAGCCGGAACTGGAAATTCTTCTGGAAACCATTTACGATCGGATCTAGGGGGCCGTCCATGAGCTTTTCTTCAAAAGACGCTGATATCAAGTCCGAGATTGCTTTTGTCCCCGAACTCCTAAAAGACCTCGGGGCCGGCCGCATTCTTATTCCCAAATTTCAACGTCCGTTCGTTTGGTCTCCTCAGAAAGTACTGTTTCTATTGGACAGCATCAGTCGCCGCTACCCCATGGGTGGGGTTTTATTTTGGGATACTGAAGAAGTAATGAACAGTTTGGACCGAATCGGCGACATTCCCCTGCCGAATGCCCCTCCGGGGCTTAAGTCCTATGTCCTGGATGGTCAGCAACGGTTGACCACGCTTTACTGTGTCTTACAGCCTAATATCGACATTTCAACAATCAATTGGATTTGGGACGTTTGGTTCGACCTGGAAAGCGAGGAGTTTATTCACCTCAGAAATCAACAGCCGCAAGCGAGGCATTTTCCCGTTAGGGCCTGTTTGGATGCCTTTGCGTTTCACGAGGCAGTAGACGCCATTCGTTCCAGCCAGGTGGATAAGGAGGCGGCAAAAGGGTATACCCTCCGCGCCCAAGAACTGGCTGAGACCGTGCGACAGTACAGAGTTCCCGTCACACGTATTACGCGAACGGATTTGGATCAGGCAGTCCAAATTTTTTCCCGTGTCAACTCCAGTAGTGCAAAGATTTTACCGGATCAAATGGTCTCTGCATTGACTTATCGCGAGATGCCGGGTGGAAAGACCGTCTTCAGTCTCTCCGATGAAATCGATGCTTTTCAAATGAGTCTGACTGAATACTATTTTGGCAGTTTGGATCGTGTCATTTTATTGAGAACCCTCCTGGTTGAATTGGAACTGGATGTTTACCGTACCAATTGGTTGACCTTGCGGAATGAAAAGATAGAGGCAATGTTGCCGGGGGCTGTCGCGCGGTGTAAAAGCACGCTGCTTAGAACAATCCAGTTCCTCAAAAAAGAAGGCGTAGGATGTGACCGCCTTTTGCCATATGCAATGCAAGTTGTGGCACTCAGTGCCTTTTTTCGCAAATATCGGGACACTGATCCCGAAAAGAAGGAGAAGATCGATCTAATCCGTCGCTGGTTTTGGGTTTCCTCCTTTACCGGTTGGTTCGCGGGGGGAAACAGCACTACCATCCGTCAGGTCATCCAGGATATGACTCGTCTGGCTGGAGCCTCCGTCGGTAACTTCTCGTTTGAGTCCATCGATTTAGATGCAGCGGCATTACCGCTTCCAACTTCCTATGACTTCAGGACCGCCCGAATAAAGACCCACCTGCTCTGTCAATTTGACAAGGCGCGTCCCCTGGATTTCGGCGATAATCCCATTGACCCGGCCTTGAAGGCACATCAATCCGGTCATAAGGCTTTGGGCAAGATCTTCCCAAGCCGGGACGATTATCCGCATGATTCTCCGGCTAATCGTCTGTTCCTCGGGGAAGAAAACTCGGCCGGAATCCGCGAGCATTTATCAGAGAAGGTCTCCCAGGCTTTTTTGCATAGCCACCACATCACCTCTCAAATGTTTGACCAGATCGATAATCCCAGCCAATTTCTGGCCCTTCGTCGCCAATATTTAATCGAATTAGAAAATTCCTTTATGCAGGCACGCGGCGTGACTCCCAGCCAGGTAGAAGATACCGGCGGATTTCTTGTGCTCGATAGCGGCGATTATTCCGAGTGATTGCAAATCCTTCGACCGACTGTTCCCGTGATGATGTCGGCAATGTGATACCCTAGAATTGCCATGATGAATCGATGCATGGATGGAGGATCGATTAATGGAACGCCTTATCAGTTTGCTGGGTCTGTGTGCCCTTATGGGAATCGCCTGGCTTTTGTCCTCGGATCGCAAGGCCATGAACTGGCGCCTCATCGTCTCCGGCGTGGTCCTGCAATTCCTGTTTGCCCTGCTCATCCTGAAGACCGGCCCCGGTGAATGGTTTTTTGAAGCCGCACGTGTTGTTGTGGCCAGGGTCCTGGCTTTTTCCGACGAGGGCGCTCAATTCGTCTTCGGCGACTCCTTTCGGGACCACTTCGTCGCCTTTTCGGTGCTGCCCACCATTATCTTCGTCTCCACCATCACCGCCGTGCTCTTTCATCTGGGCGTTATTCAATGGATCGTCAAGGGCATGGCCTGGCTGATGGTTCGGGTCATGGACGTTTCCGGTTCCGAGTCCCTGGCCGCTTCCGCTAACGTTTTCGTGGGTCATACCGAGGCCCCCTTGGTAATCAAGCCCTATCTCAGCAGCATGACCCGTTCGGAACTGATGTCCTTGATGACCGGCGGCATGGCGACTGTCTCCGGTGGAATGATCGCCGCCTACGCCGGTTTGGGCATGGACGCCGGTCACCTCCTGGCCGCCAGCATCATGTCCGCGCCCGCCGCCATTGTTTTGGCCAAGATCATGATTCCCGAAAAGGAACCCTCGCCCACCAAGGGCGTCGTCAAGGTAGAAGTACCGCACGCGGACGTCAACGTCTTGGACGCGGCTTGTCGCGGCGCCGCTGAAGGTCTGCGCCTGGCCTTGAATGTCGCCGCCATGCTGATCGCTTTCCTCGCCCTGGTCGCCATGATCAACGCCCTGGTCGGCTTTCTGCCCGATGTGGCCGGCGCACCCCTCAGCATGGAGCGCATTTTAGGATGGATCTACGCCCCCCTGGCCTGGTTGATGGGCGTGCCCTGGCAGGATGCGGAGCAGGTGGGCATGTTATTGGGCAAAAAAACCATCGTCAACGAGTTCCTGGCCTATATCGATCTTGCAGAAATCATGGAGCAACTCTCGCCTCGTTCGGTGACCATCGCCACCTACGCCTTGTGCGGTTTCGCCAATTTCGGCAGTATTGCGGTGCTTATCGGCGGTATCGGCGGACTGGCTCCCGACCGTCGAAGCGATTTTGCATCATTGGGCTTGAAAGCCATGATCGCCGCTACCCTCGCCGCCAACATGACCGCTTGTATCGCTGGAATCCTGATCTAGGATAAAGGCTCCTCATGGCTTCATGGGTTCGCGCGGTTTGACGCGCAGCTTGCGGAAGGCCGGCACCTCCCAGGGCCTGATGGCAAAGACCGCCGCCACGCCCCGCTTCTCCTCACGGGGCAGGTCCGCGTCCTGTTGGATATAGGTATCCAGGTCCTGGACCAGTTTGTCGATGCCCTGGTGCATGCGGCTCAGGCTTTCACGCGAAATATTGCCGCCCAGGAAACGCATGTGCTCGCCCGGCGCGTCGAAGCGAGATTCCAGGAAGTCGCCCTTCAGCCGTTCCTCGAAATAACGTTGCACCGGTCCGTCCGGCCGCCAGGCGAAATGACGCGCCACCAGACGGCGGACGCGATTGCCCGGCTGTAACTCGATCATGCCCATGCGGTCCAACTGGAGCAATTTTCCCACCACATCGTTTTCGCTCAGGCTGTAGGTGTCCACGATATCGGCAACCGGCCAGTGGTTCAGGGTCAACATGGCCACCAGCAATAAACCCGGATCGCTGACCAGTAAAACCTCCTGTTCCTCGGTCAAACGGGTAATGGCGGCCGGTTTCTGGTCGGCCATGCGTGTCACGTCCGACACGCGGACCCCGGCCAGGGCGCAGACGGACTCAAGGCGATCCAGGGTGAAGCTGCAAGAGGCAAACAGGCGCTTGACCGAAGCCTCGCTCAATTCCAGGTGTTCCGCTACGCGCGCATAGGTAATCTTTTGGGATCGCAGCAGGGTTTTCAAGGCATCCACAATGGCATTGGTTTCACTCATAAAAAGGGCTCCTTCCGGGACTTCCGAGGGCTTCGGTTGCGTGGTTCAGGCCGTTCGGTATTGTATTCTAATACTTTTCTCTCATGGACAACCTAAAAAAGCGTCGAGGCGTAGAACCCTGCAACGAACGCGAGGCGCCCGAAAACAGAGCGGGGCGCCGCGAGAGAAAGGGAGAATGATCATGGAACAGAATAGAACAGCTACCAATATGAACAGTAACGGTTGGAACTTCTTCGTGCGTGCCTGCTTTGCAGTCTCCTTGGGCGCCATGGCAATCGCCATCATCTACCTGCCCGTCACGATTTGGATCAAAGGCTACCTGGCCATGGGCACCCTGATGGTGGTGACCTCATCCATTATGTTGTCCAAATCCGTCCGCGATGATTTCGAGGCTTCCAAACTGGTTAACCGAATCAACGACGCCCGCACCGAGCGCATGTTGCAGGAACTGGACGTCAAAGCAAGTTGACCTCTCTCTCGCGCTCCAATGGGGCCGGTCCGCCACGGGCCGGCCCCCAACCACAACAACCGAAAAAAGAAAAAGCCGGCGTCGGGATCATTCCCGGCGCCGGCTTTCCTTGTAGCTTGAAACCGGCAAGTTGCACAGCATACCAAAGGAGGAAAATCGTTGACTAACAAAGGGTTTCCCTCATGGGTAGTGAGGCTTTGGTTGCAAGGCCGGTGCGAACAGCCGGTTTACGGGGCCATTCGAACCGGAAGCTGTTCTCTTCAATCGACCCAGGGACTCCCCCCGGCGCGTAAATCGGTTTTGACGTTCATGGAATACTCCTTATTTTGATCATGTCTCTTGGGTAGCCTGCCCAAGCCCGGGCACCGGAAGAGGTATGCCTCCGCGGATGCCCTTGAATGCTATCGTTTAGAAGGATCTAGCCAATTTTCAGTACTGAATGTTACGGTTTCCGGGGCCTCGCCATACAGCAGTTTCTTTTCCTGATCGACGGGCGCCACGGAGGCTTTCTCGGGATAATTGACGATCACCTGCTCGCCGGCGCTGTTTTTGTGGTTGAAGCTGACGGCCAGGCGACGTCCGGCAAGATAAGATTTGGCGATCTGGAACTCGCCCGCTTTCTTGTCACCCATCATGAAGGTTTTGGCCAGCCAACCGTCTCGGGCCAGGTATTGTTGCTGCTCTTCTTTGTGGTCCTGGGTGATGTTGAAGCGTTTGCGAATGGCGGGGTCGCGCACTTCCCAGGTGAAGGGTTCGGTGCGTTGCCAATGGTCGCCGGCGGGTTTGTAAACGGCGCGGCCCAGCGAAGCCGAAGCGTGCAGGACATGGATTTCCTTGCCGTCGGTAAGATAGACGTGAGAGACCGTGTCGATGTTGGACTGGATGGCGATGTAAAGGTATTGGCTGTCCTGGCGTAGTTTGACGACGCCGCCGTCGGCAACGTCTTGGGCATCGAATGTGCCCCACTCGGCCTCATTCAGGTGCCCGTCGATAACGGGAGACTCACCGGGTGATGTCAGGGCAAACGTGCAGAGTAAAACAAAAAGCATACATGGAACCTCGAAATGGCATTTGGGGACGGCAGCAATGGCTGTCTCCATAAAGGTATACGGAATTGGGGTGCCGAGGATGTCAGACAAGATATAGGAAAAGCCGATAAACCCGCACCGCAAGATGAGAGTTCATCGGAAACCCTTGAACCCGATCTCTTTGATACGCTCTGACTAAGCTGCCAAAGTTTAAGTCGGCCCCTTGACCGAACCAGTTGCATGTGGCAATACCCATACCCCCCAAGGGCCGGCCCTCAAACAACAACCGACAAAAAAGCCGACATCGGAAGAATTCACGACACCGGCTTCCCTTGTAGCTTGAGGCTTGAAGCTTGAAGCTTGTTAGTACCCGCAGCCGTCCTCGATGCACTGGTACATATTATTGGTGCCGATAATCAGGCAATAGGTAAGCTGTGTGCAAGCGGCGCGAGAGCACAAGAGGGTTCCATAGTCATTGCCGCCCTCGACATCATCCTTGGTGGTGAAGCTTTTCACTTTCAGTTCAGTCAGGGTAAGCTTTTTCTTCATAAATATGATCTCCTTGGATAAAAGATAAGTCGATTCCATCAGCGGTAGTATGTTGAGTTTAAAAAACAAAACCACCCCTGAGAATCACATGGTGTTTCGAAATCATAGCATATAGGTAGGCAAGATGTAAGCCGTGCTTCGCCAATCGGAAACGACTCGCGAAAGCGGGGCGTGAGATGGGTAGAGGGTAGGGACGTTACTGATTACAGCCATCCATTGCGCGTTGTCTTGGATGTGATCCCACACCCTCCGCCATGTAAAACAAACGTAACGCGCGCCGCATTTCCAGAATCTGGACAGGAGCAAGGTCTTGACCACTAAAAGGTTTTGAGATCAGGGGCTTATGGGAAGCTTAACCAAAAGGTTATTTTTTTTTCTATTTTTTGTTGACACTCCCATGGAGGCTCTACTATACTCACGGCCTGTTGACAGGGACACTAAGCGGGTGTAACTCAGTGGCTAGAGTGCAACCTTGCCAAGGTTGAAGTCGGGGGTTCGAATCCCCTCACCCGCTCCAAGTCGTCCCGATGATTCAGAGGCTAAGTTTGTACTTAGCCTTTAGTGCGTTTAGGGTCAGCATCGGCGACGTAGCCAAGTGGTAAGGCAGAAGTCTGCAAAACTTCCATTCACCGGTTCGAATCCGGTCGTCGCCTCCACGTCCCGCCCGAGTGGTGAAATTGGTAGACACACGGGACTTAAAATCCCGCGGCCTTTAAAGCCGTCCCGGTTCGAGTCCGGGCTCGGGCACCAAACGGGCCGCTCGCAAAACAAACCGCCCTAGAGGTGGTTTTTTGGTTTTAGGTTAATGGGTCGAGCCGGTTTCGGCTTGGAACGCCTTTCCGAGCTTAGTGGTGTTTTCAACTCAGCTGAGGGTAGGCGGACCCTGCTTCTTATCCGAGCCCCAACTGGACATCCACGCCATAACATCTTCATGGGAGGCATGGGTTGCAGTGCCGTTCATGGGTTCCTCCATGGCGACACCGATCGCCTTTGAATGGGATTCTTGGAGATCTAAATAGTAATGAAGAGCTTCCCTTACAAGGTCTTCCTCGCTACGGCCTGTACCTTTCGCCGCGGCGGACAAACGTCGCCTGGTCTCCAGATCAAGTGATACTGTAATAGTTGCGGGCGATTCCATCCAAAACCTCTTTTCTCTTTGGCGTCAACTCAAAAAGTTCCCGGTACGCAGGTGGTCCATGCCTCTTCTTACCAGTACAAGCAAGACGATTGCCTCGGCCAGGACCATGCCCAGGATGAAGTAGAGACCGTTGCCGTCCTGCATGTTGGGCCAGCCGTAGGTTTCCAGGAAAGCGTTGAGGGTTCGGTGCTGTTCCGTCAGCCTCAGGACCAGGTGGACCGCCGCGAAAAAGACGCCGATCACCATCAAGAGCATGCCGCCCGGGGAAATGATCAGCTTCAGCGGGTTCTCCGTCCCCGGGTTGATGAACAGCATGCCCAGCGACAACGACAACAGGATCATGAAACTGGCATCCCAAAGCCCGTGCATGGCCAGTAATTTCAGTTGACTGCCGTCCAAGCCCAGAATCATGCCGGAGAACACGCCCAGCAGCAGCGAGAAGAACAGGCAGGGTCCGCCGAAGACCAGCAGCTTGCCGCGCATGTATTTGTACCAGCCTTCCGGCGCCGTTTTCATCAACCAGATGGCCTGGCCGTCGGCGCTGAAGGAGGTGAATACAAAACGGCTGCTGATGGACAGCGAGATGAACGAAACGAACAGGGTGTTTAGCAGGGCCATGGTGTATTTGGAGGCGCCCAGCAGGCTGGGGGTAACCTTGGAAACCGAGAACAGGTACAAGGCCAGCAAGGCGGCCAACACAAAGACCTGCGACCATTGCGAGGGATCGCGCAGGAACAGGGTCAGTTCGCGAACTTCCTGGCTGAAGTGTTTGTGGGAAAGCCATTTGGAGATAAAGGTCAGCTTGGTTTGTTTTTCCAGCAGATCCGCTTCGCCGCTCAACGCCTGCAAGGCGCGATCCCAGGAGGATCGGTAGACGTTGCGCGCCGCGATCAGCATGGTGCCCATGGCAACGATGAACAAACCCAGGATCTTCATGCCGGGTACGACGGACTGCTGCCATTCCTTCTGGTTCCAGGCAGCAAACAGGTCCGCGCCCCAGATGGCCGGGTTCCAGGGTTGACGCCGGTTTTCCATCAAATCCACCAGGCCGCGAAACTTGTCCAGGCCACCGGGGCCCAGGTACTGCTCCGGTTCCAGGTAGCGGAACACCAGGATGACGCTGCATACCATCACCACGGTCACGATCAGGAACATCTGGTGCACCCGCCGCGCCGGGAAGATCTTGACCAACAGCATGCACACCAGCGAGCTGGCGATGACCGGATACGAACACAGTATGGCGTAAACCAACACCCCGGAAATACGCACCAGCAGATTGGTCTCGCTGACCTCCAGGAACAGCCAGATGAACGACGCCCCGAACAGCATCAGCATCCAACTGGATTGCAAAAATACCTGGCCGAAGCGGTGCAACACCCAACTGTTGAAGCTGACCGGAAGGCTGAAGTGGAATTCCAGGTCCTTGCTCATATAGAAGTGGGTGATGGCGGTGGTCAAACTGGAAAGCAGGGCCATGCCCACGGAGATATAGAGCAGGAACTCCAGTAGTTTGTTGGCCAGCAGTACGCCGAAGACTTCCTGGTTGTAGATGAAGCTAACCAGCCGTGCGCTCAGCCACAGGTAACCCCAATAGAACCCGACGCCCAGAAGCAGCAGGAAGGCGACTCCCAGCGGGCGCTGCTTGAAGGCCGTCCGGAACTTGTTTTTGATTTGATAGAAACCAAGCCGGTTCAGGGCAAAAATGTCGCGAATCACTCGGGAACCGCCTCGTCGTGCTTCTCCTGGGTCAAAGCCAGGAAGACGGCTTCCAGGTCGCCGTCCTTGGTGGCCAGACGTTGCGTCAAATTGGGCAGGGTCTCGTCGGTGACCAGTTTGCCGCCGTGGATGATGCCCACCCGGTCACACAGCGCCGCGGCCACTTCCAGGGTGTGCGTGCTCATAAACACGGTCTTGCCCGAATCGGCCAGGTCGCGGATCAACTTCTTGACGTTTTTGGCCGCGCGGGGATCCAGGCCCACCATGGGTTCGTCCACAATCAACAGGTCCGGGTTGTGTAAAAGCGCGGCGCTGAACACCAGTTTCTGGCGCATGCCGTGGGACAGCCTTTCGACCAACTGGTTGGAGAATTCGCCCAACTGGAACTGCTTCAACAGTTTCATGCCGCGCTCTTCCACCACCTTGGCGGGGATGCGGCGCAGGCTGCCCAGGAACCGCAGCAATTCCATGACGGTCAGCTTGCCGTAGAGGAAGGGCCGGTCGGGGATGTAGCCCATGCGGTTCAGGATCTCGTTGCGGTGCTTTTTATAGGGTTTGTCGAACAGGGCAATCTCGCCCTTGTCCGGTTCGAGAATTCCGGTAAGCATGCGGATGGTGGTGGTTTTTCCGGCTCCGTTGGGTCCCAGAAAACCGAAGACCATGCCCGCGGGTACATGCAGGTCCATGTCCTTTACCGCCACGAAGTTCTGATAGGACTTGGTGACCCCGGTCATACGGATCATTGGCGCTCCTCTCCCACGGCAAATCGGCTTGCCGTTTCATACAATCTAATCGGACGGCCCCCGCAATTCAACAGACGAAATTCTATGACTATTCCGTGATCCGGATCATGATCGGCATATGAGGCAATGCATTCAACTCGCGGGCGTCGCTTGCGCGTGATCGGCGGCCATGACGGCTTTCACCTTGGGGTCCATGACCTTGCGCCAGAGCGGCGGCCACAGGGCCAGCAGGACCATGCCCGCGTAACCCGTGGGCAGTTGCGGCGCGTCTTCGTAATGGCGCAGGGTCTGGTAGCGGCGATTGGCGTTGGCGTGGTGATCGGAATGCCGTTGCAGGTGGAAGAGCAGGTAGTTGGTGAGCACCTGGGACGCATTCCAGGAGTGGTGCGGCGCTACTTTCTCATATTTGCCCGGCGCGATTTCGGTGCGGTTGAGGCCGTAGTGCTCCACGTAATTGATGATCTCCAGCAGGGTGAAGGCCACCCAACTCTGCGCGAAGAAGAAAAGCACGGCCAACGGGCCGAAAGCCATGCCCAGGTTCCACGCCAGGATAAGCGGGAGCGCGGTAAACAAGATCATCTGGTTGTGCGGGGACCAGGCGGGCCGGCCTCGTTTATTCAGGCGGCGCTTCTCCAGCGACCAGGCGCTGCGCCAACTGCCGAACAAGGTGCGCGGGTAGAAGCGGTAGAAGGATTCGCCCAAGCGCGCCGAAGCGGGATCGCCGGGCGTGGCCACGCGCGAGTGGTGACCCTGGTTATGTTCGATGAAGAAGTGCATATAACTGACGGTCCACAGCAGGATCTTGGACAGATTCTGTTCGAACTTGTTGGTGCGATGACCCAACTCGTGCGCGATGGTGATGCCCAAACCGCCCGTAACGATACCCATGGAAAGGGTGAAGCCGATGCCTTCCAACAGGGTGACGCGGCCCGTGCCGACGACCCAGGCGCCCCAAACCACCATGGCCGCCTGGAGCGGTACGTGCAGCCAGGTGATGATGCGATAGAACTTTTCCTCACGCATGTTGCGGTAGCGGGGTTCGTCTTCGTTGGAGGAATCCACCCCGATCGCCAGGTCCAACAGCGGCACCAGGATGTAGACGACGGCGGGGGTCAGGAAGTTGAAAACGCCGCCCAGGAGATACCCGGTCACCACAAGGGCCGGGATGCAGTAGGCAGTCAGGTAGAACCACTTCTTCATGGCAGACCTCGGTGATTCGGCGGAGTAGGCCGTACGCTGTTAGTCATTCTAACATGAATGCGCCCTCAGCCAGGGCTTTGCTTTGCGAGGATAATGGCTTTTGAATGTTTGCTCTCAAGTAGAGCGGCCTTTTTCGAAAAGCAGTTTCCAACCTTTCTTGGTATCCTCGATAATCTTACTTTTTCGCGACTCGTCCTTGACCAGAGCCAGGATCAGTCTTTCTGCTTTTTCCTTCTGGTCGGCCAGGGCCGCGGAGGCGTCCCAATGCTCGTCTCTCGATTCGTGGTATTTTCTCCAGTTGTAGCAGGCTTTGGGCATACTTCCCGTTTGATGAGCAAACCAATGCAGCGCCTTGGCCATTTCGGTGCGTTTGTCGAACTTGCGGCCCCGCTTCCACATGGATTTCCCCATGGATTTGATGGCCAGGCCGCTGCTGAGTCCGATTGCCGTCGGAGCGGTGATCACGGCCGCGCCGGGAATCACCGATGCCGCGCCGAAGGCGCCGGCCGTCATGCCGACCGCGTCATGAGCAATCTTGCGCCCCGTCTTCTTATCGTAGTAAGCGCCGATACGGCCCATGGAATAACCTTCCTCCGGAACTTCTTTGTCGGGTCTTTTAAAGCGCCACGAGCGTTCCAATTCCCTGGAACCCTCATCTATACTGACAGCTCTACCGATTCGGCCCTTCCTGGCGATGGCTTTGCCCATACCCCAGGCATGGCGGGCGGCGACGATCCCGCCGACCACCCCGCCGCCGGCCGTGGCCATGGTCCCGGCAACCGTACTTCCACTGCCGGCCATAAAGCCGGACCCCGTGGTTGCCTTGTCGATGAGGTGGGATTGTTTGAGAACCCCGGCAACGTTTTTGGTGGCGCTGATCGTGCTTTTTCCCATGGAGGCCGCTTTTATTCTGATGGTTCTTTTGGCCAGATCTTTTTCAGCGGCAGAAGCCGTGGAGCTCTTGAGTGTCGCCAGGGCTTCTCTCACTTCCTTAACCGCGCCGGCAAATTCGGCAACCTCGCCGACGGTTTCCAGAGCCGGCGTGTAGGGGTTGGGAAAATCCCCACCGGATTCCTTGGCGGTGGATTTCATGGTGCTGCTGGTTTTGGTGCCGATCATGAGGCTTGCATCGGTAACCGTGTTCAAATTGGCGCTTGCGCTTGCCCCGTAGGTCTCCAAAAACTGGCGGGCAATTTCCATTTCGGAATCCGGTTCCTCGGCCGTGGGAGCCTGCAGGCTGTACCCGCCCTTTCGCGGAGCATAGGCGTGACGTCGTCGAGGCCTGTCAACCGTGGGGAAGGCATCGGATTCATCACTGGATAAATCGGAGTGATAGCCGGCGGCATGGGTTGTCGCATCCATCCCCCCGGTTTCCATCGTAGCCATGAGGCCGGCCAGTTTTTCGTCATATTCAGAGTCGTAGCCCATATCGGCCCCACCCAGGGCGGATGTTCCGCCGGACGCAACCGGCTCCGCGCTCAGGGCAGTAAGGCCGCCGCTTCCCCCGGCCGCCGTCTCGGCACGCAGTTCATCCAGGTCGGTCAACGATCTTCTTCTCTTGATGGGAGCGCGCAGCATGGAAGGGGTGACATGGTCGGATTCAGCGCCGCTTAAGTGACCCCCGCTGCCCAAGGCATCCGGCATGTGCGGGATGGTCACGGCCTTTTCATCCTCGCTTTCCGTGCCCATAAGGCCGCCGGGCGTGGTTGCGGCGGACTCCATTTCATCTGCCGATGACCTTTCGGTATCCGCTAAAGCGCCCGCATCGATATCCATGGTTAGCAAGGCGTCATAAAGCGCCTGCGCGCCCAGGGGCAGGCCGCCGAAGTCCTCTTCGAATGAGCGAGAGCGCACGGAGGAGCGGCGACGAGGTCGCCGCCGAGATTTTTTCTTTCTCCGCCTCCTGGTAGAGACCTCGGTGTCCTCGATATCGGCCTCGGCCCCGCTGTCATAATCAACTTCTTCCGACGGGGGCGTTACCCTGATGCTTAAACCGGAACCCGTCGCGTCCGTTGCGTCCGTTGTCTCCGTTGTGTCGGCTTTTTCATCGGCAGTAAATCGCGTGCTTGTGCCCGGCGCCACGCGACCGCTACGCGGCATGGCCTCGCTTTTAATGGTACTCATGGGGACCGTGAGCCCGTTGGCTTGAATCGGCGAAGCATGACCCGCATCGTGTGATTGGGGGAAGATATCGATGTTGCCGATATTGAACTCGGGGTGAATGGAAACCGGAATATTTTCCGGGCTCTCCTCTCTTACGGGGGTTGCCCTTGTCATGTCGTGTTGAACAACCTGCTTCTTGCTCCGACGGCTCATATTATGGTCCCGTTTTAAAAAAATCTCAGGTAGGGAAACAAATAAATTCTGCCATAAAAATACATTCGGTGCAAATTTAATCCGAACTACAAGTTTGTCTGTATTTCTTGAAGCCGGGGCAAATTTCGCATGGCCTGACCATGACATCATCGATACCCCGCCGACACGCGCCTATTTCGAGAAAGAGAAGACCGGCGCTTCCCCAACCTCGGCCAATCGGGCGAGAAAGAAGGCCGGCCCCATTTTGACCCCGGCATATCGGGCGAGGAAGAAGGCCGGCTCCCCCCGGACAACCGCCGATCGGACGAGAAAGAAGGCCGGCTCCGCCCGGACATCCGCCTATTGCCCACGGAGAACGCCGGCTCCGCCCCGACAATGGCCTATTCTGCTTGGGAGAAGGACGACCCCACGCGGCTACCTGCATATTATTTCCGAAACAAGGTCCGACCCGGGGGTTCATGCTTGTTCCACCCCGAATATATCGATAGACGCGGGAAACAACCTATCACCGGGTAAAAATGGAGGTTGACCCGGAGGGACGATCCTTCTCCAGAAATTAAAAGACGGATGTCCCCCGGGGTCCAACCTTCTCCGAAGCCAAAACACGATTGTCCGAGGGGGACCAACCTTCTCCGAAATCCAAAAGATGGAAAGACGTGGGGGTCCATGCATCTTCCTCAAAAAATATGCAGGCATGCCCGGCACTGAAAACGATTGCCCAAACCATTCCCAGGGCAATGGTCCACAGGTTACCTTGTTTCCGACAGGATGTTTACTTCTTTAGGTATGCGGTCAGGCGTTCGGGAGTGGTGTACATGATGCCCCGATCCTTCATCAGTTCCTCCTGGCTTGTTGTAAAGCCTTTTTCGCTGTAGAGGATAAAGCCTGTTTTCTTTTTCAATTCACCGGCGTAGTCTTCCTTCAGTTCCACAAACCGGTTCACGGCCTTCATCGATACCTTTTCCTTCCAGTTCTTGACCTCGATGACCAGATCGGTTCCGTCCTCGGCTTCGCTAACAGCCAGGATGTCGATTTCCCTGCTGTTTTCCTGATCCTTGTAGATGCGGCTCTTTTTTAGGGGGGCAAAGGGATTCAAGGCATAACCTTCTTGATGGTTAAACACGATATCGGCCAGGTCGGCCTGGTGACTGAGTGCTTGGAGAATGTGGAACATCACCTTGTATTCCCCGCCCAATCCCTTGTAGCTGTTGGCGCGGCGATCCATCTCGGACATTTTGCGTTCAAACTCTTCCGCGATGGTTTCAGGATCGAGGAGATCGATTTCGGGACCGTAAATCTTGCGGAAAACCGCTTCGAAGATATGATCCCCCAAACCTTTGTAATGGAATGCCGAGGAACCTCTCGCAATCAGGTCCGCCATGTACAGTTGATAAAGGCGGATCTCCAGGTCGTCATCGGAGATATCCAGCTTCAGGTCTTCCTTGATTTGGCGGCGGGATAGTTCTTCTTCCCCTCGTTTCGCCAGGTACAGTACGATCCGCTTCGCATTTTTTTTATTCACCCGGCCGAAGGCGTCGTGGATGTAGTCCCACCACATGTTAGCCGTAAACCCTTTACCCAGGGTGGTTTCAAATTGTAACGATGCCCGCACGCCTTCTTTGGTGGTTAGATCAAGGTCTTTCTTCAAGGTTCGGATGATTTGCGAGATGTAGAAGGGGTCGTTCTGCGCTACCTCGGCAATATAGGAAGCGGTTTCATCGGTAACGGGAGTGTCTGTCAGGGCGGCATAGTTATAGACAGTGGCCAGGGCTTCTGCATCCGTGAGACCTTCTAGAGAAATAGGATCGAAGCGGCTGGTCATATAACCGATAATACTGATCAGCCAACCGATATAGCTGCCGGTAACCAGCAAAGGCGCCACCTTGCTCTCTGCCGTGCCCATGTAGGAATGACAGAAATCACTCCTATTCTTGAAGTCGTCATCGTGGAACAGGTAACGGTTCATATATTGGAATTCGTCGATGATCTGGATGATGCGGATTTTTTTGACAGAGGCGATACGGTGCGGGGCATCGCGAGCCAGCTTCCAGGCAAATCTGGGGTCCATACGGATAAAATCTTCCATGTTCTCGATATCGGAAACGATGTCCTGATCGGCCTCGGCGTATTTCTTCAACCTGCTCAGTGAGAGCGTTTGGTTCACGAGTTCGGGGTCGCGCAGCTTGAAGGCGAGGAACTGGGCGATAAAAGCCGAGTAGAAGAGGGTGGCGAACTGATCTATTTTCTGTTTTTCTTCCTCCACGCGGAAATAGAAGGGAACCACCATGGGATCGTTGTTGTGGAACAGGATGTTGTAAAAGCGCTGAACCAGCGCCGTCTTTCCTTTCTTGCGGCGAGCGAGCAGGGCGCGTGATTTGGACATCATCTTCTTGGTTCCTTCCGCCCACTTCAGTAGAGAAGCCATCTCCTCCTGACGACCGACGAAAAAGTCGGTGTTGCCGATCTCCTCTGTCAACGCGTATTCCAAGCCCGTCCTCCGCGATTCGAATCCCGGTCTAATCCTAGCACGCACCAATCTTGACCGGGACCTCGGATATTTCCAATTTGTCTTCCCGGTCGTTTTGACATAGAATAGTGCCAAAGCATTTTGATTCCAGCACTCAGAGGGGGCCGCGATGTCCTGGCTTAAATCTCGTCACTCCAATTTCTCTCGGGCAACCGCTCTTGTGGGCATGCTCGTCTTCGGTACGGTCGGCTTTGCGCAGGAGAACGCCGTCCACCCGGAAGGCTTGCGCCAGATGGGTTTCCTGATGCAGGAGAAAGCCGCGCGCACTCCGGCTCAGCGGAAGATCAGCTCCAACCTGCTGCATACGCTTCGCCTGCAACAGGGCTCCTTCACCCGGAACCTGCCGAATTTCCGAACCGGTGTGAAACTGGATGACCAGGGCAAAACCGTGGTGGATATCAGGGGAGAAGTCAGTGACGAGGTGCTGCATCGGATCCAGGCGCTCGGTGGAACCGTGATCAATGCGCTGGAAAACTACGGGCACATTCGCGCCGCCATGACCTTGG
>JASJCB010000102.1 GCA_030066195.1 Acidobacteriota bacterium
GTCATGGCGTTGGCGCAATAGTGTAATCCATAGCCCTGGCTCCCCGGTTTGGTGGAAAAGCCCTGGACGAAAATCTGTTCCAGCTCATGTTCGGCGATGCCCACACCGTTGTCGCGAATCTCGCAGAAGATACCGCGTTCGTCTTCCCAGGTTGCCAGAACAATGCGGCCCTCGTGTTTCTCCTTTACCTGTTCCACCGCCTCGGCCGCGTTTTGCAGCAGGAAGGCCAGCACGCGCTTCAACTTGGCCTTTTCCACCATGACCCGACTGACCTCGCCCAGATCCAGCACCAGTTCCACATCGCGATCCTTCACCAAAGCCGTTTCGTCTTCCAGGACCTCGGTGACCACCAGGTTCAAGTCGTGCGGTTCTACCAACCAGCCCATGGCGTGCGTGTGTCGTTGTTGTTCCCTGAGCACGCGTTCGATGTTGCGAATGTGGGCGGTCAGGCGCAGGCATTCCTTCTCCAGTTTCACCTGCTGTTTGTCCATACTGTGCAGCACCTTGTGCAGGTATTCGGGGACCCGGCTGCCGCGCGGGTCGCTGTCCAGGAATTCGCCCAGGTTGTCGCGATGTTCATCCAACAGGCCCAACGCTTTTTGGAAGAAATTGACGGCTTTGCGGTCGGTTACATGTTCCATGACCAGATGCACGGATGTGGAGATGCTGTTGAGGATATTTCCCACGTTGTGCAAGACATCGGTGGCAATTTCGGCCCGTCCGGCCATATGTGCGGTTTCCATCAAGCGGCGCTGGGCGGCCACCAGATCCTCCAGGACACGGGCTTTGGCCACGGCCGAAACCGCGTGTTCGCGGAAGCGATCCAGTTTTTTGATGTCGGGGGACTGGAAGACATCGTCATGAACCATGCTGTCCAGCATCAGGAAACCCTGAATCTCACTGCCCAGAACCAGGCTCATGACAATGGTGGAGCGAGGCGTTTCGTAACCGTCGGTATGGTCCGGGCTCCGGATGCCGGAAGCCAGGTACAGTCCGGTGCCCACTTCTTCGATGTGTTCGGCGAGACTGAAGACCTGCCGCTGGGTAAGCGTGACCTCGCCGATGATTTCCATTTCGTGACCCACGGCGGCCAGGGGCCTGTAAACCAGGTTCTTCTTGTCATAGTCCAGATACAGGCTTTTGTCGGCCTTGGGGAACAGAGTCATACCCTGTTTCAACAATGCCTGGATTACCTTGCGGAACTCTACCTCGCGGTTGATGGTTTTGACGATGTTGTCCAGGGTTTCCAGTTCCTGGTTGTGCATATCGAGCACCAGGTTCTTGCGTTGCAACTCGCGCGTGCGTTCGGCTACCTTATTTTCCAGGGAGCGATGGAAATCCAACAACTCCAGGTGGGTCTTGACACGGGTCAGCAGTTCCGCTTTTTGGATGGGTTTGGTCAGGAAATCGTTGCCGCCTGCCTCGAAACCGGCGACCAGGTCGGCAACCTGGTTGCGGGCGGTCAGGAAGATGATGGGCAGTCGCCGCATGCTCAGGCGTTGACGGATACGCTTGCTGACTTCGAATCCGCTGACGCGGGGCATCATGACGTCCAGCAGGATCAGATCGAATTCCTGGTCGCCGAAAACCTGCTCCAGCGCCTCTTCTCCGCCTGCTGCCTCGTAGATGTGATAGTTCTGTAAGGTGAGGTGGTTGACCAGAACCTGGCGGTTCACGGGTTCATCGTCCACGATGAGGATATGGGAGGAACTTACGGGCACACTGGAAGCGCTGGAGACAGTGACATTGGCGGTCACCATATCTTCGGCTTCTTCATCTGTTTCGGGATGCAGGTGGGCCACCCGGCGTTCCCGGTCGATGACATCGATTTTGCTTTCATCGCTGCCCGGCAGGGTGAACGACAAGGTGGTTCCCACGCCGACTTCCGATTGGATATCGATCTTGCCTCCGTGCAATTCCAACAATTGCCGGGTGATAGGAAGACCCAGGCCGGTGCCGCCGAAATCGCGAGCAGTGGAGGCATCGGCCTGTTCGAAAGAGCCGAAGATCGTGTCCAACTTATCGGCCGGGATACCGATACCGGTGTCGCTGACCGTGACCTCGATCCACTCGCCGCGTTGTGCGGCGCCGACGACGACTTTGCCCTTGTGCGAGAATTTGATGGCATTCCCCATCAGGTTGTGAAGGATTTGCTCCAAGCGACTCTCGTCGGCGAAGACCGCGGGTAGTTCCTTGGGTACTTCATTGACGAGAACCAGTTCCTTGCCGGCGGCCAGGGGGCGCGAAAGGGCCAGCACCACCTCGGCAAGGGCATGGAGATCCAACGGCTGCCTGCGCAGGGTAAGGCCGCGATTGCGCAGCTTGGAGAAATCCAGGATGTCATTGACCAAACTGGCCAGGCGGCGTCCGCTGGAGACAATCATTTCCAGGTTGGACCCGGCGCGGGCGGGCAATTCGCCGGCGATGCCGTCGCGCAGGGACTCGGCCAGTCCGATGATACCGTTCAAAGGTGTCCGCAATTCGTGGGATGTATTGGCCAGGAACTCGTCTTTCATGCGATCGACCTGACGCAGACGCCCGATCAACTCCCTGTCTTGCGCCAGTTTGGAGCGTTGCAGTGTGACAATCCAGGCAATCAGGGTGGTAGCGGCGACCAGGTAGAAGAAATAGGCAAAGGTGGTGCCCCACACGGGCGGCAGGAGGGTGACCTTGACCTGGATTCCCTCCTCGTTCCAGACGCCGTCCTTGGTGCCGCCTTTAAGGCGAAAAGTGTATTCGCCGGCGTCAAGGTTGGTGTAGGTGGCGATGCGGTTGCCGGGCGTTGTCCTGATCCAGTCGGCATTGAAGGGTTCCAACTTGTACATATACTTGTTGGCCATGGGCCCCGCGAAGTCCAATACCGAGAATTTGAAGGAGAAGATATTGTGCCGGGAATCGAGGACGATGTGGCTTGCGGATTCCGCGGAACCTTCCAGGGGCGAGCCGGGGTCTTTACGCCGGGAAACGACCGACTGGTTGGCGAGCAGGAAATCGGTGACGGCAAGCAGCGGATAGTGATTTCTTTCGCGAATATCATCGGGAAAGAAGATGTTGAAACCGTTGTTGCCGCCGAAGAGCAGTGCCCCCCGTGAGGTTTGGAGATGGGCATTGGGGAAAAACTGGTTGCCCTGGAGGCCGTCGTAGATGTCGTAGGCGCGGAACTGACCGGTCTGGGGATCGTATTCGGCCAGGCCCTTGTTGGTGCTGATCCACATCAAACCCAGGGAATCGGAGCAGATGCCGTGGACGATTTCGCTGGGCAGCCCGTCTTTTAAGCCGAAGGATTGAAACTTGCCGCTGTCGCGGTCGAAGCGACTGATGCCGCGGGATGTTCCGGACCAGATGGCGCCGTCGCGATCTTCGAACAGGGTCCAGATCACCCCGTTGGCAATGGTTTCAGGACGACCGGGCACATGATTGAAAACGTCGAAGCGAGTGCGTTCCGGGTCCATGCGGTTGAGGCCGCCGCCCCACGTGCCCACCCAGAGGAAACCCAGGCGATCCTCTTGGATGGACAGGATGGAGTTATTGCTCAGCGCACCTTCCTCACCGGTGTTGACAAAGCGTTGAAACCGGCCGGGCTTATCAGGGGACATGCGATTGAGCCCGCCGTTGACGGTTCCGATCCAGAAGATGCCCGAGCGATCGCGGTAAATAGTGCGGACCTCATTGTAACCCAGGCTTTCCGGGTCATCCGGGTCGAAGCGATAATTGGTAAATTCGCCGGGTTGGTCGGCATCGGTGAGGTACAGTCCGCCGTCGAAGGTGCCCACCATCAGCATATCATCGGCCTGCAGCACGCTGATGACCGATCGATCCACTTCGCCGGGCCGACCCGGCACCTCGATATCGAAGTTCCGGAAACTACCGTCCATGGGGTTGAAGCGCGATAAGCCGCCGTTGTTGATACCGATCCAGATAGAGCCATCCTTTGCCTCGCCGAATGCTCGGATCTCACCGCGGGGCAGGCCGCCGCGGTCGGGATCGGGCTTGTAGTGCACAAAACCCTTACCCACGGGGTCGAAACGATTTACGCCGCCGCCGTAGGTTCCGAACCAGATGAGGCCGGAGCGGTCTTCGAAAAGACACCAGATGGAATCGTGGCTGGGGCTGGTGGGGTCGGTATAGGTATGCCGATAACGAACAAAACGGAATTTCCCGTCGGGCTCGCGGACCAGGCGGTGCAGACCGCCCCCCAATACTGCTGCCCATATGGTTCCTTCAGAATCCTCCAGAACCTGCTGGACACGACCGGAGCCCACGCCGTCCGGGAGTTTGGGATCATCGGGGAAGCGCTTGAACTTTCCGATCGCATCGGGTTCCATCAGATGCAAACCGCCGGGTAGAGCGGCGATCCACAAGCGGCCCGATTTGTCTTCGTCAATGGACCAGACATCGTTGCCGCCCAGCCCGCTTTCGTCGCCCGTATAACGCCACCGGCGAAAGCGCCCGTTCAATTCAGCGCCCATCATGGAAAGCCCGCCGCCAAGGGTTCCCGCCCATACACGTCCCAACCGGTCGATTGTAATACGCCAGACATCGTTGCCGCCGAGGCTGGAGTCATCGTCGGGATCATGACGATAGTGGGTGAACTGACCCGGCTCTTTCAACGTCATCCGATCCAGACCGTTCTCCGTGGCCACCCACAAATAACCGCGTTCATCCGCCGCCAAAAACTGAACCGTGTCGGCAGCAAGGCTGTCGTTCCGCGTGGGATCGTGGCGATAGACATCGAACCGGTCGGCGCGACGATCGTAGCGGCACAGGCCGCCGCCAAGGGTGCCGATCCAGATATAACCCTCGTCGTCCTCGTACAAACTGTAAATATAATTGGCCGATAGAGAATAAGGATCTTGGGGATCGTTGCGGTAGATCTTGAATTCGTAACCGTCGTACCTGCACAAACCGTCTCGTGTTCCGAACCACATGAAACCCAATTCGTCCTGCAAAATGCTGTAGACATGGTTCTGGCTGAGGCCGTCATCGATTCCGATACGATTGAAGCTGAGACTGCCTTTCTGGCCGTAGGCGCCCACGCACAAAAGCAGAGTCAGCCAGGGACTAAAAACTCCGCCCCGCTGAATCACAACATTCCGGCAATTACGAAGGATGTTCATCGGGGCGCCTACGAAACCGATAACATCTGAAGACATGGCAGGTATCCAGGGGCGGGCTGTATCGGACCACGCAAAGTTTATCGGCAACTGTACCACAAGGAAAACCCCAATTCGTTAAATTTCCGATAGGTCGGGTTCTGCGTTCGGATATCGTTACCACCGGCGACATGAACTCTCCGTACGCTATTTCCTCACGAAAGCAGCTAATATCAGAGAAACAACACTTCAAACATTGGCACTTTTTCAAATTGAAGCAAATATTCTCTTGATTATGAAGCCACCCAGGTCCATATTATAAAGACAAAGAGCGTATTCCTGACTGGAGGCACCAATGCATGTGTCACTACAGGGCCGTGACGCTCATGTGCACATGGCCGGGTACGGTTCCACCAAAAGGAAGCAACACCAGGTTGTCTTTGGGGAGCACGCCTACCTGAATATGCTGGCTCGTGCCGCCGATCCGATCCTCATTCATCTTGACGGTGAAATCTGTTTTGCAAATGAGGCCGCGGCCGGCCTTTTAGGCGCTTCCCTGGCCGTGGAACTGATCGGCATGCATGTGCTTAAGTTCATCCATCCCGATAATCACGAGGTTACGCGGAAGCGGATAGCCGACATTCTGAATTCACAACGACCCAGTAAGCCGTTCGGCCAGATGGTATTGAGGTTGGACGGCGATCCGATCGAGGTGGAGGTGGTTGGAACGCCCCTCGAATTCGACGGACGAAAGGCCGTCCAGGTGCTCTTTCGGCACCCGGTAACTTACGCGGGCGACGTCGAGATTCAAGAACGCTTGAAGGGCATCTTGGAAGCCGGCACCGATGTGGTCCTGATGGCGGATGAAGACGGTCGTATCGTTTATATGAACCGACAGGCCCGAAAAATTTCGGGTAAGGGGCCTGATGAAGAAATCCTCGATGTGATGCTCTCCGACTTCTACCCGCCCGAGGTCGACAAGCGAATTCGGGAAGAGGGCATTTCCGAGGCCAAACGCCGAGGCTCCTGGAGTACCGAGGCTGAGCTGATGTGCGCCAACGGCAATCGCCTGCCCTGTGATCAGGTCCTCCTGGCTCAACGCTCGCCGCACGGCTATTATTTTTCGGTAGTTGCCCGTGATATCAGCGATCGAATCCGTCGAGAGCGGGAGATCAACCGCCTGAACCAACAATTGAAAGGCGATGTGATCGAACGAACTGACCAGTTGCGTCAGGCCCAGAAAGAATTATTGGAAAAGGCGCACAAAGCGGGTATGGCCCATATCGCCACGTCCATCCTTCACAACGTGGGCAACCTGTTGAACAGCGTGATCACCTCCAGCGAGGAGTTGTGCCAAACCGTGGAGACGTCCCGTATTCTCTCCATCAGCCGCGGCAATCGCCTCTTGCGCCGCCACTGGGACGACATCGAGGGGTTCATGACTCGCGATCCGCGCGGCAAGCGTTTGTTGAACCTCTACCTGGCCGTGGAAGACGCGGTATTGGACGAACACGAGACCATGTTGGAAAACGCGCGCAACATGATCCAAAAAATAGGGCTGATTCGCAATGTGGTCCGGGCCCAGCAGAACTACGCGGACGGGGGCAAGCAGGAAGAAAGCGTTTCCCTGCGCGAGGTTGTCGAGGATTCGCTGATGATCGAGGAGAACAATCTCATCGCGGCCAACATTCGCGTGGAGCGCCATTACTCAGAGGTACCCGAGGTTTGGGGCCGACGCATTCACCTGGTGCACGTGCTGGTGAACCTCTTCAAAAATGCACGCGAATCCATCGAAGAAGCAAACCCCAAGCTTCGCCAGGTAACGGTGAACATTCGCATGGAAGAAAACCGGGCATGCATTCTGGTGAGTGACACGGGCACGGGCATCCCGCCGGAGAACCTGACCGTCATCTTTCAGCACGGTTACACTACCAAGCAGGGCTCCAACGGTTTCGGATTACACGGCTGCGCCAATACCATTAAAGAACTGGGCGGCAGGATTCAAGCGCACAGTGAGGGTTCCGGCCGCGGCGCCGTCATGCGGATTGAATTCGGCCCGGAATGTTTCAATAAAATCGGTTGGACCGATCCGGCCGCTAAAGCTCGAGAAACTCCAAATCTAGGAAGAAGCGACCGGTGATTTTAGAAATATGGCGCCCTCCGAGGCGTGTAATCTCAGGCAGGCGGCCTGTTCGATATCGGTCAAACCCTCAAGGCAATAATCGGACTTACTGGTGATCAGCCACTGGATCTTGGGGAAAGTTCGATGTAAGCGGGCCGGGATGCTCTTTTGCTGTTCAGCATCCAGGTAGCGATCGATCTCGTCGATCAGCACCAAACCCTCGAAATGTTCCGGTTCGGTTTCGGCGCCCGCGAAACCCGCGATCAATTCCAAGAGCCAGGCCGCCGAGGATTGAAGGCTTTCCGCCTGTACATCCAAAGGCAGGCGGGTTCCGTCGATCTCGACAGCAATACCCTCGTCTGTCAGGATGAGTCGATCATCAGCCTTATCCAGCAGCAGGCCGCTGAGCAAGGTTTCAATACTCCGGCGTATCTCCTGTTCCTGTTTGCCGCGGCCGTCGCGGCCGCTGACCGCCGCATCGATGAAGTTGCGCATATTGTACTCCGGGTCCTGAAGCGGGTAGGGATGAAACAAGGTGGCCACGGCATCGGAGACCCGGTCGCCTTTGACCATGCGAACCGTGCGCTCCGCAAAGCGCGTCGAACCGAAACCCATAACCGCAACACTCGTCCAGGATGACGGTTGCCGGGAGGCTTCAGACATGTCGGGAGAAGCGGCTCCTGCCGACACCCAATATTTCCGAGTCAGGGATTCCATGCCTCCCCGGCGTGTGACGGTGGTTAGGATGCGCAGATAACTGCCGTCTTTGCGGCGTAAGACCAGATCGATGCTACCTTCCGGCTCATCCCGGCGAACGAAAAAGCCGGCATAGGATCGCAGCAAGGCGGCTGCTTCGGTCGGGTGACACAGACCCAGGGCAATCGCCCGTAACAAGGAGGTTTTTCCACATCGACTGCCGCCTGGGATCAAGGTCATGCCTTTCAAGGCCGTTTGACCGTCCAGGGTCAGTTCGGAAAAGCCCTGAACCTGTCGCAACTTGACGGATTGCAGGGCGTAGATCCGGTCGGGGGACCGCTTCACCTGACGCGGTTCCGGTGAGGTCTCCGATTCCGTGGGTTTTTCCCCGATCGGAGGCGAAGGGTCATTAACTTCCGCCGTCGGTTCCGATCCCGGTGTCTCCTCGATCTTGCCGGCCAGTGCCGCGAGGATGGCCGGCAACTGTTCAGGAGCATCGATCCAGACGGGGACGATATTCAATTCACTGTAATCTCGCAGGTTCTCCGAGTTCATTTCGGATCTGGGGGCAATGATGAACTGAACCTTTCGGTTACGGTTTTGCAACGCCTTCGACGTATGTTCCCGGCCCAGGTAAAGCAGGGAAGCCTTGCCGGTGATTCGGTTGAGCGATGTGTAGATTGCCCTGATACGCTGGTTGATCTGACCGGTTGCAAGCGTAAGGGTATCGGGATGCTTTAAGTCGCCGTTCAACTTCAAGATGCGATCGGCCGAGAGATCGATGGGATCTGTAATCGGCGTTTCGGTATCCGAATCGGGCAGCCAACGGTCCAGCAAGGTGTCTACCAAACCGGTAATCTTCAAACCCGGAAAAGCGGCGGCGAAGCTCCGTATCTTGTCGGCATCGGCCGGGTCGCGGGGGGCATCGTCCAATTCGGAAAGCTTGCGATAGACAATGCGGCCGGTTTTCTCGAAGAGATAGGCAAAAGCGTCGGCATTGTTCAGAGTACCGATGATATCGAGATCATCTTCGGTGAGATGTTCCTTGCGGATTTCTTTCAGGAACCGGGCCAGCAGCTTGGATTTGGTTTGCAAACCTTGCATGAAACCGGGGCCCACATAAGGCACCAATACATCGGTAGTCATCAACTGCTCGAAATGCCGTTCCTCACGCGCGGACTTCAGGAAGGGATAGTGGGTGGACATAGATAACAGACCTCATTGAACGTCATGGCTGTCGGTTTAGTATAAAACATTACAGCGGTTATCAATAACCCCTTGCCAAATCCACCTTGAATTTCAGGGGTTCGCCGCGTTCCATGCGCCGGTAATTGTCGGCAATTTGGGCGGCGACTTCTTCTGGGGCGGTGCGGGCGGCAACATGAGGCGTAATCGTAATCTTGGGGTGACTCCAAAACGGATGGTCCGAGGGCAGGGGCTCCTGCCGAAAGACATCCAGGCATGCGCCTGACAGCTTGCCGGAATCCAAGGCGGTCAACAGATCGTTCTCAACCAGATGGGCGCCGCGCGCGACATTGATCAGGTAGGCGCCGGTCTTCAGACGGTTGAACAGGTCCAGCGACAGAATATCGCGGGTGGCGTCGGTTAGCGGCAACAGGTTCACCAGGACATCCGTTTCCGGCAGCATGCGGGCAAGGCCGCCGGCGCCCGTGTAGGTGGTCACACCGGAAAGAACGCGCCGGCCGCGGCTCCAGCCGGAAACATCGAAACCCAAGGCGGTAAAGGCTCCGGCAACCCCGGTTCCCAAGACGCCCAGGCCCAGGATACCTATGCGAGGCTTGTACGGGCGCGGCCTGGGTTGCCATCGAGCCGCCGCCTGGTCCGCTCTGTAGGCGGGCCATGATTGAAGGTATCGCAAGACGGCCGCCAGAATATACTGTTCCATCTCGGCGGCAAGGTGCCGGTCGACCACCCGGGTGACCGTGACGTGATTCGGGAAATCGTGATCGGCCAGAATGTGATCGATGCCCGCGCCGTAGGAGGCTACCACGCGCAGATTGGGAAAGGCTTGTAAGGAGCCCGGAGGATGGGCCCAGGTCACCGCAAAGCGAACCTCCTCCGGATCGGCAATGCCCGGCCATATTTGGATCGGCAGTCCTTCATCAACGCGTTTCAGCTCTTGAACAAAAGAAACCGGCTCCCGATCAGCCAGTAATACCAGCAACGCCATTGGATCTCCTGAAAACGGGTGAATGAAGACCGACGTCTTCCGCTCGACCGGCCTTGAACTCTTTTTTATTTTACCCGTGAGATGAAAAAGTGATTAGGGTTAACCACCTTTTACCGTGAATTACTCGATAGTTGATTGCCCAAACCGGGTGTTTTCCTCTAAAATGAATGTACGCCCCTGTTATTCAGGTCAACCGGGAAATATGGTAGTAGAGATCGACCCCGCTCAAGAGACTGAATAACCCTCCTGAGTTTCGGTAAAAACGGATGCCTTATTCCCCTGTAGCCGAATGTAGGGACGGAAACGACAATCTCCCCGTTTCAAGGCGCCCCGATGGGTCGTTCCCCCGCGACCGGAGTTGAGAAACGCAATACGCGGCTTGAGGAGGTTCCTTATGCCGGCACTTTTCCTTTTTTTCATGGCATATGTCGACGGGCCGATGCTCACCCGGACGGTTGTATTGTCCACGGATGACCCTGAGATTCTGAATCAGCGTCCCACCAAGGTCAAGCTCCTGGACGACGGCTCTTTCCTGATTGCCACGCGCCAAAGCGTTTACCATTTCGAGCCGGACGGCCGTAAGCGTTTAACCTTCGGTCGACAGGGTCAGGGCCCCAATGAATACCAGGCCATCACGGCTGCCGTTTGGGACGGTCGCCAATATTGGGTAAGCGACGGACCCTCCTATTCAATGACTCGCGTTGACAATGACGGCGTCCAGGTCAAACGAGAACCCGTCTTCCTTTGGAATTATTTCTACCACGACGGACAGCTATGGGCCGTCAATAAAAAAAGTGTCAACCAGGAGTTGAAGAACCAACCGAACGTCATTCAGGAACTGGATGTGAACACCGGAGAACCGCTTGGCAAACCCTTCCACAAACTGGCGACGGAAATCGTGAATTTGGGTTATAACTTCTCCATCCATCACATGAGCGCGGATGATCGGAACATCTATATCCTGGACCAACTCAATCCCGAGATTACCGCCTACGACCGGCAAACCAGAGCTGAGGTCAGGCGTATACCCCTTCGGCTGCCTTATTTCGTTCAGGCGCCCGGTACCGTGGTCACTCCCAGAAAGGTCGGCCTGACACGCTGGAAGGCCTGGCTGAAGAGCTTCTCGCGCATACTGGGACTGGCCCGGCTGTCGAAAGGCTACGCGGTTCTCTACGAGACGCCGCACCCCACGGAACCCGGAGAATACAGCACCATCCTGTGTATGCTCGACGAAGACGGCCGCAAATCGCGCTACATGGTAGGCGAAGACTGGCGTTTGCTGGGCGCCAGGAACGACGAGGCGGCCATTTTGACCGCCCGTGATAACGAAGAAACCGGCGAATTCGACATGATTGTCCGCTATTACCGTTAAAGCTGAACAACCCGGTCGGTAGGCAATGGTGGAAAATGACCTCGATGCCGGGCTTTTCAACTGGCAGGTTCGTGGCCGGTGCCTTTGTCTGATGACCGCTCACCTCATCAGGATGAGGATAATCTCATTCGGGTGGCGACAAATGTCACGTTTTTCAATTTCCTCTTTCAACAAAGATCAACGATAAAGTATACTGAAGTCAGGCTCGCTTTTTAACAATTTATTGCGATTCGAGACATTTATTGTATATGTCGCAGCATTGCGCCTTTCTCAACCTTTTGCTTCAACTACTCCTAACTCTTTTACAACGAATGTTCGTGGTTTGCGTCTGTATCACCGACATCAGTGTTAATGGGCAAAGAAAACCACGGAGACCTTTTGGAGGAGTACAATGTACCGAAAGCTTCCCTTTTCTTTCCTTTTTTGTTTGGCGATTCTCGTTTCCGGTTTCCCAATGTTATTCGCTCAGGGGCTGGCCCCCTATCCAAACGGTCAGGGCCAATTCCCGGGCGGTAGCTGGGTCAACTTCGAATATCCCCACTGCAAACCTATTGCCGTTGCCCGCCTGGGCAAGGTAAGCGAGCCTTCCTACTACCTGCTGGTCTGTAATACGGCCGACAATACACTCGAGATATTCGACATCTCCGGGGCCGGGATGCCCGTGGCCGTTGACCGCGTTCGCGTGGGCCTGGATCCGGTTTCTGTTTACTGGCACGAGGTCATCAACGCCGATGAGAACTACGAGGGCACCATTTACACGGCTAATATGGCCGGTGACTCCGTCTCCATGATCAGCTTTCGGGGCCCTGCTCCCACCGCGAACCTGCTGCGTACGGAGAACGTGGGCGACGAGCCGGTGGACCTGGTCTACTGGGAGAACGGCGGCAACCCCGTGCTGTACGTGACGCTCCATTCCCGTCATGCCGGTACGAGCCTGGACGCTACGACCCTGGCCCAGTTGTCCCCCGATCCTCATATCCCCATTCCCGGCTTCGTGAATTTCAAGCGATCACCGGGTAGCGCCTTCGAGCCGGTTCAGGCCATTATCGACTCACCGCGCACCATCGATATCGTGGATACAACCCATCCCCTCGGCGGCATGCAGAAGTTTGCTTTCGTGCTGGGCGGCGTGGGCACCCACCACGACTATCCCAACGACCCGGCGAGCACCAGCAACACCAATTCCTTTTTCGAAACCGAGCTCGGCTTCGACCTGTATTTTCTGCAGTTCACCGGCGCGGGCGGCATTACCGGTGTACACCAAAAGCTGGGCACCCGTAACTTCAACATGGCGTTCGACAGCAGCGGAGCGGCCTTGGTGGTCAGCGGCGACGCGGCCAACCGCAAGCAGAAGACCAAAGCAACGGTCATGTCGGAGCCGACCGGTTTCCTGCGTACCCTTCTGCACGTGATGCCTACCCCTGCCGTTGCCGGCAGCACGGTGCTCTCCCGCGACCTGAACCGACAGACCGTGCCCACGGGCATCGGTGCGCCGGTTGCCGTAGCGGATTCACTGTCTCATGCCACCGATGTAGCTATTTATGAGACCGACGCGCACTACAAGGTCTATGTAACCGCGCTCAACAACAACGGCCTGGGTGTCCTCACCGATGTGAAGCCGGGCGGTGTGTTCAATACCAACGCCAACTCCTGGGGACGCCGGTTCGTGAACCTGGACAAGGGCCCGGGCACCTTCGCCGGTCCCAGCAGTCTGGCCATAAAGTACGACCCCGGCAGCGACGGCGGCGACCGTATCTACGTGCTCAATCGTTTCCATAACTCGGTGGACATCATCAGTCCCTATAGCGATACCGTGATCGGAAACTTCAGCCTGCAGAACGATCCCGAGCCCGAATACATCAAGGCGGGCCGGGAATTTCTCTACGGCGTCAGACACGGCAACGGCTTCAACTCCTGCGAGAGCTGCCACACCAGCGGCCGCCTGGACAAGCTGCGGTGGGACCTCTCCGATCCCGTCTCCACCTCACCCTTCTCACTGCAGTTGATCTCTGCATTGGAAGACCCCAACTGGAACGATCCCCAGTTCAACAACTCGTTCGCGTTCAGCGCACCCAAGGGCGAGTTCATCACCCAGTCGCTACAGGGGCTGGTGAACTTCGAGGTCAAAGAGGACTTCGCCCAGGATACCTGGTTCTCCAACAGGCCCTATCATTGGGACATGGACCAGGCTCATTTCTCGGACTTCAACGGCGGCGGCTTCCAGGACCTGCTCGGCGGCAGCGGTCTCTCGACCATCGAGATGCAGACCATGATCCGCTTCATCAACTCCATTCACTACCCGCCCAACAAGGAGCAGGCCGCCGACCGCAGATACCGGGGCGATATCGGCGATGCCGGTACACTCGTCAACCCCAATTTCACCTACAATGGCACCCAGGCGCAACTGGGCTTGAAGATCTACCACATGTTCGGCTTTCCGGGAATACAGGGTCGTTCCTGCGTACAGTGTCACAGCTTGCCCGAGGGCAGCAACAACCTGGGCACCGAGAACTTTGGCCGGACCATCCTCGATGACACGGTCTCGACCGCCTTCCTCAATAACTTGCCACCGGTTATTCACCAGGGTACGAGCCAGGCTCTGGGGCTGCCCATGGAAACGGCAGCCATTCGGGGGCTCGCCCAGAAGGAGAGCATCCACATGGGTTATGCCGTCGGCAATGCCAATCGTTACAAAGCGCATGACATGATCATCAACGACTACACCACGGGGCCCATTTTTGACCCTGCCTACCTGCCGACCACCCTGCACCTGGACTTCCCGCTGTTTAATAATGAATATGCGGTTTCCAATGCCTTGTTCCACAACGGCGCCTCGGAAAGCATCAACGATTTCATCGCGTTGTTCTTTCAGATCCTTACCCAGCCGGGTATGGATGCCGTCACCCAGTTCGTGCGGGAGTTTGACACCGGTGTGGCGCCCGCTATAGGCGATGTCCACACCATTACCGCCGCCGGCGGCAACACCGCCGGTGTGCTGAACCTGCTGGAGCAGGTCCGCGTGGTGAACGTGGGCGTGGCCGTTACCGGTCACCGGGGCGGTGCCCGCGTTGGCTATTACTACGAGCCCTCCACCACCTCGGGCGTGCTGGGCAATTTCATCAATGTGTCCACTGGTGCGACGGTCCCGGCCATGACGCTCATCAATGCACCGGTGAACCGGGACGTCCTCGTCTTTCAGGCGACTCCGCTGGGCATGGAGCGGCGCATCGCCGTGCCGGGCGTGAACCCGGTGATGCTGACCGGCCCGACGCCTGCAAACATCCAGCTGGAGACTATGGTGCCCAACACGGCCTATGAAGATGTACCCGGCATGTCCAATAACTGGGATCTGGCCACGGCGACCACGCCGCCCGCGTTGCCCTTTGTCTGGGGTTCCACGGCGAATGAGCCCTGGGACCTGAAGGCGACCCGCCTGCTGCAGGCCGGCTACCTGCCGCCTACCACGGTCAAGCCGCACGAAGCGCCTCGGCGTTTCCGCGTTTCCGGCGCCAATATCCGGGCCGGGGCCGTGCTCAGGCTATGGATTCCCAAGTCGCTGCCGGACCCGGGTTTCGGCGACTGGTACGTGATGGAAGCACCCATCTATCCCAGCGACAAAGTCAACAGCCAGGGTAACCGCATCTGGGAAACCGCCGTCGAGGCCGATCCCATGATGTCGGCTGTCTTTGCGGTCGGCGGCTACTGGAGCCAGGGCGTTCACCCCGGTAAGCTGAACAGTGTGCTCAACCGTAGCGCGGTGCTCAATATCAACGAAACCGGTTTCAATCCCGCGGCCCACTTCAACGTGGCGGCCTGGAACAGCTACATCATCGAGGTCATCAACGAGGACGGCACCAGTGCCTCGGCAACGGGTCAGGTCCTCAATATAGAGCCGCCCGGCTTCACCCACTGATTCCGATAAAAAGCGGTGTTTGGGGCTCGCCGGCGAGCCCCATTCACTGCAGCCAGCTTAAAAGGGATGCGAGTTATTTTTTCTTCACCGCGGAGCTGGCGCCGGAAGTTTTCGGTTCCCTATTTGAAAAGATTCGGAAAAAGTTACACGTAACAGATCGTGGTAATTCAGGCGCCCTCCTCCATGGCCTCGCCCAGAAAGATCGGCCCGGCGCGCAGGAAGGCCCGGCTCAAGAGTTTTTCGCGCATTCTGGAGCCGTCTCGGCTGTCGAACGGCTATGCGGTTCTCTACGAAACGCCGCACACCACGGAACCGGGAGAATACAGCACCATCTTGTATATGCTCGACGGGGACAGCCGCAAATCGCGCTGCATGGTAGGCGAAGACTGGCTTCTGCTGGCCGGCGGGGAGGACGAGGCGACCATTTTGACCGCCCGTGATAAGGAGGAAACCGGCGAATTCGACATGATCGTCTGCTATTACCGATAAAGCCTCTTAGGTTCCAGGATTTCGCATTAGCAAATGAGACAACCATTTGAGACACGAATTCAACTAATTTGGAATTAGTAAAAGGTGCTTCACACCAAAGGTTGATTTTTTGATGCCTTGCCAGGAGCCTAGCGAACACCGACAAGAAACGATTTGCATTATGAGTTTTCCAGACTCCGGTCCTGAGAGCTAGGCACCAACTACCGTCATGTGCTTGCTTAAAAGGCCCTAGATGATATTTCACTGAGAATTATTTCCAGCCGCCGGTAAGAGCTTCACGGGTCTCTAGCCAAAATACATCTGTCTGGCTTAAACCGCTCTGTGCCAGGAGTTCCAGATCCTGTTGCAGTGTGAGGGGTTGATCGCCCTCGTTGATTTCAAGTTCCTTGAGAAACCGGCGCGTGTCAGCAACATTGGCAAACCGTTCATCATCCGCCGAGGCACGGGTCACGATGCCGCGGGCCCGCATATCCTGATAGTGCCTCTCCATTTGTGCATCACGAGCGATGATCAGATCCGCGTTCAGCAACCACCCACCCGGCTTCAGAAATTGAACCGCCCGTTTCAAAACTTCAGTTTTATCGGCCTTGTTCAAATGATGGAGGGCATAACAGGAAATCACAAGGTTACCCATTTCATTTGGCTCAAGCAGGGCATTCAACGCCCTGAAATCGCCCACTCGAAAGTCTACCCGGTTTTGAATATCACCAAAACGAGCATTTGCCACGTGAATCATCGAAGCGGCGCCATCGACGGCCAACACGGTCGCATGGGGGTAAGCCCGCAGAAATACAAGACTGAGGAAACCAGTCCCCACCCCTAAATCAAGGATACGTAAAGGTACCTCGCGGGGGAAAGGCAGCATAGCCAGAGCCATTTCGGCCATCTTGTGGCGATTGGGATGCATGATGTCCATGTCCATGTCGTAATGGGCGATCCGTTGCGGTATATCGTAGGCCTTGATACTGTCGCCTGCCATGGTTTGTCCTCCACTGACTGTTTTCATAATTTTCTCATGAACTCTTCTTTCAGGATAGTTTTTCGCCGTGTGATAACGAGGGTACTCTGTGGGGTTGTCAAAAGGAAATAGAAGATAAATCAAGGCCCTCCACCCGTAAATCCAAACGATATTCTGCGACTTGCCGAATCGACGGCCAAGATAGGCCAGAATGTGCTAATGATTGCGATAGAAGGAGACGAGTGACAATCACCTGCCACCTGAGAGCATCTGGGTTAATTTTTCCGAGAATCAAATCCCCCAGGTCCGCTTTCCCAAGCAAACCCGGGTCCATCCTCGGGAGCGTCTACACTAACTTCCAGATACGCACCTCCATCCGGACACCAGAAAGGTTATGATCCCCGGTGCCCTCGCCAGTTGCAGAATCTGGCTACTACCGCCGATAAGAAGCTCCCACGGTCGCAGCCCGGGCCAAATCCCCGCCTTGGAGAAGTTGCTTCTGGCAGAGCTCGTCTCCCAGCGCGGAGAAGTCACACCTCTTCGGGAAGAAGCCGCTATAGATGGGGTGTATCGGGTTGAAGCCCCCAGCTATGGATCTCAAATTGATCCTCGGGTAAGTTGACTATGGTTTTGATCAGGCGAGCGGCTACTTGATAGGGGTCGCAATTGGCTCCCGGCCGACGGTCCTCGAAATAGCCGCAGCCCTGGGACATTACCTGGTAGGGAATTCGAATCGAACTACCGCGATCGGCTATCCCATGCCTGAACTCATCGATCCTGCTGGTTTCGTGTTGCCCGGTCAAGCGTTTTTCCAACTCGTGCCCATAAACCTTGATATGGTTTTTGTGCTTATCCTTGAGCAGGATCATGGCATGGTTGATCACAGAAATCCCGCCAGGGTCCCTCATGGCTTTTGTCGAGAAGTTGGTATGGCAGCCGGCACCGTTCCAATCGCCGGACATAGGCTTGTTGGAGAGACTGGGCAGAATATCGTGGTTCTCACCGATGCGGTAGAGCAACCAGCGGGCAACCCAGAGCTGATCAGCGATCTCAAGTGCACCGACCTCTTCATCGGCAAGACCTCGGTAACCAAGTTGGAATTCCCATTGGCCGGGCATGACTTCCGCATTGATGCCGTAAATGGCCAAACCGGCTTCGAGACAGGCGCGGGTGTGGTCTTCGACAAATTCGCGGCCGAAGATATCCTCGATGCTCACGCCACAATAGTAGGGCCCTTGTGGCCGCGGGGCACCCTTGATGAGAAAACCCAACGGATGGCCGTCGCGATACAGTGTATACTCCTGCTCAAAACCGATCCAGGGTTCATCTTTCGAAGCGCTGTGCTCCAAGATTTGTCGCAAGAGGGCGCGTGTGTTCGAGCAATGGGGTTGACCCTCATGGTCCAGTACTTCGCAAAGGACCAAATAGCTTCCTGCTCCACGAAGGGGGTCTCTGTAAAAGTTGACGGGTTTCAGAGTGAGATCCGAATCAGAGCTGTGGGACTGATATGTCGAGGAACCGTCAAAGCTCCAGGTGGGAAAACTGGCGAGATCGACCTGATCTTTTCGAATAGGGATGATTCTGGTTTTCGAGCGCACATTGCGCACGGGGACCGCACCGTCCAACCAGATGTATTCTGCGAATCCAAGTTGTGACATGAATGCCTCCTGCTTTGTGTGGGTTGGGATACAAATCCTCTCGTCCTATTAGCGGAATAGGAGACAAAAACGGGCGGATTCCAGCAGAGAAATTCTTCTATTCGTCCTCTTTATTTTCCTGGAGATGCTTCAATAGAAAGGCCCGGGCGGTGCTCCATTTGGTTTTGACGGTTGTTTCGCCCATGGCGAGGTCCTCGGCGATTTCTCGAATTGTCATTCCCAGAAAGTAGCGCAAATGAACAACCTGAGCAAGCAGAGCATCGTGTTGCTCGAGCTCAGCCAGGGCTTTGTCCAAGTCCAGAATTTCCTCGGTCTTGGTGGGCGTGATGGCGAGAGTCACACCCTCGGCGATATCCACAGTTTGGATCAGCCCACCACTCTTCTGCGTCTGCAGGGCACGCGCCTTGTCTATGACTTTGCGACGCATGACCATGCTGAAGAATCTGAGAAAATGCTTGCGGTCTTTGAAGTTGACCAACTCCTTTTCCGCAAGATGGGCAAACGCGTCATTGATCAGGGACAGCGTGGCATAATCCTGCTTTTCCTTATTGAGATAGTTGCCAGCGATGCCTCTGAGCACATCGATGGTCTTGGCGAAGACCTGTTGATAGGCTTCTTCGCTCCCTGCTTGCCAGCTCCGCAACAAGCGGGTAATAGTACCTGGTTCCGTCATAGGCTCCGCTCTGGGCTCACCTGCCCTTTGTTATTAATGACTTAGCAGACGAGAGCAGAAAAGACAAATGATTTTAGGCGGAACCATATTTTTGACTTGGTACCCAAGGTTTGGGCCTGTCGCCTTCGTAGAGGAAGATACGAAACATCAGAGAATAAGTTGGCTGTCCAGACAACTTGAGCGGGAGCTGAGTTAAATAGTTTCGTTATCAGGATCCATGATGGACATTATTTCCTTTTCGAGATCCTTTACAAGAACATTGAAGCCTTGCGCATTAAGCGGGATTCGGTGAATTTGACCCACCAACTTGATTAGGCCAACAAAGTTGTGCTCAAATTTCCTGAAGTCATAACCCACAACTGTATCAAAAGGACGAGGAACTGCCCTTTTAAAAGATGAACCATCCAATAAAAGGGGAATGATAGGCAAGCCTTGCTTCCAGCGAACAAGAATTCTTTGATATTCTTGGTTGAGCGGGGTTCCTTCTGAACCTTCCTTTATTTTTTGATGATAACTGGTTGTACAACACATCAGAAGCGTATCGCATGTGAGTATTTGGTCAAGGAATAGGGATAAGGGCTGGCCAGGCGGGCTGTCATTATAATCAATAATAGTCTGAATATCTGCCTTCCGAAGGTGCTCCTCTAGTCGCTTTAGGAACTGTTGATGTGCCGCATCACCACTAGAGTAACTAAGAAAGCATGTTGGTTTTTTCTTGAGATGATGCTCGTCAAGATATCGCTTGAACCGCACAAGGGCGTGTTCATAGGCAGTACGAAACTTTACCTCGTCAGCTCCATCTGAGATTTTATCTATTATGTACTTTGGCAGTTTTAAAGACACATGGGGCTGGAATATTTTCACTCCACACTTCAGACAGAAAACAAAATCACGCTCCTCTTTTTTAAGAATGTCGACGGCATCCCGGCCAATCCGGTTACCGCATTGATTACACTCAACAGATTCATAACGACGCCATTGCACTTCTCTTTTTTTGAGGAGAGACTCAAAAATGCTCTGAAAAAGATGCTTTGTTGAATCACTGACTCCAGCAGAGTATAGAAGGACAAAGTGGGCTTCACCTTCTTTTTCTTGCTCGTACATTTTAAATCCGCATGTTTCATCATTTAACTTATAATGTGCTTGGTTTTGCCATTCTTCAACACGAGTTATTATCGGAAAATATCCTAACAGAACTACAAGAATTGCATATGTGTTCTCTAAAAGGCCGGTAACGATATAGGTGGCACCCTCAACGATATTCTCCTGTTCCTCACTGAGTCTGCGAATGTTGATCAATGCAGGGAAAATGAGCAGACTGTTGTCATTTTCTACTGAGGCACGGAGGCACAGATTGTGGAGAATCAAGGTCGAGGCTGCTGCATCCAGTAGGATTTTCCGTTCCGCTTCCGAGAGCCGTTGCAGTTCGGGAAAGGCATATTCACCTCTGAGAAGCTCCCATTCATTGACTGCCCCGAGGCCCCTGGGGTTAGCGCGGGCTTTCTGGATCACTGAAGAAAGGAGGCGTCCGAGAAGGTCTGGTGCCATCAATAAGTATTCTTTGCCCTTAACATCCTTGAGTGGATGGACAAAGCCATGATTAGCCATATTAGTGATGACTTGTCGCATTTCTGCTCTTGAAAGCTTCCAGGTTGGGTGAATACCAGATAGAGATTCTTCTAATTGGTCATAGGCCACCAGGGACTCTTTAGCTTGTCTCTTGTCATTAAAGATATAGTCTTTAAACTGCTGGAATGTATCAGTAGTTATGGTTGTCTGGTTTTTTGTGTGCTCCATTGCTGATTTGAGCTTTTCTAAGAGAACGTCAATTCCTCGCCCGGTTTTCGCGCTAGTCTCTAAGTAAGTGTCAATCTGACGAGAATCACAGAATTTTAAAATTTCTTCTTTCCGCAATGTCGGCGAACCTACATCGATACGCGCGGCAATAAGAAAAATGCGAGATGGGCGGCCTCGTGACCTGTTCAGGATGTTGAGCCAGAACTCAACCCCTTTAAGAGGTTTTTGCCTTTCGCTAGGATCAAACAAAATCAGGGCAATATCGATATGATCCATAAACAGGGGATGTATCAAGCGATAGTCTGCCTGTCCCGCTAAATCACAAAGCACTGCTTGATGCTCTGTTCCATCTTGAGTTCGCGTCCTCAAAACATCCAGGACAACGAATACCTGACCATGTGTGGCTTCTGACGCCGCAAATTGACCTTCGGTCAGCCGATGCCTTAAACCGGATTTACCTACTCCCCCCTCTCCAAGCAAAACGATTTTGGTTGTTGTAAAGCGACGTGTCGGCATGGCTTTTTTCTTCTCGGAAAGCGTTCGAATCTGGACTTCGGTGTCCCGCTGCCCGGGAATGGCGACCCGATTGGATTTGCAGGGGTGAAAGACTGCACCTGGTAAAATATAGAAGTTTTCGTGAGGCTCGACCTGAATACGGTGGAGCACCGCCCAGTTTTTTGTGGCCCAAATCATAACCGTCCCGGATCGATCCGCAGATACCAACTTCCGACCATCATTTGTAAAATCGACTGAACGACCGCTGCCAGCATGACCTTCCAGTCTTTGGAGCAGGTGTCCTTTTAGGGTGTTCCAAAGACGTATAATGGAATCCCGACCCACCGAAGCCAGCGTTTTTCTGTAGAAAGAAAGGCTAAATACAGGGCCCTCGTGATCGAGCAGAGGGCGTGGAGCACCTCCGCCTGGAGACCAGAGCCAAATCACCTCTCCTGTTGCATATGCCAACATCTGGCGGGGGTCCTTAGACCAAGCTGTCGCATAAATCTTACCGTGTTCGTTCTGACTAAGAGGTTTCAGGGTCTTTTCAGCTAAGCTGTAGAGGAGTAGCAAACCCGAGTCGGTCCCGATGGCGAGGTACTGATCATCGTGTGAAAAAGACAGTGACAAAGCTCGTTTTGCTGGGATTGAGAGCAATGTGCCAGGTTTCCAGGTGCCGGTTTCCAAGAGCTGAACCTGGGAGTTCGATTCACCGACGGCAAGAAGCCGACCATTTCGTGACCATTCAAGACCACCTATTGCGGATTGGCACTGATTGGTCTGGACCAACAGGCCGTTTTCGGTCCAGATAGACAAAGACCGTCCATTGGAAATGGCGATGTGTTTCCCGTCGGGTGACCACCTGAAGCGACCCACAGGGTTCCTGCTTCTGCCAATCGTGTGCTGAATCGCAATATCTTTCTCGCTATGCTCCGATTCGGACAAGGGTTCCTCCTTATTTGCGCACAATCCTTTAATGGCTCATGATGCGGCCAGCCAAAAACGCGCCGATTTCTGCGAGCTTGGAATTGTAGGCGTCCTCAACCGACCGCCCCTCTACCTCGTGATGAATAGAACGCATATCGAAAGATCCACAGAGCTTTCCGTCGACAAATACAGGGGCGGATAACCAGCCTGTGTTCTGGTTGGTGGCATGCTCGCGGCCTCTGTGGCCCTTTAACCAGTCCTCCAAACCCTCGTCGGTTATGGGTACGGCGGAAAACGGCCTGATCTCCTCGGTTGTCCCATCAACATCGTCGTAATCGTAATCCAGATATTGAATACGAACATTTGCTGTAGTGAGCATATGGAATTTCTCCGCGATCGTCATCAGACTCCGGTGATTATCCATATCTGTCTTGCTCAAGAGAAGGGTCTGATATATCAAATTGAAGAAATGCTCTTCAGGATGAAGAATCGTAGTGGCGGCAGGAGAAAGGGGGTCGTAACTGATTCGTTGAACCGAGCTTTCCAGGAGCCGGCACAGCTTCTTAGGGATCAGCAAGGGCTTTTGTAGCTTGACGTAACCCAGCACGGGACCGATTGCCGGGAAGGGCACGAGATAGGAGCTCACAGGAGCACTCTCTTGGCTAAGGATAGGTTTACCGGCTAACACCTCCTTAATAGGATCCGTGATCGCATACAGATCGGTAATGTCGTTTCCCTGCTTGTGGATGAGCTTACCATGACGTTTGCCGTCTGCCATATGGATGGAGATAATGATATCTGGATAACCGTCCACAATTTCCCGAAGCTGTGCTTCCAGCTTTTCAGCGTAATCGACCTGCTTTCGACCTTGATGTTCAGTCCACCAACTGTAAAATCCCCATGGTTCCTTGGCTTCCAGTATGTCGCGAATCAAGTCAGCGTAGCTAACGGCAATGGCTTGTTCCCTTTTGGTAAATTTGACATTTGTTTTTTGGATCATGTTGTCCATCAACATAGCACCGACCACATGATCGTATTGGAAAATAGGTACAATCATCTCTGAAAAGGTCACTCCATCTGTTGTGATACAGCTTGTATCTCCCTCCCCAGAGATAATAGGCTTTCCATTTTTAAAGGCTCTCCCCGTTAAACCTTGATCCTTGGGCAGATGCCAGTACTGCCCTTCTGAAATGAAAATAGAAAGATACCCGTGGGGATCTTCGAAAGCCAAGAAGCCTTGATCAGCTCCGATGCTTTTCTTTGCATTTCTAAATAACTTTTTGAGAGTAAGCTGCGAATTGGCAACCCTAGATTGAAGGTCGATTATTCGTTGCGTATCGCTTCTCATAGTTCCTCCATTATGAGATGATATTGAGACCATGATGTTGGCCTCCTCACAGTCCGGGTTCAGGTGGCTCTATCCCTTGGGCGCTTCTTCCAGTGGGCCGGTAAAAATACTGAGATGCTCATCGTTAGCAAATCTAGCCAGAAGTTCCTGGCCACAATAGCTATTTCCCTTTTCATCGGGGACGGGGCTGTAAACGCCAATGCCCATCTTGCCCGGGACCACAGCCAGAATTCCCCCACTGATACCGCTCTTGGCTGGTATACCGGTACGGTAGGCAAATTCACCAGAGCCATCGAACATACCACTGCTGGTCATCATTGATGTTGCTATGGTGACATGACGTGGCGGGGCCAAGTATTCACCATCAAATTTCTGGCCATTGTTGGCTAAGACTGCCCCGGCATGAGCTAGATCTTTACAGGTGACCTCAATCGAGCACATCCGGAAATAAACGGAGAGAATATCTTCGATGACCTCTGCATCCACAGGCCGATTGTGCCGTCGTAACAGATCGAAAAACACACCCTCGTCGTTCATACTCCAAGCAAGGGATCGGTTTTTGAATCCGGTTCGGCGTTCGGATTCATACACCTGCCAATTGATATCGATATATGGGTTTCCGCAAAGACTTTTAACGAATTCAAGAAAGTCATCTATATCGAGAAGTTCTGGTGGATTAATGCCCTTTTTTCTCAGTTTTTCAGGCCATTCATCTGGTATTTTTTTATCATCACTCCCATAATACTTGGGAATCATAGCTGCTATTAGGATTGCACCGGCGTTGATCATTGGGTTAAATGGAACCAGTCGGAGCACATTAGAATCTTCGTACCTTTTCCATTTGAGATGATCAAATGGCTCGCCTGAGGGCTCTTTTCCCACATACTGGAAAACACGCCCTTCTCCTTGCATATTTAGCGCATAAATCAACCCAAAAAGCGTTGAGATAGATTGTAGGGTAAATTTCTCCGTACAATCTCCACCTTGAACAAAGGTCGCTGCCCGGTCTTTTCCCTGAAAACAGATAGACATACCAGTGTTGATGGCTTTGTATGAGCTCAGCTCAGGGATATAGTCGGCCTTTTTATATTCTTCTGGCGGAGGAGAAAGGTTTTTTACTTCGTTGGTCAGTTTTTCGAGGTCAGCATTTCCTTTGAAAGAGACCAGGCTTGGTGTCATGTATTCTTTATGGAAAAGGGACAAGTCGTATTTTTTAGATAGGTTCCCTAACATGTATAAACCACGAACGCTGTTTCCCTTTTCGTCCAAGGGGGGAGCAAAAGTGGCGATACCCGCCACACCTGGGACAACACAGAAAATGCCCCCACCGACACCGCTTTTGGCAGGCATGCCTACATCGTGCGCGAATTGGCCGGAACCGTCGTACATTCCGCAACTGGACATGAGCGTGACGGCTGTGCGAACATCGTCGTCATTAATGATCTGCTCACCTGTAAAAGGGTCAGTTCCTCCGTTTGCCAGTGTACAGGCAGCTGTAGCCAAGAGCTCAGTTGTGACTAGAATCGAGCATTGGCGGAAGTAATTGTTGAGAACCCGCTCGACAAAATCAACTTCTTCGATCTTGGCATCCCGGTGAATCTCGATCTCATCGTCGGATAGCTCATCATGCAAACCATGGTCTCGCTTATGTGTAATCTCCTGGTGAAAGATACCGTCAGCACTCATTCGCCATGCAAGCGCTCGATTACCATGGCCGGTACGCCGCTCGGACAGATAGACAGCCTCATCGACGATCAGAGATTGCGTTGACCTGCACAGCTTCTCAACAAATTTCAAAAACCGTGGAAAAGTCTGGGGATCTCCCTCTTTCGTCCCAGGAAACAAAGATGTAATCAGAATGGCACCCACATTTATCAACGGGTTGTAGGGCATATGTAACCCACCGACACTTTTAACGCGGGGTTCAGCATTGAAAGCATCTCCTGTTGGTTCCTTGCCCATCCGTTTGAAGACCTGATCTGCACCGCGCTCCTTGAGAACATACAATAAAGCTAGGACCTTGGAAATAGACTGAATGGTGAAGCTATCGTCCTTGGGACGCTCCTCCTCTCCAATCTCTCCCTTAGCTCCTCGCAAATAACGATTGCAATCTCCTGCCCGGTATTGACGGCGATCCGTCAAGTGCGTAGAAATACCCGTTTTGTAATCCAGTGCCATGCGGAGTTCGGGAATATAATGGGCCACATCTCCACTCCGACAATTGAATTTTGCATCGATGATCAGTTCTTCGAGGTAGCCCTCATCAATGCTAATGTCGAGTTGCCGCACTGGCAGACTATTGGGCTTGGGTTGGGAGTCCGCATTGCTTGGGACGACAGCAGTTTTGTCGGGGGCAGGTGTCGATTTTTTTGCGGGCATTTTTTGAGCTTCGCTCTTAATAGGCTTGAGCTCCGCAGGTTTTCCCATTGTCTTCTTACTCATGAATCCTCCCTGGAATCAGCTTTCGCCGGCATGTTGCTGTCAAAGCTTATAGCGGGAATGGGATGGAAAACGGTCGGATTCTGCGTTGTTTTTCTAATACTAGATGCTGAACGCGGCTATATCGCGCATAATCAAGGGTCCCATGATGCCCATCATTTGGCAATTTTTTAACAGCAGGCGTTTCTCCTCGGTTAGCCCATTGACCTCCGGGGTCTGGTTGTGCTCGTTTTCCTCGATCAAAGCGAGGGTTTCTCCCAATGCGAAGCCCAGTAGGTAGGCAGGACGTAGCTGTCTATGAGCCCTTGCAAATCTCTGGTATTCATCCCGAATGCCGCGAGTTTTCAGGCGACCTCCGATAAAAATTGCCGCATCGGAAGCTTGGACCATCGCATCTCTCATGACGGCCAGGTCCTCCTCCAGCGGCAACGAGCCATCTTCGGAGCCCATCCAGCGAACCTCGCCGAAGATTGTCCGGTCGTCAACCGCGACCGGCGTCTTGCCGCGAAAACGCCGCAGTTGATAGAGATCGATCTTTTCTCCGCCCATACCGATCGATTTAGCCGCATGATGGATCAAGGGGGTGATGCTGGGGTGCCCGCCAAAAACGATATTTCCGTCCGCTCTGAAGATGCATCGACAAAGTACGATCAGCTCTGACAAAAGGGATTGGGCGAAAAAGGATTGGGCGAGTTCATCCGGGATGCTGGCCGAGATCATGATGCGTTTGCCTGCCAGCAGGCTCCGTTTTGCCATGACGTGCCTCCTCATTTCTCCAGGTAATCCCTGATTTCTTCCACGGTGATGGCCCGCAACGGCTCACCTCTACAAGCCCAGCCCAATGCCATTCGGCGGCAGGGCGGCACCGGTGTCTGTCCCACGTGCAAGGCTTGGCGGAAGCGATGTTGTTGGGGCTGATAGGCCTCATGGAGCCTGTACAAATGCTCCAGCTTGGGCGTACCCACATCCAATTGCAGGAGTGTCTGCATGCTCTCACAAGCTTCGTTGCCGTAACCAATCCTGAAATTGCGGGATTCGGGATCGTAATCGCAGACCAGATCGAGCTCTTTGCAGGCATGATCAATTGTCTCGGATACCCACATTGCGAAGTCCCAGCGTTGATCTCGGAGCTTTTGGAGACGCATGCGGATCGTGTCCGTGGGTCTGGGTTCCTCGTTCCAACGCACAATTTGGGCTCGGGGAATAGGGAACCCCAGACGATCACTGTCGGTTTGTATCAGGATGATCGGGAGAAATGCTTCGACAGCTTCGTTGAAGCGCTCGTGATAGGCATGATATGCAGCTTGGCAGGTTTCGACGATCAGGAGGGCGTCGGTCGGCCCAAGATGGTGCAAGGGCGTGCTAGGGTCGAGGTGCTCGATCTCGAATTCGGGTCGCAATTGGGCCATGATCGAGCCGAAAATCGGCCAACCCTCATCCGTCTGAAACATGACCTTTAATCTCATGAAAGACTCCTGTGCTGCGATAAGTGGTAAAGCTTTCTAAAAAAACCTCGACTTTTTGTGGAAAGGGCGAGACTCGTTGGCAGCTACTCGACGACCTAGGCAGAGGCGGAATCCGACGGCCTTGTCCCTGACCCGTCCACCCAAACCCTCGCGAAAGCTGGCGCGCAACATCTCCAGGGGCGCGCGCCAATGACCACCCCTGATGACCCGCAGTTCGCCGCCGGTATCGACAACGGGATCGATAACCGCTTTTATTCTCTTCTGATACGCCTCTTCGTCCCAATGGTCACGGCACCATTCCGCCACATTGCCAGCCAGGTTGTGGATCCCGGTGGCGGTCATGCCACTGGGGTGATGGTGCACCTTGTTGGGAAAGCGACAATCGAAACAGGCGTGTTTACGGGTGGGTTGGGTATCACCCCAGGGAAAGAGCCTGCCCTCTCGACCGCGAGCGGCGAATTCCCACTCGGCCTCACTGGGTAGACGGACCTCCCATTCGGGGCGGAACCAGCTAGGTACCGCTTTGCGCATGCGGTCATCCATCCAGCGGGCGAAAGCCATTGCATCGTACCAACTGATGCCTACAACCGGTTGTTCCGGATCCTCAAAGCCCGACTGCCCCATCCAGGTAGGAGCCGGTCGATCAGCGGCACAGAGGAATTGACTGTACAGGCGGTTGGTAACCTCATAACGCCCGAATGCGACCAGCTTTTTGATGGTGACTGGATGAGCCGGTTTGGAACGATCCCAGGGGCAATGGTCGTCACCCTGGTGAAATGAGTCACTCTCGAGAAATACCCAATAGCGGTCTTCCTCGGGAGAGCCCGGCGGCGGTCGTTTAGGTGGATGCCCGCCCTCCACCCATGTCAGGGGTTTCCATTGGTAACCCTTGCCGCGACCCACACTGATGATAAGGTGTTGCTGCTCCTTGGGGATCTCGAGATGCTTCAGCAATCTGGGGTAACAGACATTCGCTTGGATGTTCCTCAATTCTTTCGTGTGTCTTATGGGTTGGCCCAAATTCGTTAGCACACGGTAACGGATAAACCGACCCAACAGTTCCCCCTTCTGCCCCCCTGGGCTCAAGGGTCGATCGTGAACCTCGTCGCCGATTCTCAGCTCTCCGCTCTCATCGTCCCATCGGTAGAGAATGTCCGTCTTTGGGTGGAGAAAGTAATGAACCGTCATCTGTGCCTCCCACTCTTGATGTCTTTAAGCGGGAACGGACAGGATTTCGGTCGGCACTCACGGTTTTTTTTCGAGGTCTGTTCGGATTGAGACCCAAAAACGAGTTGCCTCCGGCTTTGCCCAGACTCGGTAGAGACGTATGATCAGATCCAATGCTTCCCGCTTGAAACCGCTTTGACCGGCCAACAGTCGCTCCGTGCCTTCTAGAAGAAGCGGTTCTGCCTCCTGGTAACGCCCGAGCTCGGTCAAGCACCTACCCAAGTAGGTGAGAAAAACGGCAAGGTAAGGATGGTCCTTGGGAAAGACGGTTGGTGCCTTGTGTACTAGATCTTCCAAAAGGGGCAATGCTTCCCCGTAACAACCCTTTTCCATCTGGATTTCGGCCAGTGTGCAGAGCGAGAGCAGAGTTTTGTCGCGTTCTTCCCCCAGGATTTCCACCTGGCGCGCATAGGTATCTCGAATCAGGGTTTCCGCTTCGTCAAGTTCACCCAATCTTCGCAGGACATCGGCCAGGTTATTGGCCGTACGGAGGGTTTCCCAATGGCCAGGCCCGAGCTTGTCGCGATAAAGGATGAGCAAGACACGGAGAATGTTCACCGCTTTTTCGTGGTCGTCGGTCGCACTCAAGGCAATCGCCAGATTAGTACCCGTTCTTAGACTTTGGGTATGGTCTTCCCCCAGGAGAGATTTTAGGTTTTGCCACACATATTCAAAGATCGGAATAGCCCCTTTGACATCCCCTTCTTCCAAAAGGATGAGACCATAGGTTCCCTCGGCGCGCAGGCTGTCCTCGTGATCCTTGCCGAATGCGCTGATTCGCTGTTCAAGAACTCGCGATATTCTTTGCTTAGCCTCTTGGTATCGCCCCGCGTCGATCAAGGCGACGACTAAGCTCTCCTCGGCGGACCAGGTCTCCCAGTGATCCGGACCATAGGCATTACGAACTGCATCCAAGGCAAGGCGGTACTGCTTCTCGGCTTCTTTGTGACGCCCCTCGAGACGGAGTCCATTCGCCAACATGCGACGCGTAACCGAAATGTCACGGTGACCGCCACCCAAGACTTGGATCTGACGGTTCAAGGTGCGGTGGTAGAGTTCACTCGCTTCCTGAAATCGTCCTGTCAGGCGAAGGGTGTCCGCAAGACCTTGATTGAGCGATAAGCTGATAGCGGCATCTACGCTGATCGTGCTGATGGCCTTTTCAAACACCTGCTCCGCTTTTTTGAAGCGATTCGTGCGATTGTACAGGTAACCAAGGCGCTCCAAAAATGCCACGGTGTTCGGGTGGGCCTCTCCGAAAATCGCGGACCTCAGATCATAACCTTTATGGAAACAGCGCTCAGCGGAAGAATAGTTACTGGTACTCAAATACGCTTGACCCAGTGTGAACAAGCAATTTGCCCTGATGACTGGGAAGGCATAGAGCTCGTCCACCTCCTTCTCAGCCCGTTCCAAAAAAGCCCGGCCTCGATCACGTGCTGTTTTGTGAAACGGGTTGGGATCCTGGAGCAAATGGTGCACCACTTCTTCGACAGCCTGAAAACGAACCTGAATTTCGCGGGCCTTAACCTGCTGCCTACCCCGTTCGATTATGAGAGTGCGATTCTCGAGATACTGATCCGCCAGAAAAAATGCAATAGTTAACAGAACGAGACCCATTACTGTTGCGACCGTGACAACCCGGGTATGTCTTCTGATCGTCTTGCGGATACGATAGTGCAGGCTGGGTCGTCTGGCCGTTACCGGTTTGAAATCGAGGATATTGCGGATGTCCTCTGCCAATAAGGCCACTGTGGCATATCTCACCTCGGCATCTTTTTCCATCGCCTTGCGGACCACCAAATCAACATCGCCTCGAAGCTCGGCAGGAGAGATATCTGTCGGGTCTTCCTGGCGTTGGATTTTACTGGGCAGGGGCGGGTCTTCCTCTTGGATGATTTTGAGAACATCGCCATAGCTTTTCGTTTTGAGACGTTCTGGGTCGAAGGGAGGACAGCCAGTAACCAGTTCGTAGAGGACACATCCTAGTGAGTAGACGTCGCTTTTGGTTGAAATCTCCTCCATACCTATTTGCTCCGGTGACGCATAGGCAGGCGTGCCCAACACCATCTGGGTTTGGGTCAGCCGTGGACCAAGCACTTGTTTAGCGACACCGAAATCGATCACTTTGGCGTGGGGAAGGCGACCAAGCGTACACACAAGGATGTTGGAAGGCTTGATATCGCGATGAATGATATCATGATCGTGAACGTGCATGATGCCGGCACAGACCTGGAGGAAGACTTGAAGTCGCTCGCGCAGGCCTAACCCATTCTCGGAGCTATAGGTGGTAATGGGCTTTCCGGGAAAGTATTCCATGGTGAAGTAGGGCATCGAGCGGAAGCTACCCACTTCATAGATATGGGCGATGTTGGGGTGGCTCATGCGAGCCAACATGAGACACTCCATTTGAAATCGCCTGCGGGCGTTATCACTGGGAAAGCCGTGAAATAACTTCAACGCAATCTCTCGCTCCGGCTCGCACTGACGCACTCTGTAAACACGACCCATGCCACCGGTCCCCAACAGGTCGACGACCTCGTAGCCGTCGATTTCTTCCGGGTCCTGCTGATCGGCTTCGAGAACCCAAAGTCCTTGATATCGCAAGAGAAGGGGCTTGTCCAGAAAGGTGTCGGAGCAGTCGTGGGCCTCTAGCAGCAACTCCAGTTGTTTCTTGAGGTCACCATTCTCGGGATAGTTCCTTTTGGCCTCGGCGATTGGGTCGTCGATCCCGCCACTGAGAAATGCTTCCAGGAGATGCAAGGCATCTTTCTGCGTTTTGGAGTTGTCCATCCTTTTTTCCTCAAAGCTTCCCAACAGTTGGCTCCCGGCGCTTCGACAGGCTTCTGTAATCGACTTGACTCATGTTGTTATCGAGCTGTTGCTCCGCTGTTACCATCGGCAAGGTTCCTCACAACTAACTTACACTTTGCCACAGAGGCAAAATGACTGAATCAACAGGAGGAATCGACATGATCCAATATCTGATCCGAGTTTTTGACTGGCTTTGCACGCATCTGCAGCGGTCAGGACATACTGAGTTATCCATAAGCTCCCCGGACATTCCCAAGCCGGAGGGTTCCAAATACTACATATCCGAAACCCAAACGATCACTCGGCAGACCACTGCCAGCTTTGATCCCCTGCCGCCGTCCGCTTGCCCTTTGGCAAACCACACTGGCAATGCAACAAACCGAAATGCTGAAAACATCGTCGATCCAGCATCGAATCCTCCAGAGCCGGATCCACCCCAATAATGACGAACCTGGCATTCTTCCTGATAATCTACTAATAGTAACCAATCCTCGCTCCTAACAATAACAATTGATGACTTTCGCGTCAAAAAGTCGGGTATCCCGGGCGCTCGGCTTTAAGCAAATCATCTTTCCTTTAAGCGGTAAAGAAGGAAAAAGAGGTTACCAATCTTGTATGATTAGGAGATTGCCAACCCTGAAGAAAATACCGGCTCGAATCCAAGCCAACCATTGCTATGAGCCCTGCGAGCTGATCAACAAGCATTCCTTCAGGTGCTTGGCAAAAAACTTTACGTCTTCTATCGTGGTCCGCGCGGCAAATGATCGAGGAGATACCTTGCCATGAGCATGCGCACGTGCATCACCGTTCCTTTCCCCTCGAAGAGCCCGTGATCTCGATTGGGATAGGCCATGTAATCGAATCGCTTTCCCAGTTCGATCAGGCGGTCGATCAAACCCTCGGTGATTTGAAGGTGCGTGTTCGTTTCGCCGGTCCCGTGAATGATCAGCAGGTCTCCCTGCAAGCCCTCGGCGAAGTTCAGGGGGGCCGACCGGCGGTATCCGTCCGGATTCGTGTCGCGCGTCTCCATGTATATCTCCTGGAACCACGCGTTGTAGAGATGCGGTTGCGGCTTGGGCACCACGGCGATGCCCACATGATACACGTCCGGTTTGCGGAACATGGCGTTCAGCGTATTCGAACCACCTCCGCTCCAACCCCAGATGCCGACTCGTGACATGTCGACGTACGGTCGCGTGCGGCCCAACTCCTGTACACCGGCCGCCTGCTCCTCGGTGGACAGCGGGCCCAAGCTGCCGAATACCGATCTGCGCCAGGCGGCCCCCTTCGGCGCCGGCGTGCCCCGGTTGTCGATCGACACGACCAGGTACCCCTGCTCGGCGATCATGCGATGGTAGGCCGAGTGCACGCGAAGCCATTGATCCTGTACGGTCTGCGCGTGGGGCTCGCCGTACACGTACACCAGGACCGGATACTTCCGGGAGGGATCGAAGTCTGACGGCTTGAGCATCCAGGCGTCCATGATCACACCGTCCCCAATCTCCAGTTGGAAAAACTCCACCGGCGGCATGTCAAGAGCCGCCCACTTTTTCCGTAACTCACTGTTGTCTTCGAGGACGCGGACTGACCGATGCGCGGGTAGTTCGACGAGCCGCGTTACCGGCGGCATGTCGAATTTCGAGTAGGTGTGGAACGCCCAGCGGGCGTCGGGCGAGAATTCGTAGTCGTGCGTGCCCGGTTGGTCCGGCGGCGTGACCCGCTCGGGCTTGCCCGCTCCGTCCAACTTGACGCGGTAGAGATATTTCTGGGTACCGTTGTCGGGCGACGCGTTGTAGTAGAACCAACCTCGCGCTTCGTCCACCTTGACACGTTCGATGATTTCGCCGGGGCCCGGCGTCAGGCACGCCTGCTCCTTGCCGTCTCTCGTGTAGACGTAAGCGCGGCGCCAGCCGTCCTTCTCGCTGAGCACGATGAACGCATCACCGTCGCGAATCCACTCCAGCCCCAAGTTCTTGCCGTAACTGGCAACGACCCACGCGGGATCGGACTCGTGGAAGATTCGGGAAATCTCGCCCGTGTGCACGTTGGCGAGGAGGAACTCGCGCCGGTCCCGAAATCGGCTGAGTTTCTCCACGAGTACCTCATCCGAATTCCCGGCCCAACTGACTTGCCCCAGATAGAAACCCTCGGCCGGTTCGGGGATCGCAAGCCAGCGCATTTCGGTGCTCTCGGAATCCACTACGCCTACGCGCAATGTGGCGATCGTTTCACCGACCCTGGCGAAGAGATCTTCCCTGGTTTCGGGGTAAGACGGATCGGTCGGGACCAAAACCCGCCTTTTCATGACCCGAGAGACGTCGGACTGCACAAAGACAATCCGTTTGCCGTCAGGGCTCCAGACCGCCCGGTCGTTTGAGCGTGGACCGTCGGCTGTATCGCGGGTCAGTTGGATGGATTGGTCGTCCTCCAGATTCCGCACAAAAAGATTTCCCCCCTCGGTATAGATGACGCGATCTCCATCGGGCGACAGGATGCCGGATCGACCGGGGTCTTGCTCTTCGCTCGGTTCCATGACGGTGCGTTCGCCGCCGGCGACATCGTAACGTACCCGTTCGCGTCGATCTGTTCCGGGAGCGGTCTCCATCATCGTGTAACCGGAACTGTCGGGGAGCCAATCAGCGGGATCTCTGTTGTAGTAATACTTCAGATCGTAAAGTGCCCGCAGCTGCGCCTCGGCCCGGCTTAGAAGTGACTCGTTCGATTTCCCCTCACTTTCCGCTGACAACACGAAATGGGGTAGGAGCAAAAAGGAGATCGCGCAAACTACGAAACGCCGCATCCTTACTGCCCGTCCGCCGCTGATGCAAGTGGTAATCGAAAACGTGCTCCGGAAGATCATTAATCTCAACTTCTTTTTGGCCATGTTGTAGCGGAAGATATATGCGACTTTCATGTTTTCTCTCCCTGTTGGTTGTCGTTTTCAGAATCTCGGTTGATGGGTCAGGTACGGTTTGCCCGCGGTGACAGTGCCCGTGAAAGTCTTTGTATATGCTTCTGCACTGAAACGGACCTTAAATTCCTGGGCAACTGTATCTGAGGGGTATACCCCAAGTAAGAAAAAAAGGAGCATGGTCAATATTGATTTCGTATTTATATAAACAAGTTGGTCACTCCATCATCTCGCGTTATTCTAACTCTTTGCGCGGCCGGCCGTTTGACACATATACGACAAATAACTTATGTCATAGAGCACAATTCACAAAAGTCCAAGGATTCGGCAGAGCAGCTATCACGTCGTTTTCCATTTGGCAAGAAAACGAAGCAGCTAGCTTTAAGGGCCTGATTTTATGTCGCTTGGAGAGATGGAGTGCAATGCCTTCGAGATAGCCGGCTCTTATTTGATTAAGGGGCGGGGATTATTTCAGGCGAATACGAGAAGAAAAGTCCAAGGTTGTCTCCATCACCTCGTTTTAACGGTTTCGACCCGAAATCGGACAGGCTTTCGCCTGACATCTCGTGATGTCGTTACGTTTTCGACCTTTTGATGAGGTTACGCTACCGCATTGGATGCCCCCGGTCGGGGTGCCTCCCTCCGGTGCAGTGGGATCAACCAACCTACCGCTTCCAATGTTTTGCGCGTAAAGGCATCCGAACCGTAAACCGGGCGGGACCAGTTGGCCGGCGCTCGTGTTTCCAGTGCCTCGTGCAGCGATTTCATGTCGACCACCCAGCCCTGAGCCGTAAATTGCTTGGGCAACGACGCCCGCTTCAAATCCGGGTCCGACAAGGTCAGCGCCACGTAACGCATCCAATCCACGTAGGTTCGGGCTTGGATCTCCTTCGGCAAATGTTCGAGTACGCTCAGTTGCGGCGCCTCCGGCTCTTCGCCCGCTTCCAGCTTTTGCTTGAGTTCGCCCACCGAGCTATGCGGGTATTCCGTGGGATCCTCCACGATTCCGGCGCGCACTGCATTCATTTCTATGTAGGTTGCCACGGCCAGTTCCGCATCACCTTCTTCCACCACCACATTCTTGTAACGGGCGCCCCAAAGGTGACCGTTTGTGCCCGCTTGCTTGTTGTAAGCAAAAGCCGTTCCCCGGTTGAAATAAAACATGAAAGCGCTTAAATCGGTATATCGGTTGTACAGGTATTCGGCCATGTGTTCGTGGAAACGGCGAGGGTTTACCTTTCGGCTTTCCGCCAATTCAAAGCGTCGCTTGATGTCCTCCAGATCGAATTCAGGTCGGTCCACACGCAAAAGGAGGTGGTAATGATTTCCCAAAAACGCGTGTGTCAAGACGGAGCAGTAGAAGACATCTGTCAGATGGTTCATGTGATCCGCGAACATCTCCTTGACGGCCGGCGCTTCCAGCCAGTGGACTTGCTGTGCGGTTCGCGTCATGATGTGGTAAAGAGCACCGTCCTTTTCAAGTTTGATTCTACGGGCCATTACCCCGAGCTCCGGTTTGAAATGTAAGGCAAGCGGCGACGCGGTCACAAGCCGCAATGCCGGATAACCATCCTACCCTGGCAAGTCGCTAATGGCCAGGGGTTTTTGGGAATTGATCTTCCGATCCCAAGTGCCCCGATCTTTTGAAAAGCCTCTCATCAATCGACTCCGACACCCCGCATGGCAACCAGAGCCCCGGCGCTTTTTTGGAAGCTGAGGTCGACGGGGGAAGACTTGAACAGCATCGGCCCGACCGCTTACTTCACGTCGTAGATCTTTTCATCGATCAGTATCTTGCCGCCGTTGAACTTTTCAATCGTCAGGTGAATCCCCGCGGTTTTGAAGACGTGCCGAAAGTCAGCGCCATCTTCGATCGAGAAATACGTCTGAGCCTCGTTACCGCCGTGCTCTGGGATCAGGAACAGCAGTTCGAAACGTCGAGGCTGAATTACAGCAATTTGGGGTGTATTTGCTTCTTCAAAGTTGCAGAATCCGTATTTCGGCCGTTATGGGCGTATTGTTTTCAGAAACACGTTGTGAAGCGGTGCGAATCTCCCCATCCCGGTACCGAACAGTGCGCCTATCAGGCCGGAGATCGCTGTCGTTTTCGTTATCAGCATGGCCGGGCGCGCAAATCGACGCGGATTTGCCGGAACAATACGTCCATTTCCGAATGGCGATCCGTTCTGGACGCATTGCAATGCGTCCAGAATCGCCGGACACAACTTATTTCGGAAACACAACTCTTCCTTTTTGGGGCTGAGGCGCTGTCTCGTACGATCAGTCTGAAGGAGCCGATGAGGCACAGAGTGCCCCATGGCGGCGGTATTTAGACTCATGTTTCTCGACTTGTCGGGCCTTGGCGGATTAGCGAAATAGGAAATCCGGGTGGCTGATCAGGGTCCACAAGATGTCTCTGATCGCGGTTTCCGGGTCGCCTGCTTCCAAGCTCTCGTTTGCCGTTCGGCGCTCGGTTTCCGTGGGTAGTCGGTAGAGTCCCCGCGAGAACAGCAGGTTAACCACCTCTTCCCGATCGCCCGCCCGAACCAACTCAGCCAGGTAGGAGACCAACGGGCTTGCCTCGAGCAGGTAGATGACCACCGGATTGTTGAGCAAAGCCAGGGACGTGGCATGCCCCAGGTGCTCGTCGGGAGGACTGCCGGTGTCGCGATCCGCTCTGCCCAAACTGCTCAGCAGGTCGCGGACGGCGCCCTGGTAGTTCAGCAGTTCCTGGTGGTTCCTGACGCCCAACTGTTGCAGCCGGAAAGCGGTGACCTCGTTACCGGGAATGTAGCCGGGTTCCTGAGTGTCCGGCAGGCCCCAGAAATTGGTGACGATGCCCTCCAGACCTTGAGCCAGTACCTTGGGCTCCAGCATGACCAGGTTGAAGATGTTGTTCAGCAGGGTCTCGGCTTCCAATCGCCGCACGCGGGACACGCCGCCCCAGTAGGGACCCAAACCCCGTTCCGGTTCAGCGAACCGGGCGTAATCCATGCCGTAGATCTTGCTGACGGCGATATCTCGGATCAGGGTTTTCATGTTGTAGCCGGTTTCGATGAACCGGTCGGTCATGAACTCCAACAGTTCCGGGTCTTCCGGCTGAACCGTCGTGTTGTATTCGGCCGCCGTATGTGCGTTCAGACGAGCCAGGTCGAAGCCTTCCACCGGTTCCACGAAGGTGCGGCCGATCAACTGCATCCAAACACGGTTCACCATGTTGCGGGCGAACTGGCGATCGGCGGTGAGGATCCTGGCCAGCGCATCGCGTCGCGGCTCATCCGGCGCCGGCGTCTCCCCGGTAAAGGGATAGGCCGGTTCGATGTAGCCGCCGTTCCTTGCCGGACGCATACCCTCACCCGTTCGGGTCTTGGCATAGTAGCGACCGTCTCTGAAGGCGGAGCGACCGCCGTCGATGAAAGGATAACCGTTGTTTCTGAATTCGTCGCGATCGGTGCTCTCCCAGTGGAGGTACTGGTAGCGAACCTGGCCGTTAGCAAAACAGTTGGCGCCGCGGCAGAACAGGACCGACTTGGACAAGAAAGCGGCGAGGCCCCAGAATTCGGTGCGTTTCTTTTCGGTCAGGTAGACGTTGATCTCTTCCAGGTGATAGCGCCCATCGTGACAGGAGATGCAATTGGTTTGCACACCCAAAAATTTCTCGGTGATAAAGGCTGCTTCATCGTCCAAGGCGTCCTGACGTATGAGCGCCGCGTTGGATGCCTCGATAAACATGTTGTAGAACGAACCGGGTGTGTCGACAGGACCGTGGTAGGCAATGATTTGACGAGCCAGGGCGTCCCAGGGCAGGTTGTCGGCCACGGCGGTGCGCAGGGCGCGGTGCTGGTGGTTGCGCATGGCCAGTTGCTGCGGAAAGGCTCGACTGTTGATGAGCGCCTCGAAGAAGTGGGTCCAGCGATCGACATAGGCATCCGAGGCCAGAACTTCGTCCACCATGGCTTCGCGATCCCAGGGTTGAGGCTTTTGCAGCCAGGCCTCCAAAGTATTGGTGGGCGGCAGGGTGCCGGCCACATCCAGCCAGACGCGACGCAGGAAACTCAGATCGTCGGTCAGCACGATCATGGGCGCCGCATGATCAGTGATCTTCTTGCCCCTGGCCGTTCGGTTTTCCAAATAGTCGTCAATCACACTCGAATCACCCGCGGCAACGAGGAGACTGAAACACATACAAAAGAACATCATCGCATGCTTGATTTTCATGTGAACAACTCCTCGATGGGGTATAACGGCCCGGTCAGGCGCGTATCCACGGCATCGTAAACACGGCCGGTAGGTGTGTATTGAATCCGCGATTGCCAGTCGGCTCCCATAGCGCTGAAAATAGTGGCCAACAGGTCGCCGATCAACATATCCCGGTTACGACTCCAGCCCCGGTCGGCCACATAAGAGCCTTTGTCATCCGAAGCACCGATCACGCGGCCTGTTTTACATCCGCCGCCCGTCACCAGGGCCGGCAGTACGTAGGGGTAATGATCGCGTCCGCCGTTGCCGTCGACAGCGCCCACCGTGCGGCCGAACTCGCCCACGGCAACGATGAGGGTATCGTCCAGCAGGCTGCCGCTTTGCCCCGGCAGGTTGCCCAGGGTATCGATCAGGTAGGCGGCGGCATTGTCGAAAGCCCCGGACAGGGTGAACAGATCCCCGCCGGTGTTTTGATAGATATTGAAGTGGTGATCCCAACCGAAGAAATCCAGGAACACCATTCGCGTCCCCAAATCAGCGGACAAGATGCGTACCGCCGCGGCAGCCTGGGTCATAAACCAGCGGTTGTAGAAATTGCCGTTGACTGCCATTCCACCGGTCTGATTGTAGTCCAACAGCCGTTCGTCCCGACTCATGCGGCGCGTGGTTTCCAGAATCTGTTGATAGGCCGCGCGGGGATCGCGGGCTTGGGTGGTTTCCTTTTCCGCCATTTGCGTCAGCATCTCGAAGCGTTGGTCCGGCTGTTCCCAGGGGTGGTTCAAATTGGGCAGCGAACCGTCGGCTTGGATACGGGAGAGCGCGTATTCCACCCCCAGCTTGCCGTTACCCACCTCCGGCCTGGAAACGGCGACTGCAAAAGGCATCACATCCTCGCTGTTCCGTGTATCTTCCAGCAACAAAGACAGTAATGCCATGAAGTTGGGGATGTCGGCAGTCGTGGAGGGGTTTTTGCGGTAGGAGGTCAGCAGGTGATAATTGGCGCGCTCGTGCACCGCTTCTGCCGCGGTCAGGCCGCGCAGCAGGCTGAAGCGATCGGTCATCCCCGCCAGTTTGGGCATGACGCCGGCCGGCCAGTCCAGGGCGCCGCCGATCAATTGGGGACCCAAGCGGTCGGGCGTCCAAAGCCCGCGCTTCAGATCGAAGGTATCGATCTGGCTGGGTCCGCCGCGCAGGTGAATGAAAATAAGGTTTCGCGCGCTGCCGAGGGTCTTGGCAATGCGGCCGGGATGCGTTACCGGCTTGAATCGACCCCGCCCGTAACCGGCGACGGGCGCCAGGGCAAGCGCGGTGGGCGCGGCTATGCAGCGGCCTATAAACTGACGTCTGGTGAGTGCCATGATATGCTCCAACAAACAAGGTTCTGAGTTGAATCTAAAGCTCCCCGACCGGCAAATGCAAGCTCCGGCGGAAAGTTGAGTACCATTACCTACCGATACCTACCGAGCCGAAGAGAACGTACACCCATAAAAAAATTTCAGGAGAGATCTACCTCTCCGGTCGGCCATTTGATTGGCAGGTGACACCGGATCGTGGCATGATAGGGGCCTCTATCGATGTTCGGGAGGACCCTCATATGCGCAGCTTGTCCCTTTTGTTCCTTACCCTCGCTCTTCATCTACACGCCTGGCAGGAAACACCGCCGTCCAAAACCTTCAGCCCCGGAGAACTCGCCGGGGCCGAAAAGGTACTGGGCCTTTCCTTTACTGAATCGGAACGCGACCTGATGCAGAAGAACCTGACCGACGCCCTGGAGAGCTACCGCCTGATTCGCGACTACACCCTGGACAACGGCGTGCCGCCCAGCCTGGTGTTCTCGCCCCTGCCACCGGGTTTCAAGATGCCCGACGATCACCGCGCCCCCCGTTATGTGCCCCTGGGCGAAGTCGTCAAACCCGACGATCCCGCACAGTTGGCCTTCATGACCGTTCCCCAACTGGCCGAGCTGTTGCGTAGCGGCCAGGTGACCAGTGAAGGCTTGACCAGGCTCTACCTGCACCGCCTGGAAAAACACGGGCCTACCCTGCAATGCGTCGTCACCCTTTTAAAGGATTCGGCCCTGGAACGCGCCCGGCAGATGGATCGGGAAATAGCCCGGGGAATGTATCGCGGTCCGCTGCACGGCATTCCCTACGGCATCAAGGACCTGTTCGCGGTCAAAGGGGCCAAGACCACCTGGGGCGCCGAGCCCTACAAAGATCAGGTCCTGGACATGGACGCCACGGTCGCCCGCAAATTGGAAGAAGCCGGCGCGGTACTGGTTGCCAAGCTGACCCTTGGAGCCCTGGCCTGGGGCGATGTCTGGTACGGTGGCAAGACCCGCAACCCCTGGAACCTGGAGCAGGGCAGCAGCGGTTCGTCTGCCGGCTCCGCCTCGGCGACCGCCGCCGGCCTGGTGGGTTTTTCCATCGGCACCGAAACCTGGGGTTCGATCGTGTCGCCGTCCACTCGTTGCGGGACCACGGGGCTGCGGCCCACCTTCGGCGCCGTCTCGCGTCACGGCGCCATGGCACTTTCCTGGAGCATGGATAAGGTGGGCCCCATCTGCCGCTCGGTGGACGGCGCGGCCATGGTTTTCGACGCCATTCGCGGCAGCGACGGCAAGGACACCCATGTCACCGATGCGCCTTTTCCCTACCGACCCGCATGGACCAAACTATCCGAACTGCGCATCGGCTACCTGAAATCGGCCTTCGAACGCGATTACCCCGACAAGCAGAACGACCAACGTACCCTGGACAAACTTCGCGAACTGGGCGCCCGGCTGGAGCCCATCGAGTTGCCGGACATCCCCTTTCCGGCTTTGTCCATCATCCTCAGTGTCGAGGCTGCCGCCGCCTTCGATCACTTGACCACCTCAAACACCGACGACAAGATGAAGCGCCAGATCGCCAACGCCTGGCCAAACGTCTTCCGTGCGGCCCGCCATATTCCGGCCGTGGAATATATCAACGCCAACCGCATCCGCACCCGGCTCATCGAAGAGATGGACAAGCTGATGCAAACCTACGACATCTATATCACCCCCACCTTCGGCGGCAACAACCTCTTGCTGACCAACCTGACCGGCCATCCCTGCGTGGTGGTTCCCAACGGTTTCCAGGGCGACGAAACGAAAACGCCTACGAGCATCACCTTTATGGGTCGACTCTTCGACGAGGCTACGCTGCTGGGCGCGGTGCGTATCTGGCAGGAAGCCACCGATTTCCACAAGCAATACCCGCCGGCCTTCCGGTAAAACAGACAGTCCCGGCGGCCGGTAATCGCCGCCGGTCCTTCTTTATTGCTTCTTGTACAGGTGCACGAAGCGGTCCGTTTTGCGCCGAATCTTATCGTCGAACACGCTGATGCTACGGTCGTCGCCGGGATTGCGCAGGATGTCGCTTTGCTTGACCAGTTTGAAGCCGTACGATGCCATGACCTCTTTGGTGAAGGCTTCATCGATGCGGTGGAGGTCTTGGGCGGCCGTTTCGCGCGTGGCCTCCTTTGCGGCGTGGTCGATCAGCAACAGCACACCGTCCGGTTTCAGCGCGGCTTTCACCTGCTTCAGCAGCTTGTCGCCGTCCACACTCCAATCCTTTGACTTGAAATAGATGTCGTGAAAGGCCAACACCATGAAGATGGCGTCGAAACCCTCATCCGGCAGTTCCAGCGCCTCGGCCTCGCGGACGTGCCTGACGACATTGGGCAGGCGTTTACCGGCCAACCTGGCGTTCAGGTCCTGTTTCACGAATTTGATATAGGCCTGGTTGTTGTGTAGGGTGACCTGACCTTGCGGCCCGACCACAAGGGACAGGATTTCGGAGTAATAACCGCTCCCGGCGAACAGGTCCAGCACACGCATGCCCGGCTTTACACCCGCAAAAGCAAGGACTTCAACGGGCTTGCTGGTCACATCGCGCCTGAAATCCTCGTCGGTCCGCAATTTGTTGGCTACGGCCTCACGGTAGATAGCGTTCAAGCCGGCAGGGTCCTCCGCAACCGTTACGTTCAGCAACAAGACGGCCAAAATGACTAAAACCTTCATCACCATCCTCCATTTGTTTCCGAGCATGGGGCGACGCTACCGGGACAGGAACTGTTCAAACATCTTACCGCACTTTTGACCGCCGGGGTTGCATTCCCGACCGAAGGGTGCCAGATTAATAGAGGTCCTCATTTTTGATGACGGGAGGCTTTCGTGGGATTGCTGGTTGACGGAATCTGGCAGGACAAGTGGTTCGACACGAAGAAGTCGAAGGGTCGGTTTGTGCGTCAGCAATCGGCCTTCCGGAACTGGGTGACGGCGGACGGCTCGGCGGGACCCACCGGGGAGGAAGGATTTTCCGCCGAACCGGGCAGATACCACTTATATGTGGCCCTGGCTTGTCCCTGGGCGCACCGCACGTTGATCTTTCGCAAAATAAAGGGCTTGGAAGACATGATCTCCGTATCGACGGTCCATCCGGATATGCTGCAGGAAGGTTGGGTGTTCGGCGATTATCCCGGCGCCACGGAAGATACCGTCAACGGCGCCAGGCGTTTGTACGAGGTCTACACCGCGGCCCAAGTCGATTACACGGGTCGCGTGACCGTGCCGGTTCTTTGGGACAAACAAAAGGGAACCATCGTCAATAACGAATCCTCCGAAATCATCCGCATGTTGAACACCGCCTTCGATCACCTGGGCGCCAAACACGGCGACTACTACCCCGAACCCCTGCGGCCGGCCATCGATGAAATCAACGAACTGGTCTACCACAATATCAATAACGGGGTGTACAAGGCGGGTTTCGCTACTACCCAAGAGGCATACACGGAGGCTTATGACGCCCTATTCGCCGCCTTGGACAAGGTGGAGGAACTCTTGAGCAAACACCGCTACCTGGTAGGCAACCAATTGAGCGAAGCCGACTGGCGCTTATTCACCACGCTGGTGCGGTTCGACCCGGTCTACGTGGGTCACTTCAAATGCAACAAAAGACGCATCGCCGACTACCCGAACATCTGGAACTACTTGCTGGAACTATACCAGATGCCGGGTGTAGCCGAGACGATCAATATGGACCACATCAAGCGCCACTACTACTACAGTCATCATACCATCAACCCGACCCGAGTCATCCCGGTCGGCCCCGAGATAGACTACACCCAACCTCACGACCGCAAACGCTTGAAGTAGGCTTTGCTACGTCCTGGCTGCTTTCATGGCTTTGGCCGTGCGCATCTCGTTTTTCTGGTAGCGCACCAACGAGCCCAGCACGCTCATGCGGGTGTTCGGGTCCTTGCCGTGCCCCATCCTCAGAATTTGCAGGCAGAACCAGCCCTGGGCGCCCCAGGCATTGACGGCCTTGAGCAAGGTGATTGCCGAGTTGGGACCCAAAAGGCCGGGACCGATGCGCAATTTCTTTTCCCAGCCCGGGGTTTGGTCCATGGTTCCTTGCAGCAAACTCTTGGGGCAGTCCGGCAGCACGCATAAGGGACGAGCCAGGCCGACGGCGGCGATGCCGTCCTCGGCGATGGCGGCGTTCATGGCCTCCCTGGTGCGGAAACCGCCGGTGACCATCAGCGGCATGGTCGCCACCTCGCGAATCCGGGCCGCGTAACCCATGAAATAGGCTTCCCGCGCCCGTGTGCTGCGGCGTTCCCCTTCCTCGAAAACCGGTTCCAGGCCTTCCACGCCCACCATCTTGGGCTGTTCGTAGTTGCCGCCGGATATTTCCAGCAGGTCGAGCCCTGCCTCGCCCAGCCATTGAACCACCTGGATGCATTCTTCAGAACTGAACCCGCCCTTCTGGAAATCGGTGGAGTTCAGTTTCACAACGATGGGGAAATCCGGCCCGACCTTCTCCCTGGTGCGTTTGACCGTCGCCAGTAACAGGCGCGCGCGGTTTTCCAAGGAACCGCCCCACCGGTCTTTACGTTGGTTGACCCTGGGCGAGAGAAATTCCGACAGCAGGTATCCATGGGCCGAGTGGATCTGGACGCCGGTGAAACCGGTTTCCTTAGCCACGGACGCCGCGTGGGCGAAGCGCTCGACGATGTCCAGTATTTCTTCCTCGGTCAGGGCGCGGGGCGTGCCGAACTGACCGCCGGGCATCTTCAACTTGATCGCGGAGGGCGCCACGGGTTGTTTGTTGATCAACGCGGGCGTCTGACGCCCCGCATGGGACAGCTGCATCCACAGTTGATTGCCGTTTCGGGTGCCCGCCTCGGCCCAGGTTTGCAGGCGGGATCGTTCCTCGTCGGTAGTGCCCGGTTCTACGGCTACATTGCCGGGCCGCTCCAAATAGCGCCGGTCAATCTGCACATTGCCGGTCAGCAATATGCCGGCCCCGCCTAGGGACCAGCGCTCATACACCCGGGCCAACTCCGGCGTAGCGTAATTGCGGGCATCGGCCAGGCCTTCCGTCATGGCTGCCTTGGCCAGACGATTGGGAACCACTACGCCGCAGGGTAGGGTCAAGGGTTCGGCAATGGGTTGTTTCATGGACGCGCCTCCTTGTGACGCGCCCATTATAACGTTCGCCGGTCAGGAACGATTGGGTTTCATGATGTGCAGGCTCAATTCGCCGTCCTCGTCGGAAATCACGCCCAACACCTTACCTCGGGAACCGAATAAGTTACCGCCCTCACCCAACCGGTAGGTAAAGCGACCCGCGGTCTTACCGTTTTTGTCGATCACGATACCCTGGCAATCACTGTAATAGGTGGACTGAACGTAGACCAGAAAGCCGCCGTCCTCCAAGGGCACGATGCGATTGTAGAAAGGTTTGCGATCGGGGAAGACTACTTTGAAAAAGCTCTGGTTCTTGAACCAGGTCTGGGCATTCCATTCGTCTTCATCGTCCTTGGTTATTTCTTCGCGAATCATGCCTACGCTGACAGTGCGAACCAATTTTCCGTCCGGGTCGTAGACATTGAACTTGGCCTTGGCGTTATCACCCACGATCACATGACCGGAAACCTCATCATAAGCGGAGACCATGGTGGTCGCATAGGGGATCAGGATCACGCGCCGATTGCCGCCCTCCGATCCGTAGCGCCAGGTCTCGTCTTTGACCTGTTGGTATTCCTTGATCAGTTTGCCGTCCATATTGTAACGCGCAAACTTGCGGTAAGGCACATCGCTGAACCAACTGGCGTTGGTGACCAGCAGGTTCTCGTCGTCCATCACCTCGAACAAGTTGACGGCGCCCTGGGTAACCTCCAGCGGCAGGTTCTTGATGAACTTATGGTCCCTGTCGAAGATATTGATGAATTTGGAACCGTGGTCGTACACATAGATGCGTTTTTCAGTGATCCCGATACTCCCGGCCGTGCCGGCATTACCTCTGAAAGAGAATTCGCCGGGACCCTGGCCTTGTTTACCGAAATGATTCTTGAAGCTGCCGTCGGCCTTCCATACCATGACCATCACGGAACGGGCGTCGATCAAATAGATATCGCCCTCGGGCGTCAGCGCCACATCGGCTACCGATTGCACGTACAGGTCGGTGGACTCGGAAACATCTTCCAAGGTCAGCACGGGTTTCAAATCCAGCTTGGCGTCAACCGCCAGCAAAGTAACTAAAAGCACGAACATCAAAACACCCCTCACACACTTTCCGGAAAACTCACTAAAAGGTTATTCGAGATCAGCCCGGAAAAAGATGCACCTTGTGTAGGACATTGATACTTCTCCATTTCAAAATACGGCGTTTGGCAACGAACCTGCCCTGGCGCGAAAATTCCGGCTATAATAAACCCGGCAACAGGGGAGGTCGGATCATGTTGGAATATTCGGAAGCAGTAGCCGAGGCCATAGTAAAGGGACAACCGGTTGTCGCGCTTGAATCTACCATCATTGTCCACGGGATGCCCTTCCCCCAAAATCTGGAGACAGCGCACCTGTTGGAGACAACCGTTCGAGAGCGGGGCGCCGTTCCCGCGACCATCGCCGTGTTGGAAGGGAAGATTCGCATCGGCCTGGACCCCGCGTCCCTGGAGAAACTGGCCCGCGCCCAAAATGTGGCCAAGGTCAGCCGACGCGACCTGCCCGTCGTCCTAGCTCGGGGCGGCGACGGGGCCACCACGGTTGCGGCTACCATGATCTGCGCGGCGCGCGCCGGCATCCAGGTTTTTGCTACCGGCGGGCTGGGCGGCGTTCATTGGGACGGGCACAACACCATGGATGTCTCCGCCGACCTGACCGAGTTGGCCCAAACCAATGTGGCCGTGGTCTGCGCGGGCGCCAAGGCCGTGCTGGACCTGGGCCGAACCCTGGAAGTTCTGGAAACCCTGGGCGTCCCCGTCATCGGCTATCAAACCGACGCTTTTCCTGCCTTCTATATTCGCGACAGCGGCTTCCCCGTTCCGGCCAGGCTGGATGATCCCGACCAGATTGCCCAAATGCTGCAAACCAAATGGGATCTGGACCTGAAAGGCGGCGCGGTCATCGCCAACCCCATTCCCCCCGAACACGCCATGAACGCCGGGGAGATGAACGCCGCCGTTGAACAATCGCTTCAAGAAGCCGCACAACAAGGCATTACCGGCAAGGAAATCACCCCGTTTCTATTGGACCGCATGCAACAACACACGCAAGGCCGCAGTCTGGCCGCCAACATCGCCCTGGCCAAAAATAACGCCGCCCTGGCCGCCGACATCGCCGTCTGCATGAAAAGAAACCTGCCGTAAGGAAAGCGGTCGCGATCGGTCGTGAAAAACATGAAATTGTTTTTTCATGCCGCAAGTTACTGGAATCATAACCCTTGATATCCAGATCAAGGGAAACGCATGCTTTCTGCTTGACCCGGCCTTTCACTTCGAAGACAATATGAATCAATCATTTCATGTGCGTATATATATGAAACGCACGATTCACATTCGGAGGAGAGCGATGAAATACACCCTTCCCTTTCTGTCTCTGTTGTTCCTACTCGCCTTACCCGTCCGAGCCCAAGGCACCATCATGATCGCCGGCGGCGGTAGCGAGGGTGACCAGGGCGATACGTCTTCCTGGTCCTATAAACTGTACCAACATCTGCTGACCAACGGCGATACCGACGGCGACGGCATCATTCGCACGGCCATTCTCACCGAAAGCCTGCCGAGCAACCCGTCCGACGCCGAATGGATGCCCAACTACATGGAATGGATCGGTTCAACCCTGGGCCTGAACGTGGTAGCGACCAACTACGAGGTCAAATCCAAAAACGACGCCAATAAAAGCAACGTGGTCGGCGACGTTGCCGATGCCGACGCCATCTTCATCAAAGGCGGCGACCAGGGCGCCTATTACGATCTGTGGAACGGCACCCTGCTGGAAACCCATATTCGCACGGCCGTCGGTCGCGGCGCCTCCATCGGCGGCACCTCCGCGGGCGCCATGAGCATGTCCGAATACTGTCTCTGCGGCAGCATGGACATGATCTCCGACGACGTGTTGACCGACAGCCATACGTCCTACCTGAACGATGCAAGCGACGGCGGCTCCGGTATTCACACCGATTTCCTTTCCTTCCTTGCGAATGTGGCCGTGGAAACTCACTTCACGGAGCGCGGTCGGTTGGGTCGCATGGCCGGGGTTCTGGCCAAGGCTTCCGACGATTTCAACAACAACGGCATTCTGTCTATCGGCCTCGAACGTCAGACCGGCGTGTTCATCAACGGCAACGTGGCCGAGGTGGTGGGCATCGGCGCGGTGACCTTCCTACACCAATCCTCACAAACAAGCCTGGTGCGCACCGCCGGGGAACCGCTCTACTTCACCGACCTGGTGCTGGACCGCCTGACCGAGGGCTGGCAGTACAACATCTCCACGAAAACGCCGCTCACCGGCTCCGCTCCGTCAGGCACGGTTTCCATCAACCCGACCCTTGCCGATCGCACCAACAGCGGCGCGCTGACCATCAACGGCAACACGGATAACGACAAAGAGAAATTCGGCCATTACGGCGATATCTACCCCGACGACTACGCTCGCGTGGGAGGTAGCGCCGATCCCTATGTGAAGGATTCCGTCGGGTTCACCGATATCACCAGCAGTAACCGCGCCGACAAACACGAAACCCTGTACCGATTGCTCTATGACCAGCCTGCCGATGTGGGTTTCCTGGTCTACCCGGGCGCCGTTATCTCCCGCACCGCCGGCACGCCCGATGTGATCGAGTTCGGCAGCGGCATGGCCTCGCTGGTCATCGATACCGCCGACGCTACCCATAAAGGCCTCTCGCCCTATACCTCCAACTGGGCAAGCAGCGGCGGTAGCCTGAAAGCCGCCTCGTTCGTGGGCGCCCGCCTGCACATCATGGCCGACACGGCAACCCACGAGACCGGTTACGACACGCGCACCCACCAGATCGTCACGGTCACCGGAGGCGGCGGCAATCCCGGCGGCGGCATTGCCGAAATCGAGCCCAATGACAGCCGCGGCTCCGCCCACGACCTGAGAAGCGAGTCCTGGCCGATCACCGTTACGGGTACGATTGCTACGACCAATGACCGCGATTACTTCAAGATCGAACTGGGCCCCCGTGAAACCCTGACGGCGGCGCTCGATGTACCCGCCGGGTTGGACTACGATCTCTACCTGCTGGACAACCGCGGGCGCACGGTGGTGCGTTCGGTGAACGACGGTTCCGGCGTCAACGAATCTCTGACCTATACCAACGGTCGCAGAGCCAGAACCTACTACGTAGAAATTGAAAGCTACAGCGGCGCAAGCGGGTCCAACAGCTACCAATTGGACCTCAGCAAATAAGTTCTCTTTAATTGTCCTCATTAGAGGTGGCCGGTTCCATGTGCAGGAACCGGTCACCTTTTTTTGTGCGCCGTCAAAACAAGCTCAGTTGTTCCTGCTCCGGGCCTTCTTTTTCGATCGGCCAGGGAGGCATGTCGGGCAGTTCCGGCAACTCCTTTCGCAATGTTTCGTGGAACAGACGACACAGTTCCGGCGCCCGCTCGTCGTCCGGCGCCTGGTGCATGAATACGAACGGGGTGCGGCCCTCGCGAATCCAACCCGCTACGACGCCGGTCCAGACGCGTACCGCTTCCACGTCCCGTTCTACTTCCGGGTAACCCACATATCGCAGAAAAGGATAGCGACCCAGGGCTTGGGTGCGCACCGGGGTTTTGGGCTTGCGGCGCTGGGCGTCTTTCAGTTCGGGATCGCCGGTTTCCAGGGACATCAATCGTCGTGTATCGAACACTACCCGATCCATCTCCAAAGCTGCCAACATCTGCTCCAAATCACGTTCCAAAGCGTCCTGGCGGAAGAATCGCGGCGACCTCAGTTCCACCGCGTAGTCGAATTGGGTGGGCAGGCTCTCCAGGTAGCGGCGCAAGGTGGTGAAATTGTCGAAGTGCGGCGGCAATTGGAGGAAGAAGGGGCCTAACTGTCCATGCAGCGGCGCCAGCGCTTGGAAAAAAGCCTCGGTTTCAGTCTGAGCATCGCGAAGCGCTTTGTCGTGTGAGATCACCCGGGGAAACTTGAAGCAAAACCGAAAGCCCGGCGCGGCGGAGGCTCGCCATTTCAGGACCGTGGCCGCCGCCGGCACCGCATAGAAGGTGGTGTTGCCCTCGACGGTGGTCAGCACCGAACTGTACTGCTTGAGGAACTCTGCCGGCTTGGCCTTACGCGTAAAGAACCGCCCGGTCCAGGACTTGTTCGACCACATGGGACAACCCAGATAGTACGGATGCGTCATGGCGACCTCAGGTTTTGCGCAGCAGGTCGACGGCCGCGTAGGGTTTGGCCGAGACGTCCGTCACCAGGTCCAGTTCATCGCGGCGCCCCAGGTGGAATAACCGCCAACCCTCGGCGGCAATCATGGCGGCGTTATCCGTGGACAGTTTGGGCGAGGAGATGAAGGCGGGCAGCCCGCGACTTTGAGCAAGAGCCTCGAATTCGGTACGCAGGTGACTGTTGCAGGCCACCCCGCCGCCCAACAGCAGCGCTTGGGCGGCGTCTTGATCCAGACCCAGCGAAACCCTGTCCAACAGGTGTCTGCATACCGCCGCCTGGAAGGACGCGGCCAGGTCGCGAACGGCCTCGCCGTCGGGATCGCGAAAGGCTTCCGGGTCGCGTTCGATATGCCGCGAGGCAGCGGTTTTCATGCCGCTGAAGGAAAAGTCAAGCGAACCGTCACTGAACTTGGGTTTAGAGAAGGCATAGCGCTTGGGATTGCCCCGGCGCGCCAGGCGGTCGATCAAGGGACCACCGGGAAAGCCCAGACCCAGCATTTTGCTCAGTTTATCATAGGCCTCACCGGCCGCGTCGTCACGGGACTTGGTCAGCAGCACCAGTTCCCGATTCTCCCGCACGCGAAACAAATGCGTGTGACCGCCGCTGACGATCAAAGCCAGGGCGGGTAAAGGAATCTCGCCGTATTCCAAAAACAAGGCGGCCACATGACCCCCGATGTGATTGACGCCGATCAACGGCAGCCCGGCGCCCATGGCCAGACCTTTGGCAAAGTTGACGCCCACCATCAATGACCCGGCCAATCCGGGACCGGCGGTGACGGCAATCGCGGTCATGTTTTCCAAGCTCAGACCGGCATCGTCCATGGCCTTGCGATAGACGGCGGGAATGTTCTTCAAATGAGCGCGACCGGCCAACTCGGGCACTACCCCAAGATAGGGCGCATGCTCCTGAACCTGAGAGGATACCACATTGGCCAGGATGCTTCGATCCTCGGCCACTACAGCGATCGACGTGTCGTCGCAAGATGATTCAATGCCCAGTAAATACCTCATCACCGGCTCATTCTATAGCAAAGCAAGCCGGCAGCAAAGCTGAATCCCCGCAACCGCGAGGACCTGTCAAAGTCGCGGGTCGAGCCCAAAAGAACCGGGTCCGGTTTTTGCTTGAATCCCGGCTCAGGTTCCGTGATTGTCTCCTTATCCGCAATGTAGGGTATGTAACAACTTTCCCTTACAGTTTCCAAAGTGATTGCCGGGCCTTATTAGGAACTCAAGCAAATCATGAACATAAGCTCTTTACCAGTAATGTGATAGACATAGTCCAGCTCTGTTTTGCCAACTTTTTCGCAAAAGTTGGTTAGCGACTGCGAATCGGCCCTCTATTTCCGCACTTGCTTGAATCAATTGTTGCTTCAACAGGGTAATGGGAGGCCCGCCGCCCACGTGATTTCGGCAGGACAACACCACGAGGAGCGATAGCAGGAGCACTGAGCATTTAAACTTCATATGCGTTGACCTTTTTGATATTCATAAGGATGATGATAACAATTGCGAATGTCTCCTTTTGATTAATGTGCAAGAAATTGATCACAAGTATAATGGTTGAGCGTGAATCGGAATATCTGGTGTTGATGCTAAGGTGAAAAAAGTTCACCGTCAAGTGTCGATTTTTGATTGTTGACATGTACTATTGTCCCGCCCTCTGCTGGAGCAGCCTCAGTACAACCTGCGTTTGCTGCCTCTAGGCACGATTTGGGGTTTTTCAAAATTAAGTGCTGTGGGTCAAGAAAAATCGGAAAAAAGCAGGCTAATGACCCAACACCTCCGGTATCAGTTTGGTGATCAACCGCAAAGGCCTTGTGGGTGAAGCAGTACTTGGTTAGCAGAAAACCGCCGGTATCAGGAGGGCGTCGTCAATCCCTTATCAACCACGAACAGCACGAATCACACGAATGAAATTAACTTGCCGTCTGTTCGAGAGATTCGCGCGCGTTCTCGGCATAGGGGCCTTGGGATTCCAGCTCGAGAAAACGACGCCACAATTCTTTGGCTTCTTCGGAACGGTTCGTTTCCTCCAGGATCCGGGCCAGGTTGTAGTGGATCATAGGGTTGCCAGGATAAAGTCGGGAGGCTTCGCGCAGGAGGTTGACCGCGTCATCGAGCATCTCTTGATGATTCTTGTTCAAGGCTACCAGGTATACTGCCGTGGCTTGCAGACATATTTGCTCAGGTGTTCCTCCTTTGTCATCCTCGAGTTCCCCATAGGCGAGGAGGGGCTCGTTATTGAGAATGTACAACATCGCCCTTCGGTAACGTATCCGCGACCCTGCTTTCTGCAATTGGTCCATGTACCCGTGGAGGTCTTCAGTCACGATCCCGGTAGGAACACTTCGTTTCGGTTTATAGACAGCCCAGGCGGACCCCAGGTCCTCCGTCAAATAGAAGCGGGGGAGATTCGCTCCCTGCTCGGCGAGATGGATCGTTGCCCGGTTAAAAACATCCTTCGTATCGACAGAGTCCCAATTCACACTGAATCCGATGATCAACACGGCGGCCGCGGCCAGGAGCCCACCACCCAGGAAAGACCATCGCCCGCCGGGAAAGGTTCTGACCTCGCCCGAACCCGGGGTGGAAGGCGGTCCATGTTCTTCCGGCGGGTGTTCCGCCAGGACATGGAGCGTATCGGCCACGATCTCGTTACAGTCCTCACAAGACACCACATGGGCGATCACGCGTGTCCGTTCCTCGCCCTCGAGCGAACCCTCCATCAAGGCGGCCAGATCGGAGGGTTCAGGGCATACCGACAATTCCGTTGCTTGTTTCATAGACCGACTCCAGCGGTCATCCCCTTCCCATAAGTTAAGACGGACACGACCGCGAATATTCTCCAATTATAGCCGAAATTCGGCCGGGCAGAAAATTCAACGTACACCGGCACGCTCCATCTCGCGGCGCAGATCCACGATGATCTTGTCCACCCAGCGATAGAGTTTCTTCTGGTTAGTGCCGAGACGGCGGGCGATCTCGGCGATCTTGAGCCCATCGTGGTAGACGAGCTTGACGAGCAGGCGCTCCTCGGGTTCCAGTCCGGCCAGGGTCTTCTGCATCACCGCATCGGCCCGGGAGAAGCGTTCCCGCTTCTCCTTTTCCAACAAGGCGAGCTCACCGCTCCCACCAACGGCGGGCAGCTCCCCCAAGGTGGCTTCGTCCAGTTCGGTACGGCCCGAGCGATAAGGCAACCGGTTGTAGAGGACCACCAGTTCGGCCTCGCTTTCATTCACACCGTGGTTATCGCGCAATATGCCGATAGCCACATCCAGGGAATGGCCGTCCCGGCTTGTGAGCATGTCCAATTGCACCGCGGTGGGCCCCAGCCTCTTGGCCTCGGCGCTGGGCTTCCACTTGCCCCATAGCTTGTTGCGGTAATCCTGGAAAAAATGGCGCGCCACGGTGACCAGGTAGACCTGGATGTTGCCACGTCCCCGGTATTTGCCGATCACCGCGTAATCGTCTTCCATCAGCTTGACGATCAGGGCCGAGACAAAATCCTCGCTGTCTTCACGGGAAAACCCGTTGCGGGCGCAGATGGCAGAGGCCGTCCGGCGAACATAGTCCAGGTTGGCTTCAAACAGTGCTTGATGTGAGGTAGGCAAGGAACCGGCTCATTCGGGCCGGCACTAAGCCGGCCCTTTAAGAGATAGATTGGCCTCATTATGTACGATTCAGGGTTCTTGTTCAACGGGAAAATGTCCATCTTTTAAAAACGTGCCAAACTGAAACCCATGCCGTCCGCTTCGAACTTTTCCATGATCTTCGTAAGCGGCGCCAAGATGGCAAACTCTTTTTCCGGGTCGGAAACAGTTTCGCCTTTTACGGTAATCCCAATCCCTTCTCCTTCACTGTTATACCAGAGCGAACCGGAATCGCCCCCTTTGGATATCTCTCTTTTTACCTTTCCCTTTTTATCATCATTACGACCAGGCAGCAATGTGTAACCATGTAACTCCAATTCCTCTCCTCTATACCGAAATTTATAGCAACCCTCTCCACTGAAACGTGCCCAGGTATAGCGGGTACTGAAGCCGAATTTGTGCAATAGCTCGTTTTCCTTGGGTACCGCCGGCTTGACAACATGAAAATCAAGGACTTTCTGTTTACTGGTCAGTGTAAAAAGGTCGGGCCTCACGATCTCGGCTACAGCGGCATCAATCTCGGGCATGAGTGAGGCCTTGAATTTCGCAAATTCTTCTACATCCTGCCATTTAACGAATTGAAAACGAGGGTCATCATTATTCGCGGGCGACCTGATCACATGACCCGCACTCAATATACCCAATTTCCCATCGTGGAACCGGATCAACGCACCCAAGGTGCCGGGACCCCCTCCGGGATGACGAATATGGTCCCCCGGCTGAACCATATTGTCGTTTCCAAATAATTCGGGTTTGCCCTCGGTGAGGTGCTTAATCCAGCTACTTTCAACCCGCGGAGAAGAGAGATCCATTCTTGGCGTCTGAATGACAGCCGTGGGAATATTGGGGATATTGTCCGGGATCCGGAAGTTCTCCTTATTTTCCACCCAAAAACGGAGGGCTGTGGCGCCTGGTGTATCGAACGGGTCGGCGCCAATGTCGACACCAATCAAATTAGGGTCGCCACCGTGCAAATGCTTCAGTCCGGCTTGGAAAGCAGCCTTGTATTTGCCATCTTTATCTTTATGAGACAAAGTGTCCAATTCTATCTGGTTCATGTGATTCATTGCTTTCTCCTTCTTAAGCACAGCTCAATTATCTTTGATGGTTGGGGAACAGGGTTGCGCGTTGATGGACTGACCCTCCCGCATTTCGAAGAAGGCGCTTCTGAGTTTAGAATCCTGAACGATCCCGGATTGCAAATCAGCCAAGGCGTTCATTTGTTCCCTTTCTTCCGCACTTTGGTTATCTATGAAGTCTTTGATCTTAGGTAGGGAGTTTCGCTTACCAAGGGTAGTGTTTTTAAGCAGCCTCTCAAAAACCCGAAACTCGTGATTGATATCACCTGCTTCGGGATCCCGTTGGCCGTCGGGGATTTCCAGGCTCAACATGGGTTCTTTCTCCAGGTTCATAATCCAGACATCCACCGTTTCCTGTTCAATAGTTTTGGGATGGAGAACGACTTGATGGTCGGTTTTGGTGCCGTCGAATTTTTCAGAGGTGAAGGTGACTCCCTTGTCCCAATTCACTTCTCTGGAAACCATGGCAATACTGGCAAAAATTTGTTCTGCTCCAAAATGATCGAAGAACGCGGGAAACAGACGTGTTCCAAAACAGGTGGAGGTAAGAGTGCCCCGGTTGAGGTCCAAGGCACCAATCAGGCACTCACCCGCGTTGGCATTGTTTAGGGATTCATTTAAAAGACCGTCCTTCAGGTCCGGTACTTCCCATTCATTCCCGGCGGGTATTTTTAATGGTGTGATATATTCGACGGCCTTAAAAGTTTCCTCTCCAGGTATTTTGGGAATTTGGCCTTCATGTAAACGATTTAGCTCCAAACCATTTGCTTCTTCATCATCCTTAACCTCGAGCTTGACGTGCTCATGGTCCAAAAACCAATAGAAATGCCTCCGTTCGTCATTGTGAACAGTGAAATCGCAGAGGGTTTGCTCGTCAACAATCTGGCGCCCGTCAAACAGGATTGCGCCGTGATGAGGGAGTACTCTATCTATATCAGGGTTCAAGTCCCTGGCGTCCACCATCAGGACGCGCCAGTTTTTGTCATCCCTTTTTGCCAAAAGACAAAGGCCTGTAATGAAGAGTCGCAGGGTATAATTTTTCGGTGTACTCATGACACTACCTCCTGTACCTGATTCATGCTTTAAATTCGCGGTTTGCTTGGTTCACGATTAGGGGCGGAGCGATCCCGTGAACCCTCGAGAGGACTTAGGGAACGACAGCCGAGCGTATAGCCGCCTTCAGCGCACACCATGCTCCCCGGCCCTGTCATTCAACCGGGAAAAGGATCCGCCCTACGGCAAAAATGATGTGGTTGTTGAAACCGTTCTTAGGAGTCCGGCAGGATTAACGACGGTGAACAAGGCTGGGCACTGATCGCCGAAAATCCGATTTTGAAATAGGATTCAGCCATTTGTCTATCTCGGCAGCGACCCTCTTGAAGGTCTTGCGTTATGGTCCCATCGGGAAAACGTTCGATTACCCGGGGGGTCGCCTCGAAATGGGGATCGGCATTACAAAGTAGGGTTTCCATCAGCTTGTATTCCAAATCGTACATGTCGACACCCAATTGATCAGGTTCTCCCCCCAACTCGATGATTTGGTCTAACTCCAGGTTCATCACCCAAACCTCGACCACGGGTGGATGATATTTCCGTTTTCCCTGCTCCGGTCGCAAGGATATCTTCTTACCCCTGGTACCATCGAAACGCGTGGATGCGATCTCCACGGTCTCGGCGTCAACCCAAACCGAAAGCTGCACCACATTCGCGTGGATTTGCTGCACGCCGTCGCGATCAAAACAATTAGGGCCCTCAAATCTCCCAAAGCTACAGGGAACCAGCCGGCCTTTGTCCAATCGGACACATCCCACCAGCAACTCATTGGCGTTATTGCTGAAGATGGGGTCGAGCAAGCCGTCGATCAGCCTGGCCCGTTCTAAATTTCCCCCGCTATCGATTCCCAGCATGGGCGCCACATAACGAATGTTATCCATCTGATTCCTGGTTCGAGGGTAGGGCTCGAATGAGCAGGTATTCAGATCAATCTCCAAGCTGTCGGGGGTGAAACAGCCCTTGGCACTGATGCTGACAAATTCACGATCGAGAAACCAGAAGGTGTGGTCGTCGTCCTCATGTATGGGAAACCGATCGGGCGTGTTGTGGGGATTGACATTTTTCTGCTGGAACTGAATGACCCCGGCATGGGACTTCGGCGGCGTCTGGTCGCCGGGTATGCAGACATCGGGTTTGAGGGCATCGGCAAGAAGGACCCGCCAGTCGCCCGGCGCCTTGGGCGCAAACAGACATACACCCGTGAAGAATATTCTCAATTCAAATCCACTGGTCATCATTTCCTCCTGAGATCGGGACTTGGTCGTTTCAATCAAGGGTTGAGGTATGGCCGATGAGTTGAAAGGCGGCCCATACCTGGGGCGGGTCGCCTACTTTGATCATGTCCCGTTGCACCTGGTGAAGGGCGTCAATAGGAGCAAGACCCTCTTTCAGTTTTTGGTAGAAGGGGACCATGAGATCGCGGGTAAGATCATCGGGGACCTCCCACAGGCTTGCCACCACGGCGGGGACCCCGGCAGCCAGAAAGGCCGGCACCAACCCACCACCTTCCGCATCAAAGGTGGGGTTGAGAGCAGTCTCACAAGCACTGAGCACGACCAGGCGGGTATTTGGCAAATTCAGGGCCCCCAGTTCATAGGCATGAAGCGTACCGTCATGCTCATCCCCAGGCGCCAACACCATGTAGGAGGTCCCCGGGTTCTGCATACGGGACCTGGCATGACCGGCAAAATGGATCACCCGGGATGAGCCGGCGTGGGCCAGGAAATCGGCTTCACCCGCTTTCGCTCCCAACAACAAAGTGCCCTCACCGCCAAGCTCCTCGAAAACACGACGCGCCTCCTCCTCGGAAGATGTAAGGTCGGGCAAACCCGGGAAGCGTTCGGGGTCGTGCGCGGGATTACCCAAAACCAGGACGCTTTGCCCGAGAACATCCTTCATAGCCTCGTCCCGGGCCAGGCAGCGCAGGAAGAAGTTGGCGCTGGGTGCTACTGACAGTTGTTTTTTCTCCAGGAGATATTGCCCCCCGTCATATAGTGTCCCGAAGGGCAGGGCGTGAAGAACGCCGTCGGGAACGATGACCAGTCGCCGGTATTCGATAAGGTCGGATTCAAGCGGTTGGATCAGCTCGCGGTAGAGTTGTCTCGCGGGTACCCGCCATCGCGGCTTTCTCTTTTCAAGCCGCCGTCGCAACTCGTCGATGGTGAATTGGAGGGATGGGCTCGAAAGGTAAAAATGTTGCACATCGCGGCGATCGGCAATCCAGGCGGAGAGCTGCTGCCCGCTGACCTGGTAGACCAAGATCCCGGTTTCACCGTCCTCGGGAAGCTGCCGTCGCCAGGTTTCCCACGGCAGAGGTTTGGCAAGAAAAACGGAATTGAGGGCTTGGGAGGATTCCGGCATCCCGGCCATGTTGTCCAACAATACCCGGGCGCGACGGGACTCCAGGTAATCCAAGGCCGCGTATGGATCACCATGGCGCAGTTGAAGATCGATCATTTCATCGAAAATTTCACCGATCTTATAGAAAAGGATCACCTTGGAAGCTTCTTCTTCAATACCCTCGCGCATGTCTTCGTAAAGTTGCAGACTACGCGCGATCGTCTCCCGTGCGGCACTCTCATCGCTCAACTCCCGATGAGCTCGGCCAAGGGTGAACAAGGCATCGGCCAGGGGATAGAAGAGTTTATTTTCTTGGTAGGAGCCGGCGGCGGCGGCCAACATCTCGCGGGCTTTTAAAGGGTCTTGCTGAAGGGCGATCTCACCTTCGACGAGGTCCCGCAAAGTTTGGTTCTGTTTACCTCCTGCCGGGAGACTGCGCGAGGCTTCCACGAGATCTTTCCGCGCCTCATCCCAGGAGCCGAGTGCGGCATGGAAACGGGCTCGCCAGGTATAGGAGGCACCGATGGCGGGAGGCTCTTTGCCGGCCAGGGCATGGTCATGGGTTTCTTTATGATAAAGCAGCGCAATTTCAGGCATGCCGCGGTCCCAGGCAAGGACGGCGGCATTGATGAAGATCTGGAACAACCGCCTGGGTTTCCAAATGCTATCGGTGCCGGAGAGGGACCGATAATAGTAATCCCAGGCTGTTTCATAGTCACCAATGGGTAGATAGAGGTCACCGATAAAGTTGATCAACCCGATCTCATTGACCCATTCACCGGCACTTTCGAAGTTGGCAACGGCCCGTTCGAAGGTATCCTTGGCCTGGTTGAACTGGTTCCACGCCATTTCTAGGTAACCCATGTGCCAGAGGATCTCGCCCATGAGATTGGGGTTGGCTGCAACCTGGTTCATTTCCAGGATTTGTTGAAAACGATCGTAGGCTTCTTGGGAAGAAGGGCGCCGGAACTCGACCACGGCGCGGAAATGAAGCGCACGGATCAAAAAGGGATGGTTCGCGGCCGCAAGCAGTTCGATGCTGTCCTCGAGCAACGCCGCCGCCTTGTCGAAGTCCTCTGATTTGATGGTTTCTACCCCTCGGGAAAAGGAGGACATGGCTTGGGCAAGGTTGGTAGAATCACCGTTCATGACTCTCCCCAGGGAGGCGGCCGTTTCCCGATAGAGGGGGTCGCCCGCCAAAGTTCGGCCAATCCGTTCCAAATCACCCAGAACCATTTTTGCGGTGGTGATATCACCGTCTGTGACCGCATCGGCCCATTTTTCGAGCAGGATACGCTCGAAGCCCTCCCGGATGAGGGATCGAGGTTGCTCGGTGAGATCGGCCTGCAAATCGAGGCGCTGGAATCTTTGCGTCAGGGGTTCCACCACCCTGTTTTCCAAGATTCGTCGATTTTCCCGTTGCCGCTCGCGGGCCTCGGCGGCCCATACGGAAGCGGTGTCTTCAGCGAGGCAAGCCTGCCAGGCAGCGTCCGCGGCTTTACGCAGGTACAGGTGTTCCAGAAACAACGCCCGGTTGAAGAGCGCTTCCGGGAGAAGCGGATCGAGCTCAAGCGCGTCATCGATGGTTTGGAGGGCCAAAAGAAAATTGAAGGGCCGGTTTTCTTCGTGGGCTTGGATAAAGAACGCGGCGGCAAGGTCATTGAGCGTGTGGGGGTCTTGCGGCTTCAGATAGCGGGCGGAGCCCAATTCGTCCAGGGCGCGAACTGGACCGTCAACACCTTTGACGGTCAGCAGTTGCAAGACGGCCTTGACGCGATGCATCCTGGGAGAGGGCGCCCTTCGCAACAAGTCATCGATGTCCGCCTCCACGCCGAGGAATACGGCAATGTCATCGGGCACCCGGCGGACAGGGGCGTGCTTGTCTACTTCGCCCGATTCGCCCGAGAACACGCCGCTGAGACGGGGCAAGACAAGCCTTTGTGAACCAATGACCCGCGTTACCTCGGCCAGAACCTGTTCCTCGCTCACCTGCTTGGAACTGGAGGGAAACGGACCACAGGCAGGCAGACCACACAGACAAAACAAGCCGACCAATGCGCTGGAAAACCTTCTCTTCACCCTGGCACCCCTTGTGGTGTGAACATAATTTGATCCTTGGAACGGTTTATTATAACGGATTTCTGGATTGTGATGCCGATTCGCCGAATGGGTTCACCGCGAATCACAATCACCAAAAACCAAAATCTTGGGCAAACAGCTTCAGCTGGATGTGATACTTTGAACGCCCTCTCGATGGGATGGGTTTAACTGCCGGGCCTCTTGGGGAAGGTCAGGGTGCTCAAGGCGCCCTGGGCGAGATCGGAGCTAACGCCCCAAAGGAACACGCCGAGATAGTCGTAGATGCCGCCGGCACCGAAGGTGGCGCCGTCCTTGACGTAGAGCGTATGGAGACCCAGCAACAGGGAGGAAACCAGGATGAGGAGCCAAACCACGGCCCGTAACCACCAATGCCTCGCCTCGGGATCGAAACGCATGCCCAGCACCACGCCAAGGGCCTTGTGTCCCATCTTGGGCCTGCGTCTTTCAAGATACTCCAAATGCCGGCAGTGCTCGCTCAAAACCCGGTTCCCACGCTGTAACCGCTCGAGGTTCGTCGGCAAGCGCGCACCATGGGCACCCATCTCTGAACGGGCCTCGGATCGATTCAGCTCTTTGCCGAGGTCGTCCATGACCTTTTGGGCTTCATCGAATTTTTCCTGTTGAATACAATTAAATGCATCTTTAATCCTTGTTTTAAGATGGTCGGCCACCTCGGGAACCTGGATCTTTGCCGCCAATTCTTCCAGGTGATCGAGGAGCTCGATTTGGTCGGCATTTATCTGGAGCCTGGTCTCCACCTCGGCTTCCTGCGCTTCTTTGCTGTTGATCAGGGCTTCTGTTTTACTGAGCTTCTGCTCGAGGTAGGTTCGATAATTCGGATCTTGTATCGATGCCAACCGGGCCACCAATTGGCCATGCCGGGCCAACCAATCCTGGCGGCGTTTATCTTGCGTGTCCCGCAGGCGCCTTGCCAGGTTTCCCACGAACACGCCAAACACGAGGGCGATAAACGCCCAAAGGGGTCCGTCCCGTAGGTTGAGGGTCAGCCTCACCACTTCGGCTCGCTCTCTCCAACCGGACGGGGTGAAATGCGCGAAACCCTCGTAGGTACCGGCCGGCATGTTCAAATTTTTCAGGTTCATGGGGATGCGAACTGTTTTCGCGGCCTTGAGCAGGGTGTCGTGTTCGAAAGAAAAGGCGTCGTCTTCGAAGGATCGGGCCGTGTGTTTCTCCTTGAGGTCGATCTCGGCCGGCTCCATCTCCACGGAATCGGCAGGCTTATTCTCGAATTGGAAGTGAATCCGCTCCCCTTCTTCCAAGAGTTGAGGGGCCAGCCAAAAGGTGAAGGGATTGGGTTTCACCGCGTTCAGGTTCAGCGCACCATCGAGACTCTTCAAGGCGGGGACGGCACGGATATCGAAACTGATGTCTATCGTGATCTGCTCACCAGCAGGATCGTTCCATAGGTTCAATTTACCGCAATAGGTTCCATAGCGGCGGTAACCGGAAAACTCGATGGAAACGGGTTCTTTCTTATCCTTTTTCAACTTTAGGGGGGTCTGCGGGACTTTGACGCTGCCATCCATGCGGCCATCTTCACTTTCCAGGGCCATGACGGCGGGTTCGATTTTAACTTCCATTTCCCCGTCTCGTTTGGTGGAAAGCCATATCGTCGCTTTAACCGCCGTCCCGGGTTTTTCGACCCAGAACTTCCGCGATAATTCCTTTTCACTAAGGATGAGACCGTTTTGGGCAAAGGCCGCGTGCCCGCCGAGCAGGCACAACAGGGACAAGTAAAAGAGATTTCCAGGCATGCTTCACTCTCCAATGTTTTTTCGGGAGGGTGGCGCGGACGTCACCCTCCCCAAAGGTGTTTCAGTCCGCTTTGAAGCGGATTCCGATGCGGGCGGAGACCTTGTCGTCCACCAGGTCGTCGAGGAACTCGGGTTTGTCCGCATAGACGAGGGCCACGGGCACGGCCACGCCTTTGACCACTTTGCGTGTATAGCTGAGTTGGGCGATGAAGCGGTTGTTTTTCATGTCCTTGTCACCTTTGAAATCGCGGGTGAGCGACAATTCGAGACGACCGCGGGGTTTTTTATCGGAGAGAAGGTTAAAGCCCGCGGCGGCCTGAAGGCTCCATTCATTGCCGGCCTCTTCTTGCAGACGAACCGGATCGCCGTTCGCATTCATGATGTTGTCCAAGGTGAAATCATAGTCTTCGGTTCGTGTCCATTCTCCCTTGAATGCCAGGCGCCACTCGCGTTTGATTTTCGCCTCGTTGTCAGTATAGAAGTTCTTGAAATTTTTATCTTGCCTGAGGTAGCTGTCCAAATTTGCAAAGCCCCATTCGAAATTGAAGGAGAGACCAAACGAATCCGGCCCAACCAAATCATCCCGCGCGTTGTAAAAAAAGGAGAAGTACAGTTGATCCTGGTTGCTAGCGAGTTCGGTCAATTCCTTGAGCCCATTTACCGCGAGGAGCTTCCGGTATTTGGCTTTGAGTTGCATATTCGCACCCACCGCTGCATTAACAGTCTTGAAAATCTCCTGTTTTTCTTCTTCTTCTAATTGAAGGTCCTTGATAGGTTTGGAAAACACCTCACCAGAAAAACCTTTTTTTTCAAGATCTTTTTTAAGTTTGGACATGTATGTAGTTAAGTTTTCTCCTTCACCACTAAGATGTTGTTTCAAGTCTTCTTCATCCAAGGTATCATCGAGGAACACTTTCAAGCTTCGACCCAGATTTCCCCGGGTAATGTTCCAGGAAAATTGAAGGGTAATATCGCCATCCAATTCATCTAGGCTATCCTTCAGAGTCTCCAACTGTTCCATTTGATCTTCTGTGAAAGCTTGACGAATGGAACCAAAGAGCTCAGGCTCACGAATCAGCGCTTCGGCCTTGAAGTGTTCGGTTGCGCTTAGTTCGAACACGGCTCCATTTCTCTCTTCATCACTGGTAACCAGGTCTGCCTGGCCCAGGAATAAAGAGGCAAAGTTTTTAAGTGTATTGACCGTATCTCCTGTGGATGATGGATTTTCATCTCCCTTTTTGACCATGTCTTCATCGACTTGAGCTTCAGCTTCTCGAAGCCGTTTTAAGTTTTCAAGTTCTTGAGCCTCCAGCTCTTGGTATAGCTGGTTGATGGTTAAACCTTCAAATACACCCTCGATATCAGCACCAGCCTGTCGCAGATCTTTCATCAAGAAACCCGCCTTGACAAGCGCTTTAGGAGAAACTCCTTCCTCGATAAGCTGATCAACGGATACGAGCCCTTTCAAATCTTTCAAAACGAAACCGTTGGTCAAAAGATCCTGGATGGAGGCTCGATAAGTCAAAAGTTCCTTCGCAGTGAAACCATGCCCTTTCAGCATCGAAACAGTAAGACTTTCATACTTGGCTAAAAGAGATTTCACTGTCAGGCCATTATCGAATTCGGCTTGGATTTGTTGTTTGGTAGGCTCTTGCGCCAAGACTATGGGTGCAACCAGAGCAAGAAGGATCAGGATGATCCCAGTACATTTGGATAGCTTGTATCCACACATAACGTCTTCTCCTTTAACAGTATTTGGTTGCACTTCAACTGACGACCGGGATGTGGAGCCGGTCGGTGGGGTCTTCGCTGATCTGGTCGATGTAGGGTCCGACGGCGGGATCGGTGCTTCCATCCGGGTTTCTCACGATCGCACTGTATTCAATGTTCTGACCACCACCCCCGACCAGAAAGACGGTGATCGTGTATTCCTTGCCGGCCTGGAGTGATTCGGTATGGGGCAGGACCCATCTGGGACCCTCCACACCACTGATAATGGGTACGGCCTGAACGGAAAAGTCTCCGCTGGGCGGATTGGTGGCGAGTTCTAATTCGGAACCCGGTTGGGCATTGAAAAAAATGTACGGCATGGCGTCCTCCTTAGCAGATGTCTTGTTTCAACCCGGGAAGACGGACCCCGTTTTTCTTTTTCCCAAAAAAAATCGAAAAAAGATTCGCCTCACAATGCCATGGCCATTCCCGTTGGCAGTAAATCGGACACCCATGATTTACTCACAACCTACCCACCGTGATTGACGCCGGTCTCTTGGAACTAAAATTAAGATGAAAGGTGGCTGTCACGCGGGCACGGGCTTCCAGGCCTTCGACACTTCCACTCCCCAGTGGTGTATCAACGGCGGCCGGTGCACCGATTACTGCTCCCTGATCTGCTGATCTTTCCAGCAATACGGCTTGGGCCGCTCACTCAACAATGAGCCTGCCCGCGGTTAGTAGCTTGCCGAGCTGTGGTCCAAGTCCGGCTTCGGCTCAACCTTCTCGTACTTCCTTTTCTAAAACTATTTGCCGGCATGCCGAAAATTGTACTATGTTTCTTTTCCCCTGGTCCTGAACCAGGCATCGATGGCTTGGTGCCCAATGCAGTTAAGTTTAGAATGGCGCGGTCTGTAAACTTGCTTTCTCGACGAAACCATCAAGTAACCCATCGACTGTTTTAACTCGCCCACCGCTACCAGATACAGCCAGAAAAGTGCGGCCTTTTTCGTTTAAGTGTTTACTTTTAAAAGCATTTATGCTATATATGGGGAGTGAGGAGGCGCATCGCATTGGCACGCCTTGCGCCTCCTCGAAACAAAAAAACAGTGAGGTTATTATGGCACGTTAGAATACAAGTGAATATGCGTTTTTCGTAATCACTGTCGCTGACATTAGCATTCTCTTTTTTTTATGGGCACGTTTTTCTTCCAAGTTTAGTGTTCAGTTGATTTCGATTGTCAAGGAACTCCTTTTTTCCGAAGACCTTAAGGCGAAGCACCGCACGTCTCCTCGGCACTTCATCCGTGACCGTATCCTTACTTTTCCCTTGCTGGTCCTCTACCTGGCTAACTTTATCAAGGGCTCCTGCCGGGATGAACTTGATCTATTGTTCCAGGCGATTCTCAAGCTCGATGTTCCTGAGAGGGTGGTCACTCCAAGTGCCCTGTCTCAAGCTCGTAGGAAGCTTTCCTATGAGGTTTTCATCGATCTCCAAGATGCTGTATGCGCCTTCGTCAACGACAACGCACCTCTCGTCACCTATCACGGCATGCGTGTCTTCGCTGTCGACGGCTCTACCATGATTCTTCCTGATACGCCTGAAAACAAGGAACATTTCGGTACGGCTTCCAATAAGAATGCGGAACGGGCAATGGCTCGCATTTCCATCTTTCACGATGTTCTCAATCGAATTACCATCGATGCTTTGATCCGGCCCTATACTGTTGGGGAAACGACGATGGCATGGGATCATCTCGAAGATGCCAGGTTACCGGCTAACAGCCTGATCTTGATGGACAGAGGGTATACGGACTTCTCAATTCTCAAGACGCTCTTCGACGAGGGACGTCACTTTTGCGTCCGCGTCCGGTCAGACCTACGGATTTACAAAGCATTCCTTCAATCAGGCCGTGACGATATGGTGCTTGACTTCGAACCGCCCGAAGGCCTTCGCCGCAGCGAAGGCCCCGACAGTTTGCTGTCGAAGAGTTTTAAGGTGCGCCTGGTGATAGGCGGCACGATAAATGATGGAAAATGTCCCGATTTTGAGCGGATTATTTGAGGTTATGGGCAAATGCTCCCTCAAATAATTTGCTCATAATAATGATGCTTGAGAATAATAGGTCATGTGCTAATCTCTACGCTGGCGAGCAAATTACCACACAGGGAAATCATGCTAGTGGCACGGCGCGGAAGTCCGGCACCACATTGGTTCGTTAGCAACTGACAAAGTGTTTCGTATACTTATTCACATGTCAGAAATCGGACATATGCAACATCTCCAAAGGAATTTGCCAGAGATGTC
>JASJCB010000103.1 GCA_030066195.1 Acidobacteriota bacterium
CCCGGCGGACCAATGCTTCTTTTCGATTCCATATCCGCATATGCTCGGGTGTCGAACCACGTCCGAGGAGAATATGAGGTTATCCGAGTGTGACCAACCTTGTTTCGATCCCAATACGTCGATAGTCGGAGGGGGAAACCCGGATATTGCAAAAAAATATGCAGATGGGACCGGTTGGCGAACCTCTCACCTTAAATCGCCCTCCTTTAGAGCAGCCTGACTAACGATGTCCCGGTGACGTGTGGTATAAAAAGGGCAACTGAGAACCTTTACCATGGGCAAGGGTAAATGACCTATTCCGTTTTACAGGTTTATTGGTACTGGGATGAAATCACCGGCGAATTCTCCCACCGCATCGAGTTGCCCGGTAAGGCGCTGGCCGAAAACGCCGATTTTCAGGTGACCAATATCCACCTGTTTCACCCGCTGTTCCCGGAACTGGCCTTGCAAGCCGACCTGTTGGTTTTGCACATGCTCTATCAGCCGGAGTTGTCCCGGGTGATTGCCCTGCGAAGGGAGCGCGGTCTGCCTACCGTTTTCGAAATACCCGATAACTTCCTCGAACCCGGCGATTGGGTTGCCGCCGACAACCCGCATCGGAATCCATATGTACGTCAGAACCTGCTCCACCACGCGGCGATTTGTGACGGCTTGCAGCTTTCTTCACCGGAGTTGGTCCGGGTTTTCGGAACTCTGAACCGGCAGGTCGAGGTTTTTGAAAACCAGATCGAAGTTCCCTCTCCGCATCCGCCGGAGCGCGAGCCCGGCTTCGTCTTCGGCTGGGGCGGCTCGCTGGGACATCGGCATGACCTGGCTTGGGCGGCGCCCGCGATTATCGGCATGTGCCGTCGTCATCCCGATGCGGTTTTTGCCTACATGGGGCCCGATGCACCGTACGAACAGTTTTTCTCCGAGATCCCGCCGGCGCAACGCCTCTTTGTGGGTTACGGCAGTATCGAGGAATGGTTTGCCTTCATTCGGACCTTGCACGTGGGTCTGGCTCCGCTGGAAGACACGCCTTTCAACCGGTCGCGTTCCGACGGCAAGTTCCTGGAATACGCCGCCCACGGCGCCGCGCCCGTGTTGTCCGATCTACCGGTTTATCGGCGCCACGCGGAACACGCCTGTTTATTCAAGGACCCGGACGATCTGCTGAATGTCCTGGAACAGTTATACCAACAACCACCGCTTGTGCGAGACCTGGCCGCGCGCGCCCATGCCTATGTTTGTCGGGAACGGACGCCGCGTGTTCACGCCTCGGCCCGGGCCGCCTTTTATGAAAAACTGTTACCTGCCGAAACCGGCAAAACCGTGTTTCCCGAGCTACCGCCCTGCCGCCGCTTGATCGGCCTGGTTCGCGAGGGTATGCAGCATTATTGGAGCAAGCGTTACGCGGAGGCGCTTGCCGTTCTCAAGATGGCGGTTCAATCCAATCCAAGTTACGCCCTGGCCGATATTTGGATCATGAAGATTCTCAATCAGGCGGGCGAACAGGCGCAACGTCAGTTATTGGAAATCTATACCCCGCTGACCCCCAAATCCATCTACGCCGATTTGTTCTACGAAAATCTCTTCCTGGCTGCCGAGGTTTGCGATCCGGATCGGGCTCCGCAATGGTTGGCGCGGATCGAGGACCCGGTTCGCCGTGCGCATTTGCTCATGCCTCGCGGCCGTAAACCGGCCGATGTCTATCGTGAGAATCTGGCGCACAGGCCCTTCGATTATTTGTCCCTCACCCGCTTACGCGACCTGCTGGCAGCGCGGCGTAAAAGTGATCCGGCCGAGGTTGCGAACCTGAGCGCCCGCATAAACTTTATCGAGGGCTCCGGGACCGGCGATCAGGGGTTTTGAATTGCGCCGTAGACGATATCGGCCAGAGCCGCTCTGATCTCGCGCATCCGGCTGTTGTTGCGCGAGGGATGGACACGGTTGGTCAACAGGATGACGAACAGGCGCTGATCCGGGTCGATCCAGATGGAGGTGCCGGTGAAGCCCGTATGGCCGTAGCTTCGCGGGCCGAAGAATGAACCGGAGGATGAGTAGCCTTGAAGGCTTCTTGTGTCCCAACCCAAGGCGCGGGTATGACCCGGGGGTGATTTCTGCAAGGTGGTGAACCGAGCGATGGTTTCGGCTTCAAAAACGGTTTGTTTTCCATAAACGCCGCCGCTGGTCATGGCGCAGGCAAATCGGGCCAGATCGCCGGCTGAGGCGAACAAACCCGCGTGACCCGCAACGCCGCCCAGAATCCAGGCAGTTTCATCGTGGACCTCGCCCTGTATCAGTCGCTTGCGAAACAGGTTGTCAATCTCGGTCGGCACAATGGAAGGATCGGTACCGGCGCCGCCCGCTGCACGGAAATCGGTGTGGAGCATACCCAGGGGATGAAAAACTTCACGCTTCAGGTAACCGGCCGGCGGCTCCCCGATCATTTCGGCCATGGCTTCCCAGAGGCTGATCATGCCCAGGTCACTGTACCGAAAACGGGTTCCCGGCGGCGCTTCCGGTCGTATGGCAAAGATGTATTCCAGGACCGCATCCCTGGTTAATTGTCCTCTCCGGTGGAAGGGACTCCAGGCCTCGAGTCCGGCCGTGTGCGTCATAATCTGCCGCACCGTTATTTGCTCTTTTCCTCCCCGGCCGAATTCCGGCAGGTAGGCGGCCAACGGCTCGTCCAACTTCAAGACGCCCTTATCGTAGAGCTTCATGACCAGGGAAGTGGTGGCAATGACCTTGGTCAATGAAGCCAGGTCGAAGATGCTGTCGGGCGTCACGCGCTCGGTGGATTGGTAGGTGTGGTATCCATAACCTTTCGACCAAACCAGCTTGCCCTGTCTGCCCACCGCGACCGCGGCGCCGGGAAAGGACCTTTCGGCAATGCAGGCTGTCATCAGGTCGTCGATCAGTCGCAGTCGAGAGGATGCCATGCCCGCTTCTTCCGGCAGCCCCGCGTAGAGGCGACTTTGGGGAAGATCGAGTCCGCTGCCGTTTGGGTAACGATCGGGAACCGTTACCGGCAGGCGTCCGCCGATATTCACCTTACCGAACAGAGCCGCCGCGGCAGCCTCCTGACCGATGTCCGTAGCCCCGTAAGTCAACAATTCAACCCGAGCGGGCGGCAAATGGCGGAAGAGGAAGGGACTGCCGAAGTTGAGCAAGATAGTGGGCGTAGGTAGTTCGGCCAGGCTGTTGAAGAGGGCCTTGTGATGCGCGTTCAGGCTCTTCAGGCGCGTGGCGACGATGATCAGGTCCTTTTCGACGGCCGTTTCGAGCAGGGAACCATGATCGGCAATGGTTTCCCGGTTATAGGAGCGCGCCGTGATGCGACCTCCGATCATGTGAAAGGCCAGAGCGTCGTGAAACACCCGAGTCTGTCCGGGAACATCCCGGTCGTCCAGATTCACCAGCAAGACACGCCCGGGATTTTCGTCCAGGGGCAGGAGATCGCCCGGGTTGCGCAACAGGGTCAAACTGTCGACGGCCATGGTTTTGGCCATGGCCAGGTGTTCCCTGGTTGCCACGATACGCCCCATTGGTTCGGAGGCCGATTCGGTGAACAGGCCCGCTTTGTGCTTGGCTTCAAGAATGCGGCATACAGAAGCATCCAACCGCGCACGGCTGATGCGACCGGAACGCACGGCCTGTAATACCGCCCGGTAAGCGGTTCGCGGGTCGCCGGTCATCAGCAGCATGTCGGCGCCGGCGAGGAAAGCCAAAACGGAAGCTTCACCCGGATCATGGGTGCGGGCGATGCTCTGCATGCGTAGGGAGTCGGTAACGATGAGACCTTGGAAACCCAGATCCTCGCGCAACAACTTTGTATTGATTTCATAGGAGAGCGAGGCCGGCAGCCGGTTCCCGGCAAGTTCGGGCAAAGCCAGGTGACCGACCATGACACTGTCCACGCCCTCGGCGATCAAACGGCGGAAGGGTAACAACTCCAGTTGGTCCAACCGCTTTCGGTCAAAGGTCAGTACCGGCAGGTCCAAGTGGGAATCGACCGAGGTATCGCCGTGCCCCGGGAAATGTTTGGCGGTAGCTTGCAAGCCGCCGGCGTGAAGGCCCTTGACCATGGCGGCGGCCAGTTCGGCTACCCGGCGGGGATCTTCGCCGAAGGAGCGAATGCCGATGACCGGATTGTCGGGGTTGTTGTTCACATCGACCACCGGCGCATAGGCCAGGTGAACCCCCAGCGCCCGCGCCTCCCGGGCCGTGATCAAACCCATGGTGTAGGCGTGCGCCGTCTTGCCGCTTGCCGCCACGGCCATGGCCGAGGGCAGTAGTGTGCCGCCCTCTACGCGCATGGCCGCGCCCCATTCCAGATCCTGTGAGATCAGCAGGGGAATGTCGGCTTGTTTTTGCAACTCGGCGACCAGCCATGCTTGATCGCGAGGCGTGCCTTGGAAAACGGCCGTGCCGCCCACGCCCAATTCCGCCGCCAGGGCTTTCAGCTCAATCAGTTCCGGGTCATCGGCGGCCCGGTACCAGGTCTTACTGAAGATGACCAGCAACTGGCCGACCTTCTGTTTCGTGGTCAAGGTTTCCAATTGTCGGCTTATTTGTGAATCGCTCGGGTAAAGAACGAGTAGGGAGCATAGAAAGCCGATCAACAAGGTCTCCCGTCAGGCCAGACAGTGTTTGAGGATAGGCGTTTGGTCCAGGAGCCTGTGCGCTTCAATGGCATTCAGGCCGTGCCTGGCCATGAGGATTGCTGTCGGCACGACTCGTTCTCGGCGGGCTGTCATTTTCACGATCTCAGGCAGCTTCAGGTAGGTGACGGGTTCGCCGAGGATAATAGTGTTCACAAGTTGCCCGGCTTCCTCTTGCGTGACATCGCCCAACTCGGAAATGATGCGAAGGGCGCGATCGAATAGTTTGAGGTTGCTGATGCGCAGGTCGATCATCCTGTTGCCGAAGACCTTGCCCGCACCGATAAAACTACAGGTGGAGAAGGTGTTCAGCATCCATTTCAGCGCCATGTCCTGTGCCGTCGTACGCCAACTCAAGGGCATCTCCGCCAGCTCGGCGCGTACCTGTTCCGGCAGAAAAAGGGGAAAGCCGGGTTCGAATCCGAGAGGCCAGCCGTACCTCGGCCGAAAGCTGACAGGGATCAGCATATGATCTGAAAAGTCCCGCGGGAGTGCTTCTTCGAAAAGTAAACCCGTTACATCCAGTGCGGGCATGACCTTGCGGAACTTGGGCGGCACGAATGCCTGTACCTGGGTGAGACGAGAACCGAAGGTGGGCGGACATTCCGAGGCGTCCAGCATGGTCATCAGGCCTTCGCGGGAACCGGCAAGGTAAACGATCCCGCTGCCTTGCGTCAGAGACCGCGTCGCCCCTTCAATGAGATCGGCCAGGTTGAGTTCTCGAAACAGGGTTTCCTGTAACCGGGCATAGGTTTCCAGGTGGCCTCCGGCGGGTCCCTCGCCCAGTAGGATATCCAGGATGATACGGGTGGCGCTTCCGCCCTTCATGCGCGTAGATCCGGTAATGGGCTCCGGGCCCAGGACGGGGTTCAGCAAAACGCCGTGATTAGTGGTCTCCAGCTGCTGTAACAACTCTTTGAAATTGCCGCCGATCTCCGGCAGTGGTCGCGTGTCGGCGTCCTCCAGGGGATTGAAACCGATGACCGCTACCGTGGCGCCCGGTTTTTTCAGGGCTTCATGCACCTGCCCCGCGACATAGGCCGCGGATAAGCCGCAACTGATGCCTACATAGACGGAGGCCGGAGCATTGTCCAGGGCTTCCAGATAATCACGACGCCCGGCTTCCGCGGAATCTTCGGCACCTTCTTTGGCCGTAATAAAGGCGTCCATGCCGCCTGCAATCAAGCCGACAACGCGCGCGTCCTCGTGCAGCGTAGCCGCCTGAACCGCCAAACGACCGCTGGTGCCCGCACCGCCGATGATGACCTTGCCTCCGTCATCGCCCAGGGTCCAACCGATGCGCTCGCGCAATGTCTCCAATTTCTTGACAAAGCGGGAACCGCGGAGAGCCGGGCCCCAGGGTTTCGAGCCGAAGATCTCCTGCTCGGCCAGCCCGATCAGGCGAACCATTTCCGGGATCGGTTGGTCATCGATAGAGGCCGTGATAGGGTTGCTTTGTTCTGTAATTCTCATGATGAAAAGGAAGACGGGCCGCCGAAGCGGCCCGCGGGTCGGTTTTTAGAATTGGAATCGCGCCGCAAATTGGATGCGCCTGGGCGCCCAATAAGAGCGCGGTTCCCCGAAGGTGGACGACGACACATACGGGTTGTAATCGCGTCCGGTTTGCTTGTCGAACAGGTTGAAGATGTCCAGGTCCAGTTGGATGTTATAGCGATCCCGCAACCTGAATTCGTGGGTGTAGTTGACATCCAACTGGTAATGGTCCGGCGATCTTCGACTGCCCGCGGGTTCCGAGTGCCGGTAGGTAGAACTGGAGCTACCGGTAAATTCTCGGTAGATTTCCACGTCCCAGGTTTCCCAAGGCTCACCGTCCTGCCAAAAGGCGAACACGCCCAGGGTAGATTCCCAGGGCAGCTTGTAGGTGCCGTACAGCTTCATCATGTGGCGGCGGTCGCCGCGCAGGTCGCCGTACTTGTAGTCCCACAGTTGACGGCCCGCGCCGTCGGCGATGTTGGACGAGCCCACGAAGATGTTGGCGTCGTTGCCGCCGCTGGTGCCGTCCTGGTCGAAGTTGCCGTAGTAGTGGCTCCAGGTGTAGGAGCCCTTGAAATAGTAGCGTTCCGTCACCTTCTCTACATCCACATTGGCCTCGTAATAGCGCGTGAAGGCGCCGTCCAGTTCGGCAATGACATAACTGGAGCCGCCGATTTCCGCACGATACTCGGGCAGTTCGGGAATGTAGGGGCCGTTGGCCGCAATCTCCTCGCCGTCACCGGCGGGAGAACTGAGGCCGTACCAGGCCCGCGCCTCGTTGTTGGTGTCTTCCCAGAAGTGGTGGGCGTAGCGGTGACGCACGGAGGTCTTCAATACCAAACCGTTTTCCATGGTGTTGGAATAGCCGATGATGTATTCCTCGATGCGGCGCGGGTCCATATCCGGCTGGAAGAACTTGCCGGAAGAGGAACTGACATCACGCGTGCGCAGCAGTTCGCCGTTGATATTGAAGTAGTTGCGCGTCCGCAACAAATGGTAGTTCCGCGCCCAGGATGCCGCACGCGGCAGCGAGGTGGCGGGCGGATTGTACCAGGCAATCGAGGCATAGACCGCATCGCCGTCGCCGATGGTGCGGGTCAGGCCCAGCCGGGGTTGGAACATGTCCATGAAGTCGGTTTCATACATTTTGTAATCGGAACCGCGCGAGATACGGAAGCCGCTTACCGCGCTGCTGTCTTCTTCCAGGTCCTGGCCGTACAGTTCGTCGTTGCTCAGCAAGACGCCCACGTTGGCGTTCCATTTACCCCAGGTGATGTTGTCGTTGATTTCGATATTGGTGGAGACGTATTCGGAGTGCACCACGCCGCCCGCTTCACCGCGCAGGTATTCCGCCTCGATGAACTCGCGTTCCTCGATGGGTTTGGTTGCGTCGGGCCCCCAATCCGCGGTCAGGAAGTCAACAAATCCCCAGCCGTTACGACTGCGGATCAGGTCTTCCACGTCCTCCGTGCGCCGCAGGCCGATGTGGATTTCGTGTTCGGCGCCGCCCCAAATCGCGTAGTGGTCGAACGAAACCTGGAAGGCCGAACGCGAGAAATCCTGGTCGTTGATGGACCAGTAGGCGCCGATCACGCCGGCGCGACGTTCCCCCGTTTCCGGGTCGATATAGCCGTACTCGTTCAACAAGGGCGACATGTAACTGTTCCAGTTGTCATAGTCGTCGCGAAGGTTGGCCAGCGATACGTAACCCATCTGGTCCAGATTGTCGATGTCGAAAAAAGCATCCGGCGTGTTGGTGGGCTGCACGCTCAGGATATTGTTGGGACCGCCGAAGGTATCCAAATCGTAATCGGTGTATTTGAACGAGACGCTGCTGTTGCCGGTCACCAGCCAGTCTCCCTCCACAATGGTAATGGTCTGATCGGAGTCACTGTCGGAGGTCACCGTGGGTGCGGACACCGAAAAAACAGTTGAATTGGTGAACTCACGACTGGAATCGCGTAGCGACGCATGCATGGTGAGATTGGACAGCGGCGACCAGGTCAGCTTGGCAAAAATCTCGTCGCGCTCCGACTTGCCGTCGGGCAACACGCCGTAGGCATTGCTGCGATCGGTGCGATCCACGGTCGGGGCGTAGTAGGAACCATAGAAGAAGAGCCGGTCCTTGGCAATCGGGCCGCCGAAACCGATAACCGCCCAGGTTTGCTCGGTCTTCCCTTCCAGGGCGGTAGGCGGTACATCCGGGTCCGCCTCGAAACTGTCCGGCTGGATCTTGTAGGAGACCTCGCCGGTGTATTGATTGGTGCCGGATCTGGACACGGAGTTGATGGTAAACCCGCCGGAACGATTGAAGCCAACAGCTTGGGCGCCGCCCTTGACCACGGAAACCTGTGCGATGTCATGAGAGGAAGGCTCGGAGGAAAGGGTTCCAAACAAAGGCAGGGTGACATCCACGCCGTCGAAGCGGTACAAATTGTCCTGGCCGCTGCCGCCCGCGCTGGGTCCCCGCACACTGTTTGCGGTTACCTGAACACCCGGAATCAACTTCACCAGGTCGCGGTATTCATTCCCCAAGGGCAAGGCTTCAAAAACCTCATTATCCACGGCCGCTTTCAACTCGGTAGAGGTAGTGTCCACCAGGTCCTGGCGACCGACCACCGTCAACTGTTCGGCGGTACCGGCGCTCATGGTCACATCCACGGTGGTTTTTTGCTCCAGGAAGACACCGGCTTTCTTTTTTACGGTCGTCATTCCGGTCATGACGAAGGTCAACTCGTATTCGCCCGGGGGCAACAGGTTGAAGCGGTACTTCCCATTGGCAGCGGTCACGGTTTCACGGGGTTGAGGCAGGGTATTGCCCTGTGCGGAAATCACTACGCCCGGCAGGCCCTCGCCGTTATCGGTCGTTACGGTTCCGGCAATGGAACCGGTTTGCTGAGCGGACGCCCAGGCGGAAACCAGCAACAACAGGCCGGTCGGCACCAGACTACGCTTCATATCAAAACCTCCTCAGCATCATCACAAATCGAAAATGAGATAAATACTCCATTGATCAACTGAAAACGTCCCAAGATCGATACATGAATCCAAACACCCGTCTTCGGAAGACCGAAACAGATCCGGTCTATATGGGAACATGAGTTCAAAAGTGAACTTAAACTCAATTATGGCATAAAGTCAACAAAGGCTGCACCGTTTTGTTTATTGGTTAAACGGACTAACCAAAAGGCATCGTCCGTGGTCAGGCAGTTACTTGGGGAATGGCCGGCTGCTTTTTGTCAATCAGTCTTTTCAGAATAGACGCGGCCGACGGCCCTTCGGGTGCAGGGAAGTCCTACCAGGCGGCGGCGCCCGCGCCCGGTCTTCTGGGGTCCGAAGCGCCGAACATCTTGCCGTCCTTCAGCAGGATGGACTGGGTAGAGCCCATGGTATCGGTCCGTTCTACCTTGTGTCCCATGCTTTCCAGCAGACGCAAGGTGTCCACGCTGATACCTTTTTCCAGGCGCAGCTTGTCGGGAAGCCACTGATGGTGCATGCGCGGGGTGCAAGCGGCTTCCGCGATATTCATCTTGTGGTCCACCACGTTCAGGATGATCTGGAGCACCGCCGTGATGATGGTGCTGCCGCCCGGACTGCCCGTAATCAGCATGGGTTTGCCGTCCTTGAACACCATGGTGGGCGTCATGGAGCTAAGCGGTCGTTTCCCGGGCTGAATGGCGTTGGCCTCGCCGCCCAGCAGACCGAAAGCATTGGGCGAACCCGGTTTGGATGAGAAGTCGTCCATCTCGTTATTGAGCAGAATACCGGTGCCCGCGGCCACCAGGCTTGTGCCGAAGCTGAAGTTCAGCGTGTAGGTCACGGCCACCGCGTTCCCATATTGGTCGACCACGGAGTAGTGGGTGGTTTCGGTGCTTTCATAGGGCAGTGGGTCGGCGGGACCGATATCGGTGGAAGGTCGCGCCGTTTCCTGCGAGATCTTCTTGCGCAATTCGTCGGCGTAGTCCTTGGAAATAAGGCCGCTGACGGGGACATCGTAAAAGTCGGGGTCGCCCAGGTATTTGCTGCGATCGGCATAGGCGGGCTTCATGGTTTCGGCCAGCAGGTGCAGGCCGGCGGCGCTGTTGTGACCCATTTCGGCAACCGGGAACCCTTCCAGAATATTGAGCATTTGAATCACGTGCACCCCGCCGGAACTGGGCGGCGGCATGGAGGCAATCTTGTGACCGCGATATTCGCCCCATACGGGCTCCGATTCCGTGACCCGGTAAGCGGCCAGATCCTGCATGTTGATCAAGCCGCCGTGTTCGGCCATATCGGCGGCCAGGCGTTGCCCGATCTTACCCTTGTAGAAGGCGTCGGGTCCCTTGCGGGCGATCTGTTTCAACGACCAGGCCAGATCCTTCTGGACCAGGATCTCACCGGGTTGCCAGGGGGTTCCGTCGGGTCTGAGGAAGATGGCGCGGGTGGCGTCGCATTTTTCGAAGCGTTTCCGGACGCGGGTAATATCCGCGGAAAGGCTGTAGGTGACCAAGATGCCTTTTCGGGCCAGGGCGGCCGCGGGCTTTAACAGTTTTTTCAGAGACATGGTGCCGTATTTGTCGAGGGCGTAACTCATCCCCGCCACGGTACCGGGCACGCCCACGGAATGATAGCTGAAACGCGCTTTGTTTTTGTCGACCTCGCCGTTCTCGTCCAGGTACATATCGCGGTGCGCCCCGGCGGGGGCCATCTCGCGGAAATTGATTGCCACGGTTTTGTTTTCCCCGGCCAGGTAGACCAACATAAAACCGCCGCCGCCAAGGTTGCCGGCTTTCGGCAACGTCACGGCCAGGGCGTATCCCACGGCCACGGCGGCATCCACGGCATTACCGCCCTGCTTGAGCACGTCCAGGCCGACCTGGCTTGCCAGGACCTCCTGCGAGGTAACCATGCCCTTTTTGCCCACGACCGGGTGGAAGAGGCTGTCGTAGTCAAAGATGGGCCCGCTTTCTTGAGCCGGAGCAAACAGGCCGAAGAGCAGACAGGAAAGAATCGATGATATAAATAAGCGACGTGAAGACATAGGTACCGGGTCCTCCTGGAAGAAAGGTGCGTGAGGTTCCGTCGCACGAGAGAAAAGGAAAGATGCGCGGCGACGACAGGTTCGATTCTACCGGTAAAACCACGAGCCGGCAAATACCCGAGACAGGGGCGACCGCGTCCGAAACCCCAATTGTTTTTAAAAGAGCCGTAAGATTGAAGAGAATTTGACCGCGAATGGCGCGAATTGGAAGATGAGTCTCATGGGTTTTGGTTTTATTCGCGGTCGACACCTTCTTTTGTGCCGGCAAGCCGCCGGCTGGTAACCGCGAGATCCGAATTGATTTCAGTAAGAGCTCGAGAAAACATCACACGGTGTTTTGTATTTTGTGATTTACATGATTGACTTATTCATACCGACTATTCAATACTTAGACATTACGTAAGATCGATCCATTTCACCAGCTTTCAATATTCAATACGGAGGATTTCCCCTATGCTGAAAAAAAGTCTGTTCTTAGTTCTTTTTGCGTTCCTGGCCCTGGGTCTCTATGCCCAGGATGAAATCAAACCTTCCGGTGACGGCACCGTGGGCACTCTGCCCTCTACCTATCTGGAAGCCAACGAAGGCAACCCGGAAGACATGGCCGACATGGACGGCTGGTATGCCCCGCACACCTGGCACCTGGTCTGTCCGCCGGGATGTGAACGCGCCAACAAAAGAACCCCCGAGGGTTGGCTGCTCTATTGCAAATGTCCCGACGGCAATTCCGATTGCCAGATTGCCTTGCTCTTGGAGCCGGGGACGGGTCGGCAGAAGCCGGTCTGCATCAACAGCTGCCAGGACGATACCCAGAAGTGCAACATGGTCGCCGATATCCAAGGCGGCACCATTGTCATGTGGTGTGAGTGCCAGTAGAAAATAAAAAAGCGGGCAGCCGAGACTGCCCGCTTTCCTCATCAGAGTCCGGATGAATTAGCAGCTGAATACCACGCAAACGCTGTCGCACCGAGCGGTGTACAGGGTCCGGTATTCAGAGGGCAGGCCGCCGACAATATTGAGGCCGTCGTTTTCCAAAGCAACGATGCCGGCGGGGTTGCCTGGCAGTTCGTTACGCTGGTCGGCGCTCAAGCTGTTACGGTACTCTTCATCTCTCCAGGCGCGAATGATATCTACTTTGGACATGCCGGTCTCCTTTCTCCAGTTCTGATTGGGGTCTGACCGATTCCGGCAACCGCTGTCACCGGAACCGGTTAATCGTTTGGTAATCCGGGCGGGTCAAGTACCAGGATCGAGGGTAGGGTCGGTTCGGCCAGGCGCAAGAGCATGTGACACATGCCGGCCAGGCCGGGTGTTTCCACGGCCAGAGGTACGCCGCACAGCGGGCCTTCGCGTCGGATGGAATCCAACAGGCTGCCGCTGATCTCGCCCATTTGTGCTTTCAGGGATGCAGAAGCCAGGCGGTGTGCGGCCAGGTTGATCAGTTCCAGGTTGCCCAGGTCGCCGTGACACAAGGCGTGGTTTCTGCCGAAGCCGTGCTCCAGGGTGGTTGCCAGGGCTATTTCTAATTCTTCCTTCAGGTGAGGATCGTCCATCAGGTCCGACAGGCGCACGCGCGACATGCCCACGCCCACGGCTCCGTGACACCAGGCCAGCATGTAAACGCGGGTGTTGGGGTCCACGGCCTGATCTTTGGTGTAGAAGTCGCGCAGGTCGGGCCAGTTTCGGGCCTCGGGCGAATAGAAGACCCGTTCGTAGGCAAGCGCCTCCTCGGCGGTTTTCCGGTAACGCTCGTCGCCGGTTGCTTGAGCCAGGTTCATCAAGGCCAGGGCGAATCCTGAATTGCCGTGAGATAAACCGGTCAAAGGCCTGCTTGTAATGCCGAGCTTGGTCCAGCCGATGCCGTATTCGGTGCGGGTGATGCCCGACAGCAGATGATCGCCGCAACGACGGGCGATTTCCAAGGCGCCCGCTTCCGGTTTGACCGCGTGCAGCGCCTGCAGGGCCATGATTGCGCCCGCGCTGCCGCCCAGCAGGTCGTAGGTGTCGTCCGTGTCTATTTTTTCGGCAAGCAGGTCGGCGTAGCGTACCGCGTCCTCGAGCAAACCGGGTTCGTTCAACAGGCCGGCGGCGTGGGTCAAGGCGTAAACGGGTCCGCCCAATCCGTTGAAGGCGCCGATCTGGTCGATATGGTCCCGGTTGCGGTCCAACTGCCGACGCAGGGTGCCGATACCGGCCAATATTCCACCCAGCCGTGTTGCGGCCGACTGAGAATATCCATGGTGCGTAGCGCCGGAAAATCACCGCGCTCATCGAGCCATGCCAGCAGTTGCTGAAAGTGGACATCCACCGCCATATTGCGGGGTTTGTAGACCAGCCGGGTGCCCGAGCTAAATCGCAGCAGCACTACCGAACGGCCCTGGCGGTGGGTATCGCCGGCGGAGAAATCGAAGGCGGTCAGCTTGCCCGGGTTTTGGAAGAAGCGGCCGTCGATCTGTTCCCAATCCTCGGCCAGGCATTCCAAGGTTTCCAGACAAAAGCGTTGCCAGTTACCGATCCGCTCGGTCAATTGACGAGCAAGAGCGGGATACATGGCAAATAAGGCATGCACGGTTTCGGTTCGGGACAGGGAGGCCATGTACTGCGCGAAGCGTTCCCGGGGGGTCTCCGCGTCCAGGCTGCCCTCCATGCGGGCGATGTGCATCTCCAAGACCAGGGTGCGCTCGGTGATGTTGGCGAGACCCGGCAATAAGTGTTCGCAGAGTTGCAAGGGCAGTTTTTCCGGGTCGAAGGGCAGCCTCGGGTTGTCCGCGAGCAGTTCTCGGACGCGAGCAAGAATGTGTTGCAGCGCGCGGTGGATCAAGGGCGCGGCGGGTTGCACGAAGCCGATACCCTTCTTGTTCTTCAGGGCTTCCGGTAGGGGCAGCGGGTCAAAGGCGCCGGGAGCGGCCATGGCCTCGGTCAATTCGTGGAGCCAGGCGGGTGGTTCGCCGGCCGCGATCAAATGGTCGCGGTTGTGCGCTTCCAACAGCCAGGCCAGATCGTCCGCTTCCAAACCCGCCGTTTGCAGGCGTCGATGAAAGCCGTCGCCGGTGAAACCCGGTCCGCTTTCGCGCCAACGCTCCAGGCGTTCCCGTCCTTTTTCACCGGGTATTCGGGTCCGGGGAGTCAGGGCAACGGTCAATTCTTCAAGGGTGAGCGCGTACCGGTAGGGTATGTCAGCCGTGGTGATCATGGTGTTCCTTTTTTAAAATTACAATCCCGCCGGTAGCCGAATGAGGGCGGTCGGTCAGACCTTCCGCCCTCGATTTCGGGTGAGTGGTGAAATGGGGTTGGGTCAGCAGCTGAAGACCTGGCAAATGCTTTCGCAAAGGCCGGTTTCCAGGGTGCATTCATCGGTATGACAACAGGTGAATCGGCCGCCGGTGATATGGAGACCGTCGTCCTCGATAGCAACCAGGCCGGCGGGATTGCCGGGGAGTTGGGAGCGTTGGTCATCGCTCAAGCTGAGGCGGTACTCTTCGTCACGCCAGGCGCGAATAAACATGATGATGGATGGAGCCGGCAATAGGCCTCTTGGTAGGCTTGCACCGTGCGTCTCACCTGTAATTGCGACGTTCGATGGAAACCATTACCAGTTTTTTATTTTTTTTCGGCGAGCGGGCTGATCAGGCCGCGGCTTCGGGCGCTCTCAATCTGTCGGCCAGGGTTTTCAAACCGCGATCTTTCAACAGCTTGTTCCAGATATCGTGGATATCCTCCTGGCTTCGTGGACCCCCGCGCACCAGTTTTTCAATCTCGTCGTCGCTCAAGGGGTAGCGGGGTTCGACCTCCAGGCGCTTGGCGACCCGGGGTCCGAATTTGCGGCAGGTCTCCTGGTAATTCTTCTCGCGAGCCGTTTTCTCGTCGCCGTACAGCCACATGAAGGAGCGCAGGCTGAAAACCTCGCTGCATATGGATTGGGCGATCCAAATGGCCTCTTGATTGAAAACGGAGACGGCTTTGCTGGGATCGTCGATAGGTTCGCCCGCCGCATTACGGCGTTCGCATTGATCCTCGGGCTTGCCGTCGAAGGGGACCAGCAGGGGCACATAGTATTCGAATTCGATGACGCTGTTGGGGGCGGTCGGCCGCAGTTCTTCCAGGGCGGCGTCTTTTTCGGCGTTGCTCAGATCGCTTTCCATGACGGCCAGTTCGCAAAGGGCGTAGTTCTGGGCGTCGGGCGCGTCGCGCATGGCCTTTTGGACGAATACCACCACATCCCACAAAACGCGGGCGGTGAAGGGGAAATAGGTTCCGGCCAGGATGCCGAGGCGACGGTTGTCCTTGGTCATATCGCGCATGATCTCGTCGGCTTTGCCGCCGCCCAGGGCTTTGAAGAAGGTTTCGGGCCAGTTGTCCCAGATGCGCACGCTGTCCGAAGCCAGGAAGCGACCGATGGGGAAATCCGATTTGGGTTGAGCCTGGCCGTGTTGCTTTTTGTCGTAGACATAAAAGACCGATTCGTTGAAGCCGTCCATGCCCTCTTCCAGCCAGGCGTAATCGCCCATGCCCAAGGCCGCTGCGCCGCCCACCATGCCGCGCACGTCACGGGCGATGGCGCCCAACGGGCCCTTGGTGGTCATGTAGTAGAAGCCGAAGCGCACATCGGCGTTGGTCTTGCGGTCCATGGAGCCGGTGATCACGCCTTTGTCGCTGAAGCGGTCCAGGACGGAAGAGACCTGTATCCCCGCGGTTTCCGCCATGTCCTTAAGCCTGGATTGATCCATGGCGGCTTGCACGCCGTCCCAGGTCATGGTCAGCGGGATGGACGCCGTGAGCGTGGTGTTGTCCAGCCAGGTCTCGGCAAGCATGGTTTCCATGGTTTTTTCGGTGGAAACGCCCAGGGCCGCTTTGATGCCGTCCTCGGCCATGCCGCCCATTTCACGGGCGTCGGTCAACGTCCGCTCGGCGATGCGGCCGGCCATATCTTCCAGACCTCGGGGGGCCATGGGCATACCTGCCTGAACCGCGGTTCGGGCGGCAATCTCGACCGCCTTGGCGCCCAAGCCCACGCTTACGCCGGCGGCCGACATGGCCAGGTTGGGAAGGGTGATGAATGGAGCCAGGAAGGGGTTGCCGAATGAGCGCTTGCGCTTGCGGCGCTTGGGTTTGGCTTTCTTGGGTTTTTCCAATAATTCGATCAGGCCCTTGAACCCGGTTTCGGGCGGCAGGGGCCAACCCAGGGTGCCGTCCTCGCCGCCCAGATGAACGTCGAGGACCGTGCCCATGGGCAGATACTTCACGACGCCGCCCACGCGCTTCACGCCGCGCCAAACGGAACGCAAGACGCTGCCGCCGGCCACGTGGATGATCTCATAGGCGCCGGGACCCTTGAAATGTTCGCCGAATTCGGTCGGGAACGCGGTCATGGGGCGTTTATAGGCCCGGTCGCGGGTGGCGATTTCCTCGGACTCGGCGGGCGAAAGGGTAATACCCAGGCGAGCGGGCAGGCTGACGTACCAGGGCAGAGACCAGACGGGCTTCAGTACAAAGCTGACCTTGCCGTTCTTTTTGCGGCGATCCAAGACCTCGCCGTTTTTCCACCAGGACCATTTACGGTCGAAAACCTCGCGCGCAACGGCTTCGGGTGAAGCTTTCAAGCGCACGGCGGTAACCGAGTGGATGAGGCCGCCGGAGCCTGACTCGGTTTGGCGAATGGGGTTTTCGCGCAACTCTTCCTGAAGAACCAGGGGCAGGAGGTCGAAGGCTTCTTCACGCATCAAGCCGTCGAGAATCAGGGAGAGGGTTTCGGTGAAACCGTTTTTGGACAGGGCCTTGAGTATTTTCAAGGCATCGTCGATTTCGGAAGCGCCCTCATCGAGGGGAATGCAGGCGGTCAGCCGCCGAATATGCTCATCCGCTTTTGCTTGTGGGGTGCCGTGGTCCACGTTCTCCTCCTATCCCAGAGGCCGCGTTGTCGTGTCGATGCACCCATTCTATCACATCAAGCGGTAAGTCGTCCCGTGAGGATGTCTTTGAACATCACCCAATCGCCCATCAGGCTGTAGAGGGGGTATTGGAAAGTGGCGGGTTTGTTCTTCTCGAAAGCAAAATGTCCGACCCAGGCAAAGCCGTAACCACAGAAGGGTGCCGCCAGGATGAAGCGCCAGTCGACGAAGATCGCGGCGGCCAAGCAGCCCAAGACCAGCCAGGAGCCGATGAAATGCAGGCGGCGACAGGTACGGTCCTCGTGTTCGGACAGGTAGTAGGGATAAAAATCTTTGAAGTTGGCAATTTTATCGGCCAAGATCGACCTCCCGGATCAGGTAGTGAACCTCATCTTAACCCGGCAGGCGCCCCGCCGGCAAACGGCGGTTGGTTTACCCCGAAGGGAGGTAACCAATCGCCCGCCGCATGGGTGCGGCGGGCTCTTTAAATCAGTTCAGGCAAGCGCCACGGGACCGTGGTTGTCGCAGTGGTTGCCGTGCTGGTGGTGCAGGTGGCCGTCCACCAGGTAGTCCGTGTGGTCGCCGTGGGGAACGGCTTCATGACCGCAACCGGGGCCGTGTACGTGGTCCGCGGCATGGGCCGCGCAGTCATGACCGTCGGTGCAATCCGCGGGATTGCCGGCGTCTACGTCCAGGACATGCTCGTCCACGTGATCGCCGTGAAGATTGTGCAGGTGACCGTCATGCAGATAATCGACGTGATCACCGTGCTTAACGGCGGTGTGGCCGCAATCGGGGCCATGCTGGTGCGCGTGATTGTCGTGCTTCTTGCATTCAGACATGGTTGCCTCCAGGCAGATGGAAAAGTTAAGTCAACACTTCAACAAGTGTTCAAGTGTATTATCGAACAACTCTGCCACTGTGTCAAACCATTTGAGTACTTTTTTTCTGCAAATTCGGTGTCCATCCGGTGGTGATTTGTTTCCCGCCGGCTTCATCGGCCCCGCCGGTCGCTCTTCGATTTGTCTGGAGACCTGGAATGTTGTATCATTTAATGAAGTGATCAAGTGAGGTGTTTCGACAACATGCAAAGCGACAAACCCGAATGCGACAATCACGAGCATGCCCAAGTTCGCTCTTTAAAAGGCATCGGCGACGACACACTCGAAAAAGCCGCGCGCATTTTTCGAGCTTTGGGGGACCCCTCGCGGTTGCGCCTGCTGACCATTCTCTCCGAGGGCGAGGCCTGTGTGTCGGAGCTTTCAGATCAGGACCAGCTCTCCACGGTGTCTCAACGGCTGCGCACCTTGCGCGCTGAGAACCTGGTTTCGCGCAAAAGAAACGGCAAGCACATCATCTACGGCCTGGCCGACGAACATGTGCTCGATATGATCAGAAACGCCCTGGCCCACGCGGGCGAGGAACACTGAGGCACAACGGCGAGACCGCCGGCTTCCAGTTCGATCCCGGTCCACGCCTGCTTTGACCGGACGGGCATAGCGCGGGCCGATCAATGGTACGCCTGCCTTTCCCACCGGGTCGTCGGTGGGAAATTAGTGTTTGCCTCATGAATCGCTGCTAGGATAGAGTTGGCAGTGGTTGGGAGTTATCCGTGGCCGGCGCCGGAACCCCTCATTAATCATACATCGATTTTCTGCCGGAAACTTGCTGACTGAATGAAAACTAATGGTAAAGGTGTGCCATGTTAGATTGGTTTTCCCCCCTGATCATCAGCCTTCTGCCCTTGTTTGCGGCTCCCTTTTTGTACAGTTTATGCCGGAGACGGGCCGAGTGGCTCCATTTCACGGACGGCTTTATCTTTGTCGCCATCGGTGGGCTGATCCTCACCGGCATCCTGCCCGAATTGCTCCACCACGGCGGTCTGAAATCCCTGATTTTTCTCTTTCTGGGCCTGGGACTGCCCTTTCTTTCAGAGCGGGTTTTTCACTCCGTCGGCAAGGTCCACACGGTAGCTTTGGTACTGGGTCTCATCGGGTTGTTCATTCATGCCATTACAGACGGGGCCGCGCTGGCTCATGGGGAACACGGCGATCCCGCCGAGGAAATGCTCTCTTTGGGGGTGCTGCTGCATCGCATTCCCATCGGCCTGACGATCTGGTGGTATGCGCAACCCAGGTTCGGCAGCCCGGCGGCCATGGGGGTGTTGGTGATCGTGGCGGTGGGGACCATTCTGGGTTTCGACTTGGCGGAGACGGTGTTGGGACCGCTTAGCTCCTCGGGCATGGCCTATTTTCAAGCCTTTGTGGCCGGCTCGCTGATTCACATTATTTTCCACCGGCCCCACGCTCCCGGCAGCAACTGTTCCCATTCCCATGAAAGCAACTGGTCTGAAGGTCTGGGCAATCTGGTCGGCGCCGGTGTGGTGATCTTCATCGGTTTGCATCACAATCATTTGGGCGAAATAACCTGGTTCCGGGAAATGGGCCACACCTTCTTGGACCTCACCTTGGAGAGTGCGCCGGCCCTGTTGCTGGCCTACGTTCTCGCCGGCCTGGCCACGGCCTTTATGCCCCAGTCTTATGTAGATTGGATGAGCGCCGACCGCTCCTGGAAACAATCCGCCCGCGGGGTGCTGGTGGGCCTGCCGTTGCCGGTGTGTTCATGCGGCGTGGTGCCCCTCTACCACACCCTGACCAAAAAGGGGGCGCCGCCCACCGCCGCCATGGCGTTTATGATCGCCACCCCGGAATTGGGTATCGATGCCGTGCTGATTTCCCTGCCGCTATTGGGCGAGACCATGACCGGGTTGCGCATTGCGGCCGCCGGCCTTGTCGCCCTGCTGGTAGGTATTATTGTGGGCAGCCTCACCTCCCGAACAAAAGCGGAAAAGGTTGAAGGTCATCTCCATGAGGCCCAACCCGCCAGTTTCATGGAAAAGCTCAGGTACGGCATGGTCCATGGTCTGGGCGAACTGGTAGATCACACGGGGCCTTGGATTCTGGTAGGTCTGGTGGTGGCTTCCGGCTTCCAGCCGATTCTCGGCTCGGGCTTTCTCAGCAATATTCCCGGCGGTTGGGAAGTGCCGTTGTTCGCCCTGTTGGGCATGCCCTTGTATGTGTGCGCCTCCGGCGCCACGCCCCTGATCGCGGTCTTTTTGATGAACGGCGTCTCGCCCGGCGCGGCGCTGGCGTTTTTGATTACGGGACCGGCCACCAACATCACCACTTTCGGCGTGCTTTCCAAATTGCACAACCGCAAGATCGCCGCCCTGTTCGGCTTCACAACCCTGGTGATTACCGTGTTGCTGGGTTATGCCACGGACGCGATTTTCCCGCAATTCCAGCCCAAGTTAATTGACGGCGAACACGTACACGGTACGCCGCTCCAAATGGTCGCCTTGGCCTTGCTGAGTCTTATTTTCGCCTATTCGTTGTTTCGCAGGGGCGCTCGGGCCTTTTTCAGCGAGTTGGGTCAAAGCAGTCATGACCACGATCACGGACCGCACCAACACGGGCATGATCATGGCCACCATCACCACCATGATCACGATCACGGATCTCACGAACACGGCCACGATCATGGTCACCAACACCATCACGAAAGCGAGCATGACCACCACCATCCCACGGCCCCTTCGGGGTAAATCATGTTCGTATCATGGCCTGATCCCATCCTGCCGGCAGGTCATAGCACTTTTTCAGAGACCCTGATTCAGGGCTTCGATGATTCGTCGGGCCTTAGATTCATACCTCGGGTCCGTCGGGATGATGTCGGTTCGATACCGCGTCATTTGCACGCAGTCACAACGGCCGCGGGCTGTGTAATGCCATAGCGGCAAATATGCCGTAAGCGTAAACCCATGACGTTTCAGTGCGCGGATGACCGCCACCTTGTCCGCAAGTACATATGCAAAGGCATTTTCTACATTCGGCACGGCTTGAAGGACAGATACCAACCCATGACATGCGGTGTCTGCTCGACGAACATCATAAGTCGCTTGCCGTGTCATTGTTCTTTCCTCCTATCACTTTCCCGGGTTCTGTACGTGGTTGGAATGAGGTGAGCCGGGGGTGTTTTTTCAACCCCAACAATGTACACAACCCCTTTGGGGTAAACCTTTCTTGCAATGTGAAAAAAAGGCCGCCGGGTATGTGCCGCTCTTTGTAACCACTTGTTACGCGTTTCTATACCGATTGGAACAAAGAAAAACAACAAGCGGCCCGAGACAGAATTATTCTGAACCATTTTCATGATCTCCTTTCCGGCTCATTCTCGCTTCTTAAATAGATGACAGCATCTTGGGAGACCGGATGAGAAGAAAACCAGGGCTGTATTCAGGTCTATTTCTCCTGTTCAGTTGCTCCCTCGGCTGGTGGGTGATACATCGTTCCGAACCCAAAATCGCTCCTCCGGGCCCCATGGAAAATAAGCTGGACACGGTTGTCGAACGCCGAACAACCGAAGCTGCCCCCGTCTCCCGAAAAGCACCGGATGAGGGCGCCTTACTGCACGGGCGTGTCCTTGCCGCAGGTAACGGTGAGCCGGTTGCAGATGCCCGTGTCATGATAAGCGGCTCGTCCAAACACGAGGAATTCACCGCGGAGGACGGAAGCTTTCGCTTCACCGATCTACGCCCCGGTGAATACTACCTGGCGGCCGTCACTCACGATGCGGTTTCCTTTCCCTCCCGTTTGGACCCTACTTTCCAGAGACAGACTTTCATTCGTATTGACGCGGACACATCGGGGATCGGCCCCGTGACCCTGTACCTCCACCGGGCCCAAACTTTGACGGTTATCGTCAACGATATCCACGGCGAGGCTATTGCCGACGCCCGAATTCGGGCGGCTCACGATGCCGTCCGCGATTTCCGGCTTTGGTTCCAAACGGACGAACATGGCCGCGCTTCATTCCCCCTAACACGTAATCTTTGGGAGTTATCCGTTTTCGCTAGGAGTTACACGTACTATAGTTCGGATTTGAGCATGTTTGACGACAACCCGGGTGTATTCAACGTTGTCCTTCACCCGGCCGGCCGTTTGTACGGGCAGGTCACCGATAGAAACGGCGCACCCCTTCAAGAAGTGAGGGTGAAATGTAACGATTATCTCTATACCCTGACCGATAGCGAGGGTAACTACAGCTTGGATCATTTACCCCTGGACGAACACCTGGAAATGTGGGTATCTAAAGAGGGTTACATTTCAGAAAGAATCCCTCCTATCATGCTGTCACCCGGAGAACCGGAAGCTCGCCTGGATACACGCCTTACCCTCAGGCCCGTGGAAGACGGCGTGGTCTTGCTCCACCTCCAAGATCCGTCCGGCCGATCGGTTGACGGCGAGGTATGGGTTCACCGGGCAACGGTTACACGGGAAGGCCCGGGCCGTTTCAATATGGGTAACCTGCAAGTCGGTACAAAGGAAACGATCGAGATTGCGGCGCCCGGCTATTTGGAGAAAGAGTATGTGGCCGAGGTTACCCGGCCGAATCAAGCCGAGGTCCAAATCGTGAAGCTGGAACCGGCAGCCGAAATCGGAGGCGTTGTCCTCGATGACGAAGGAAACCCGATCAGCGGGGTAGTCGTCAAAATCGAGGATGACTCTTCCTGGACAATGGTTGCCGAAACCAATCACGAGGGGGTCTTTTATCTTGGACATGTCCCCAAGAAGAAAGTTCGCCTTTTATTTGAGAACGAATGGTACAAGGAAAGAAGACTAAAAGTGAATGCCGCCGATCAGGACGGCGATCCCTTGATGGTTGTCCTGCGGGATGCGGCCAAGCTGACGCTGAAGGTTCGCGACAAAAGAACCGGTGAGCCGCTTGAAAGATTTCGGTATAAGCTTCGTCGCGATTGGGAAAACCGTGAGAACAGGATTCCCTACCAATACCAGTCCTACCTTGGAGGCGGCATCGATGTGGTCAATACAACAGGCCGTACGATTGTGCCGGGGATGCCCAACTCGGCTACCTACAAGGTCACAGTGTCCGCTCCCAATTACCAACCCCAGGAAAAGAGCATCACTTTCTTCTGGTTTAATTGGAATCGCACCCTCAAATTCGAATTGGAACCCCAATTGGAAAAACGCGCTTTCCGACTCGTTGATTCGTCGCAAAGGCCGCTTCCAGGCATACCGGTTGATGCCGTTCATTTCGACGTGAAACCCATTCGTTTTAAGTGGGAGGTATATCGTCCCGCCGAATCCAAAATGAAGTATTGGGATAACTGCCTCGCCTATAAAGTTTACAGCGATGCCGAAGGATTGATAAAGGTGGCTGATCCTTTGCCGGACAGTCATTTTGTCCTGTTCACGGGACCGGCCGGCCGGGGTTTTCATCTGGCGATGGATTGGCAGCTCCCACCCGCCGGTGATCGGCCGGTCGACCTGACCCTTTTCCAGGAGGCGCGAGTACACGGAAAAATAGATCCTGGAACATTCCCGGAGGGGGTTCGCCTGGACCTGGTTCATGAGGAAACCCCCGAAGCCGAAATCACACTGTATTTGCAAAAAGGGGACACCACCTATCTACTCCCCGGATTACCGCCGGGCAATTATGGTTTGAGAGCAAGTTCATGGGAAACCGGGTCCCTGTTCCGCCTGATTTCCCTGGCCGAGGGTCAGGACCTTTCGCTTGATTTACAAGACAGCCCGATCACCTTTGAGGGGCAGGTAACCCTGGGCGATGAGGACATGACCGATCATAGGGTTTTTTTGGTTCCCTTTGGGATGAGTCATCTTTTCCAGGAAGAGTATACCGATGTCGATACCAATGGTTTCTTCCGTTTCGAAAAATTCTTTCCGGGAACCTATGACCTGCTGGTTCAGCGCAAGGAAGGCCGGAACCAAACGCATTGGGGTTACACCTCGGACCGTATCCGCCTGGACCTGACCCGTTCCCAATCGGGTGACGTCTATGCCTTCACCCCCCGCGCCAAAGTGCGCGGCCGAACAGTTCCTGAAAATAAATGGCTGTATGCCGTCTTGGAAAACAAGGAAACCGGTAGGCGGACAAAATTTAATGCAAAAGGCAATTTCGAGGTCGTAGACCTGGACGCGGGCGATTACAGGTTGATTCGTTCCGTCGGCGGGGACGAAGTCATCCTGCGGAAATATCTGGTCCTGGAACCGGGAGAAACCCTGGACATCGGCGAGGTTCCAACCAACTATTAGCAGGCAATCAAGTTGCAAGTTTCAAGGGAAGAGGAAAAGCCTTGCGGCTTTTCAAGATGCGTCGGTTGTAGCGGGGGTCCGGGACGGGCCTTTAATGCGAATATGATTTACCCCGGAGGGGTTTTGCATTACCAGCCGTTCATAGAATACAATATCCCCAGTGAAGATCGGGCATCCCTTGATTAAACAGGTTAACTACCTGTAAATAATAGGGTAGTAGCTCCGGAAAATCGTCGGCAAACCCGGTGGGTTTTCCGGGGTACTTGATCGTCCACGTTCAGCAATCACACGATGAACGCTTGGGGTCTACGATTCCCTGATCTTCACCCTTTTCTTTGCTTATCGCCGGAGCTAACCTTGAGATTACTGGTTGAGGGGCCCTCAGGTTCAACATAGCCATGCTTCGAGTATCAACGGGGAACATCCTTTCGCCCCTCGGAATTACAGGTTAACGCACAATTAAAGATCACGCCTTCGAGCGACCTGAACGGCCGGCAATACAAAACCTCTTCGGGGTATGAACCGAACCTGCTGCCTCGGGCCGTCGGGAACAGTTTGGTTCACCCGCCCTCAGAAGGAAGGAACGGTGCGGTTGTCGCTAACCGCACCGCTTGCTCTTATTTACCGATCGCGTAGAGGTGCCCGCGCGTTCTCAAAAACAAGGTTCCGTGGGCAATGGCGGGCGTGGACATGATTGTCTCGCCCATCTCCATCTTGGCCAGTAGTTTATATTGATCGCCCGGTTCAATCACATAGACATCGCCTTCCTGGCTGCTTGCGAAGACCTTCCCGGGCACCGCGACCAGGGAACCGCTGAAACCGCCGCCCAGTCGCTCGCGGAACAGGCGTTTACCGGTTTTCTGGTCATAGGCGCTCAAGATACCGTGATCGGTGCAGGAATAAACGCGACCGTCCACCGCCACGGGCGTCACCGTGTAGGGTCCGCCCTGTTCGGTCGACCAGATCACGTCGCTGTCGGAAAGCTCACCGTCGCGACCCAGGGGCAGGGCCTTGATGGGCTGACCCTGGGGGTATCCGCCGGAAACCAGTACATGCTCGCCGAATACCACGGGCGTGGGCGTCTTTACCAACGCGTAGTTCTTGAAGCGCCACAACTCCTTACCGTTTGCGGGGTTGTAAGCGCGAATGTAATTCACGCCGTTGGTCACCAGTTCGGTACGCTTGCCCCGGTAAAGGGCGGGGGTGCTCCAGGACGGCAATTCGTCGCGGTCCACCTTCCAGGCGCGGCTGCCGTCTTTCAGGTTGTAGGCGGCGATATAGGAATTCTCGTGCCGGTCCACCTGGACAATGGCCAGGTTCTTGTAAATGACCGGAGAACTGGCGTGACCCCAGGCCTGGGTTTTGTCCTGGTGGAACCCGGCGGTCAGTTTGCCCAGGTCTACCTTCCATAGCTGCTTTCCGTCGGCGTCGAAGCAGAACAGGCCCTCGGAATCGAAGATGGCCAGGACGTATTTACCGTCTGACGCCGGGGTGACGTTGTTTTGGCTGGACTTGATATGTCGCGCCGTGGCGGGTTTGCCCCGGTGCGCGGTCTGTTCCCAGATGGTTTTGCCGGATTTGCGGTCCAGGCAGAGCAGTTTCCAGGTGTAATCGCCCTCGGGTTTGCTGAGCCCGATACCGCCGTGGGCCGGGTCGAAGTCCTCGGGATTGGTGTTGACCGCGGTGGTCAGGTAGATACGATCGCCCACCACGATGGGGCTGGAATGGCTGAGCCCGGGTACGGTGACCTTCCAACGGATATTTTTACCCGAGGCGACATCCCAGGAGTACGGAAGATCCTCTTTGACCAGGCCGGACGAATCGGGACCGCGAAAGGTGGACCAGTCACCGGCAAACGTCAGTGCGGTGACACATGGTAGTAAAAGCTTCAAAAACACGTTTCCCCCTTGATCAATCGGCATCACCCATTAAAGTTAGAATTACGGAAAAGAAGGGATTCAAGTTACAGTAATCGCTCGACCACCCAGAAGAGGCCCGTCAAGCCGATGAGCAGTGAGATCGGACGGACGATGCGATTGCGGTAGAACGGTTTGTTTCGCCACCAACCCACGAGCAGGAAGGCGATGAGAATAACGGCCAGTTGTCCCAGCTCAACGCCGATGTTGAAAGCCAGGAGGGCCGTGGTGAATGCATGGCTCGGCAGGCCCAATTCGCCCAGCACGCCCGCGAAACCCAGACCGTGCAGCAGCCCGAAACCAAAAACCACCACAATGCGATGGGCTCTCAGTTTTTCGCCCCAAAAGTTCTCGGCCGCCACGTAGACGATGGATGCCGCGATCAGCACCTCCACCGGTCGCGAGGGCAGGCTGACGACCCCGGATGCGGCCAGAGCCAGGGTAAGCGTGTGGGCTGCCGTGAAGGCGGTGACCTGCCACAGCAGCGGGCCGATGGTCCGGCAGAAGAGGAACAAACCCAGGACGAAGAGGATATGGTCCAGCCCCAGCGGGAGGATGTGGTAGAAACCCAGGAGCAGGTATTGGCGGGCTACCGCCAATCCGCCCGGCGGTTTCAGGTCCTCCAGCGGAACAGCCGCGCTGCGTTGTCCGCCCGGCAGCGCCATGGGGTCGCCCACCGGCCCGTGCGGTCCTTCCAGGGTGAGGCGCAGAGCGGGGAAGGTGCGGCTGGCGAAGAAGGAAACGGCGGCGGCGCCCTCCGGCACCTGGCCGTCCAGAATGACCCTGATGCCGAAATAGGTGGGCTCCGCGTCCGCCTCGGTCGGCTTGCCCTCATCGGGCAGGGTTACCGTGAAGGGTTGCGGCTGATCGTCGAAGCGCACGCGGATGCGCCGGGTGAGCCAGTTGATCAGGCCGTCGCGTTTTTCGGTCAGGGCCGCTTGCTCCAAGCCCTTCAGATGCTCGGCCAATTCGGCGGAATTGGCTTCTTGCGGGGGCAGGCCCAAGGCCAGGGCGTCCAGGTCGCAGATCATGGTGACCTGAAATCGATTACCGTCGATTTTCAGGGTGGTGTCGGTAAAGCTGAAGGTGTGAGCGAACAGCTGAGGACATGCAGCCAGGGAGATGATGAATAAGCACAGACGCTTCATGACGGTCCTTTCCCTCCGGGCGGCACACGTGCGCCCGGGGTTTGCCCCGGAGTATAAAAAAGGGGAGCCGGTCGTGACTCCCCCTTCTTCAGTGATCGGTTTGTGCGCTACTTATTATGAAGCGCGTACAGCTTGTTGCGGGTAGCCACGTACAAGACGCCGTTGGCAGGCGTGGGCGTGGTGTAGATGGTGCTGCCCATGTTGATTTCCTTCAGCAACTTCTTTTCCTTGCCGTGCTTCAGGATGGCCAGGTCGCCGTCTTCGTCGCCGATGTAGACCTTGCCGTCAACGATCATGGTGGACGACCAGACGGCCGCGAACAGGTCGTACTTCCAATACAGCTTGCCGGTCTTGGCGTCCATGCAGTTCAGGAAGCCTTCCAGGTCGGACACGTAAACCAGGCCGTCCTTGATGGAGGCGGTAGACATGGTGCGGCCGAAATCCTTGCCGCCGCGATGCCAGACCTTGTGCGTATTGGTGACATCGCCCTTGCCGGTGGCGTCGATCGCATAGAAGTGACCGATACCCGTGCCGTGTTCAGGGTCCTGGCCGACGCCGATGTAGACCTTGTTGTCCCAGATAACCGGGGTGGCGATGAGGTTGTTGCGCGTACCGAACCCGCCCAGTTCCCATACGGAATCTTTCGGGTTGCAGTCGAATTTCCAGATCAGTTTGCCGGTCTTGGGCTCCAGCGAGTAGACCCAGCCGTCGCCGCCCGGGAACACCACCTGGGGCTTACCGTTGATTACGGCATAGGCCGGCGACGACCACTGGCCGTGCAGGATGGTTTCGGTATCGGCGAATTCCCAAACCAGTTCGCCGGTTTTCTTGTGAACGGCAATAAAGTCAGGCGCGCGGGGCGAGGGCAGGTTCAGGTGCCCTTCGTCCACGCCGTTACCCGTCAGGATGAAGATCAGGTCGCCCACGACGATCGGGGAGGACGTGGCCAGGTTGTGGGGAAACACACCCAGTTCTTCCATCATGTCGTACTTCCAGACGATGTCGGCATGCTGCTTGCCGTTGTACTTCTCGTCCTTGTAGCCGTCGTTCTCGCCGTCGTAGAAACCTTCCGTATCGGCCGCTACCAACTCGCAACGGTTGTTCACGTAATAAAGACGGTCGCCTTCGACGTGCGGTGCGGAGCAGATACCTTGCAAGGGCCAGTCGTTGACGCGGCCGGCGGACAGCTTGTCGTGGATCGCCTGCCAGAGGAACTTACCGTCGGCTTCGTTGAAGGCCATGATATTGCCTTTGTCGCCCTTGACGGCCGGGTCGCGCAGACCCTCGTTGTTGGTGCCGACAAAAATCTTGCCCTTGTAGACCACCGGGTTGCCGTAGCTCTGCGAACCCAGGTCGACGACCCATTTGATATTTTTACCGGACTTGATATCGAAGTCCGTGGGCATGTTCTTCTCTTTGGTGTTGATCATGTTGCGTTCGGTAGTGCCGCCCCAGGTGGGCCAGTCACCGGCAAACACACCGAGGCTGCCTAGCAGCAGGACGCATGCAACGGCGGGCTTCATCATGGCGCTCCTCATTTGTTCCTCGTGATTTTGACATTGTCGTAGTAAACCGGGGTTCCCGGTGATTTTTCGGAAATGGCCACGGAATAACCGTAAAGGCCGGGGCTGCCGCCCGTATTGGGGCTGGGGTCCACCATCTCGATGGTCCAGTCCTTGGGCTCGGCTTCGCCTCGGGGCCATACCTTGGCGCGTACCATACCTTTACCGTCCACGAAATCATAGGACAGCTTGGCCGTGTACCAGGCATCGGTTTTCCAATCGAAAGGCACATCTTTCTGGATGCGCGGCATGGGGTCCCAGGAGACCAGGCGCACCACCGGTTTCTTGGTGGTGCCCATCACGCGCAGCATGTAGCGGCTGTTGATAAGACCCATATCGGGCCAGAAGCGGCGCTTCTTGGACTGGCCGTAGATGTCGGCCTGGACGGTGTAACCGGGCTTCAGGGGCGGCATCATGTAGTTGCGCATGCGGGCGAAAGCCGGGTGCATGCGGTCGGCCAGTTTCATCAACACCTTGTTGCCGTCCTTTTCGACTATCTTGCTCTTGACGGGCGAGGTGATCCAAGCTGGGGGCGACTTGCCCTCGGGGATGTCCTCGAAGTCTTCTTCATAAGGCAGCGGCGGGAAAACGCGCAGGCGTGCGGTGCCCTCCATGCCGTCAAAAGTTGCCTTGACCTCGCCGGCCTGAGCGTTTTTGGAGGCCTTGGTGGTCAGCTTGCTGCCTGAGAAACTGCCGTCGATACCGGTGACGCTCCACTTGGGTTTGACTTCACCGACGCGGTTGCCCCTGGCGTCGAAGGCCACGGCGCGGTAATTTTGGGATTCACCCGTGTCGATCCAGGTCTCGTTGGGAAGAACCTGGAGTTGTGCGGCCTTGCCGCCTTTGGGCGTCTTCCAAACTTTGGGTTTTGCTTCGGTGATTGCGGTAGGGTTGCTGCCGATGCAATAGACATCGTCCTTGGTGGCCAGCAGAACGCGGCCGTCGCCGACGGAGGGCGAGGAGTAGATCTCGATAGGAGACCCGTTTTCCGTAAGGAAGGTTTCCTCGCTCAAGCGTTTGGCGCCGTTTTTGTCATAGCTGAGAATGTGGTACTTGCCGGCAACCTCGCCGATGTAGATCTTACCGTCCGCGATCAGGGGCGAGCCCTTGGCCGCGGTGCCGTAATTGAACTCCCACTTCTTCTCGCCCGTGTTCGGGTCCAGACAGTAGAGATTGGCCTTGTTGGAGGCAGCGAACAGCATGCCGTCGGCCATGGTGGGCGTGACAGAGCCCAGACCCAAACCGTCTCTACGCCAGATGACGCCGGTTTTACTGAGATCTCCCGTTTTGGTAGCGTCCAGGCAGACGATGGCGCCCATGACGTTGGTGTCAAGGTTCTCCTCGGAGTGCGTGGCGTAGACCTTGCCGTCGTGATAGAGCACGGAGGTGTTGATGCCGCGCTTGGATAATTGGTAGCTCCAGATCATTTTGCCGGTGTTCACTTGCAGCGCCCGCACGGAGCCGTCGGCAAAACCGGCGATCATGGCCAGTTGCCCGTTCAGGTCGGCAATCACGGGCACCGAGTAGGTGGTGTCCAGCATGCGGCCGGGAGCGGTGTACCACCAGCGAATCTCGCCGGTCATTTTGTCCATGGCGGCCACGCGGTGCAGGGCGCGGCCGAATTTGCCCCAGGAACTGATGCTGGAGCCCATGATCACCATGTCGTTGACCACGATGGGAGAGTGGGTGCGGCCGCCGTAACCGGAGATCCGGCCCAGGGATTCGGTGAGCGAGCGGCTCCAAATCACCTTGCCGTCCTTGTCGAAGCACCACAACAGGCCTTGGACGCCGTGAGCGTAGATATAGCCGGTAGCGGCATCACCCGCGATATGGGCCCAGCCCAGGCGGTGCTCCACGATGTCGGTGAGGAACACGTTGAAGCGGTGTTCCCAGATGGTCTTGCCGTCTTTCAGGCTGAGGCAGATGACCCGCTCTTGCAGGGTTTCGCCCGAGCCGACGCGACCGATCATAAAAACCCGGTCGCCCATGATCATGGGGGTGGCGCGGGTGCCCACATTAGCATGCCACAATAAATTTTCGCCGTCTTTCGACCAGCTTGAGGGAAGGTTCTTCTGGGTGGAATAACCGTTTTGGTCCGGTCCGCGCCAGTGGGTCCAGTCGCCGGCGGTCGCGGTGACGGCCAGGCAGACGCAAAGGCTGGGAAGCAACATTCGGAGAGCGCTCATAACGATCCAGATCCTCCTAGTTTAAGCCCTACGAAGGGAAAACGAACAGGCACTATCTTAGCAGCACCCGTGTCGGCGTTGAACAGGGTTTCCCTTCCGATCGCATTTTGTAGTCGTTATTCAGCAGCGCCAAGGCGCAAGCAAAACACTACGGTTTCCTCATCATAGGTTTCCGGGAAGGACCCGCGATGTAAAATATTGTAATTTCCGGCCCTCCCGATCCCGCATCCATCACGCGCTTACCGCAAGCGAGATGACGAGAGGCAAGCTTGCCCGGAATGAATCGACCACCGCATTTTTCGATTGCGGTATCGTCTGCAATGCCTGAAACATGCTTGGGAAGAGAATAGCCGTTGCGCAACGATGCCGTATAATATATGGTAGGCCCTTTCGACTTACAGGGACGGTCACCCCCAACAGTTGAGGAGGCAATATGGCAATTACGGCACACTACCTGAACGCGGAGCGCTTGCGCGGCGAATTAGATGCTTGCGGTACGTTGAAGGATCCCTATTCCTGGCCTTTGATCCGCGTGGCGACAGGCGGCTCCAATCTCTCCAGCGCCGGGTTTCCCTACATCGTCGAGGAAAGTTTCCGGCTGTTCGCGGATCATGTCCCGCATCTGTTTGCCGACGGCACCCGCATCTTACGCTGGCTGGGTCGTTTCGACAGCTACCTGAAAAGTGTCGACCTCACCGAGGATGAACAGTTGTCCATCAAGCGGACCAGGAAAGTCATCCACAATATGGTCTACACCGCCAACATTACCGCGCCGCCGGACCTCTGGTTACTGCGCCAGGTGCTGGGCGTGCACCGGGAACTGGGCCTGATCGATATCCTGCTGGAACACGGCAGTCTGGACGTGAAGGCCCTGGCCGCAGAAAAGGGGTTGGATGCGCACCAGCTTTCCATCGACCTGCACTTCCTCCACTCGCGCGGCTTGCTGCGTTTGGGCGAAGGCGTCTTCCACGTGGGCGAAAACGCCGCCGCGCGCGGTACTTTGGAAGCCGCAACCCCTCTGGACGGGGATTACCGTATCCGCATGACCCACATGGTACGCGACTGGATCGCTTCCAAGGGTCGTAAGGGTGATTCCGAACTGTTGGGCCGCTTCTTCAGCTACAAAGTAAAAGGACGCCGCACCGGAACCTGGGTTCCCGATTGGGACCAGATCGAACTGGGTTATCGCCTGGTGCCCCTGGTCCTCGGCCTGCGCGCCAACCTGCTATCCTCTAAAATGAAACGGGGCGCCGCGCCTACCGATCACGTGACCTTCCTGCAGAGCAATATGCTCAACCTGCTCGATCAAGCCGGATTGCTGAGGGACGGTAAGATCAACCGCCTCGGCGAGCGTGTTTTTCAGCGGGGTCCGGGACCTTTCGGCATCATCGCGGCCTACGACGGCTATCTGAACGGCCTGAACCAACTGCTGCACGGGCACCGCGACGGGCCCTGGGTCTCGCGCGGCGAGAACGTGGCGGCCAGCCAGGACGCCAACGCCAAAACCTTTGCGACCGCAAACGATGCCTTGGATCGGTTTTGCCAGGTGACCGGATTCACCTATGACGTGTTTATCGAACACGCGGTGGGCAAAGGCGAAGCCACCCGACAGCGCTGTGAGCGGTCAGGTCGGGAAGGTATCCGTTACTTCGGCGCCGACCTGGAAGACGCGGCCATCGATGCCGCCCTCGCCGAGAAGGAACGCGGCGAGTTACCCGCCAACATGGAATTCATTCGCAACGCCGATATCGGTCATCCCGATCTGGTCACCTCTTTCCTGTCCGAAAGGAAGGTCTCGGCGGACGGCGCGGTGATGATGGTAGGCAACGGCTTCCACGAGGTCCGCAACCAGACCAATGAACAGATGGTAGAAGTGTTCAAGGGCTACCAGAAAGCGGGTATCTTCCTCATCTTCACGGAAGAGACCGGCTTGAGTGATGAGGACCTGCTGCAAACGGCCTGGAACACCTACCACGCGGGCTTCCGCTATGTGCATGAGATGAGCGGCCAGGGCCTGCGACCCGCCAGAACCGCGGACAGCCGCCACGGCCGTTGGAGTTGGGCGCGTTGCGCGAGCAAGGCAGGGTACTTCGTCCAGGAAGAATACACCAACCGTACACGCACCATCTATCCCTACAGTAAGGGCCGGCACGGCAACCCCAGCATCTCCATGACCTACTTCTGTGTGCCCGATAAATTCGCCCTGAAGTACGGCTTGACGGAATCCGCCTCGGAAGACAAGTTGGTCTCTTCCTGATCGGCGGTTCTCTCGGCGCCGGCTTGCGGAAGTCGGCGCCACAGTTCCGTGATGATGCCCCAATGGAGACCGTGCATCAACAGGCTCTCGGTATCGTTGAAGTTGTAGTCGAAGATCCCGAAGATGTGGTAGAGCACGAACACGTAGAGCAGGGCCCGAACCGGCCAGTCCAGGGGATCGCCGGGCCGGTGCCGCGCCCGGTAGACATGAAACAGTTGCCGAGCAAGAACCGCAATCATCGCCAGGTAGGCGCATAAGCCGACCACGCCGGCCTCGACCAGGATGCCGATCAGGGTATTGTGCGGATGCTCCGGTATGACCTGCCCGTTTTCCAGGGTCAGCATGAACTTGTTGGGGCCGATACCGATCCAGGGGCTCTGCTTGATCAAATCCAGGTTGGCGTTCAAAAGGTCGACGCGTTCCTGAAGCGAGGCCACGTTAAAGCCGAAGAACAGGGTTCCCAGGGCAAAAAGCGTCATCATGGCGGCCAGGGCGATGAGACTCTTCTTGCGCAAATGCGGGGTCAATAATCCGTGCAGAAGGAACAGGATGCCGAAACCCAACAACCCGGACCGCACGCGCGAGAACACGATGACCAGGACGGACAGGGCCAGGTGAATCCTGATCCAACGGCGCTCCTTGGGGTCCACATCCCAGGCCAACCGCGCCAGGCTCCAGGCGCCGATTACGGTCAGACCTTCCGCGTAAGTGATGGCGTTGCTCTCGAAACCGTGGGCCCTGGGGAACATGGTGAAACCGACCTTCAGGGCATGCAGGATCTCGTCGGGTTGCAGCAGCCAGTAAAAGCTGTAGAGCAGGCCGGGCGCGGAGCAGATCACCAGGGTGCGATGCAGTTTTCGATAGTCGATTCCGGCGACCACCATGGGGGCGAGCACCCAATAGACGAAGACGGGCCACTGAATGCGCACCCGTTCAGGCGAGGGATAGAGATCCTTATTGATCCAGGTGGTCAAAAGCAAGACGCCCAGGAATAACAAAACGGCCAGGCGTGCGCGGGAGAGCATGTAGGTGGGAAATCCGCCGCGCATGGCGCCGAGAACCAGAGAAAAAATCGCGAAAAGGGTCAGCAAACTCTGCTGCAGGACAATGCCGAAAGAGAACCCGGCCAAGGCTACATAACAAAAGCCGAGCTGGAACTTTTGCATCGATTCAAAACGGTCGGCCAAATGGGTTCCCCTCTCGCGTCAGGCAAACGGTCGTAGTATACAAGTTGCCGTTCGCCGAACGCAAGTAGCAAGGCTTGTTCAGCCGGGACTGGGAAGGCCGAACCGTTCATCAGCGAAATGTTAGAGGCGTGCGCCGGGGCAATTAAAGAGACACGGTCCGGGTCTATTACAATGTACCCAAAGGATCAACCGAAACCTATCCGCCCGGCGACCATCAACAACACTCCTCTGTACCCCGTTCGCGGTAAATTTGCTCACCTTCCGGAACGGCAACCACGCTTATTGACTTCGGCAAGCTGCCGGCCGTACTACTTTACTACTTTACCTCGGATTCTATGGGGAACCGCAGGGTTACTCGGCTGTGGGATCGCTGTCCGCGGCCGATTTCTATGCGGCCTCCCATTTCCTTGATCGCGTTGGCGCAATAATGCAGTCCGAAACTCTCGGAAAGCGGATCCTGGCTGAACACTTTTTGGGTTTCCTTTTTATCGAGACCCACACCGTTGTCCCAAACATCCAGCCTTATATCGTCTTTGCTCGTGGAGGTGACAATGCGAATCTCGCCCTGCTGTCCGGATTTTGAACCGGCAATCGATTTATAGGCGTTCTCATAGGTAAATATGACCATCCGACGCAGCTTCATGACTTCCAACATGAGAGGGGGCAGCGGCTCGAGCTCTTTCCTTACGACGATGTTTTTGTCGGGGGGCAGGTGGCTTTGCAAAGTCTCCTCGACAATTCTGTTGAGGTCGACAATCTCAACCACGGCCCTGGCTGAAGACGTCAGGCGGCGCTGTTTCTCGAGCATGTCCATGATGTTTTGCAGGCCCGTGTCCATTCGGGCTGATTCGGTCAACATCCTGGTTTGCTGTTTACTGACAGCCGCGTTGGCCGCTGCTAAAATAGCGACAAGTTTTTCGTTTCGTTGATGAGACGGATGGTCAGTTTCCTCGCTGAAAAACGTGCTGACCCTTTCCAGCAGCCCTTGCCATTTATTGTCTTGCAGTCCTTCCCTGATGATGGAGCCTGAGGTCCTGACACTATTGAGCACATTGCCCATGTTGTGCAGCATCTCGGAGGCGATTTCGGCCATGCCCGCCTCATGGGCGGATGCCGTGAGTTCCCGCTGTGCATCGATCAGGTCGCGAAGGGCGCCGGCCTTGGCGATCGCGGTTACCGCGTGATCGCGAAAGCGAGATATCTTGCGGAAATCGGCATCCTTGAAAGCGTTTGTGATCGAGCTGTTGGCCAAAGTCAGGAAACCCTCCAATTCACCCTCCAGGTAGAGCGCCATGGCCAGGATCGAGGCCGGACCGGAATGGGAGGCGAGGCCATGTTCACCGGGGTTTCCAGCATCCGGGCCCAGCAGGTAGATTCCCGTTTCGACTTCTCTCGAGTCGCGCGTATACAGGGAAACCATTTCTTCATAGGTAAGGGAAACGGGAGCGGGTTTGTACGGACCGTAACCCTTCGTTGCGACGATATCGATTTGAGCTTTATGCCGGTTGCGGAGTAGGACGGAACCCTTTACCGCACGGGGAATCAGCGACAGTGCTTCTCCCAAGATGGTCTCCAGGACGTCTTGCAGGTCATGTTCCCGATTGATCACCTCGACGATCCTGTCCAGGGTTTCCAGCTCCTGGTTCCGGGCTTGCAGTTGCCTGGTCCGGGTTTGCAGCTGCTGGGTCCTTTCGGCAACCTTGTGTTCCAGGCTTCGATTGAGCTCGCCCTTGAGCCGATCTACCTGTTGAAGATGCTCGACGATGGAGCGCTCGTAGCGCAACTTGCGGCGCTGGCCGCGTAGGTAAGCGGCCACCAGGGAGCCCAGCAAGAGTCCGTAGAGCCCGAAAGCCCACCATGTCTTCCAGGGCGGCGTCGGAATATGGATCTCCAGACTCTTCTGTTTGCTCCAGACACCGTCCGGGTTGCTGCCCTTGACGTGAAACGTATAGCTGCCGGGATCCAGGTTGGTGTAGTTGGCGCGGCCGTCATCGACCCTGGTTTCGATCCAATCCTCATCATAGCCTTCCAGGCGATACATGAGCCGGTTTTTCATTGGGGCGGTATAGTGCATGGCTGTAAAACGAAACGTCAGGTCCCGGTCCTTGTAGGAGAGGTCCACGGAATCGGTTTCTTCGATGGATTTCAGCAAGGGAGAATGGGGGTCGTGGTGCCTTGGTCTGACGCGTTGATTGTTCAGTAGGAAAGAGGTGAGTGCAATTTGCGGCGGGTGGGGGTCGGCAATAATATCCTCGGGAGAAAAGGCAACCACTCCACCCACTCCACCGAAGTAGAGGCGTCCGTTCGCGTCGCGAAATCCACTGCGTTCGCGAAAATCGTCCACGGCCAGGCCGTTGTTGCGATCGAATGATTTGAATTTCTCGGTCACCGGATCAAAGTGAGACAGACTCTTGGGTGTGCTCAGCCACAGATCGCCCCGATCATCGGCCACAATGCTGTAGATAATGTTGCCGGCAAGCCCTTCCTGTTTCAAGAATACTTTGGTCTCCCCGGTCGCGGTATCGAAACGGTTGAGGCCGTTGGAAGTACCAAGCCAAAGTGTACCTGCCTGTTTTTGGGCAATGGCAAACACGGTGTCGGAGCTGAGCGAAGCCGGATTGTCCGCCTGGCGCCGATAGCTGACAAAGTCTCCGGGCCTCTCGAGCGCCATTCGGTTCAGGCCACCGTAGAAGGTAGCGAGCCAAAGGGTGTTTTCCGGGGAGGGGAAAATGCAGTTGATCTCGAAATCGCTCAAACTCTTGGGGTTGCGGGGATCGGGGCGGTAGTTGGTAAACACACCCGGCCGGTCAGTTTCCATCCGGTCCAGGCCGCCGTCGGTTCCCACCCATAACACTCCGTGCGGATCCTCAAAAATGGTGTTGATCCAATTACCGCTCAGGCTGTCGGGTATCTTGGGATCATACCTGAAATTGGTTAGCTCTTCAGTGGCTCGATCATAATAGTACAAACCGTCTTTACGGGTACCGATCCAAAGATTGCCTTGTCGATTCTCGAGGAGCGCCGATATGGAAGGAATTGGCTGCTCGAAGGGATGATCCCGCCTGTTTTTGTTTCCCAGTGTGACGTTTTCATAGCGCGGCAAGCCGCTTGTTGAGGTTCCAAGCCAGAGATCTCCCGCACGATCCATTAGCAGGGCGCTCGCGACTTCCCTGGCGTCCCCCGCCCGGTAGCTGTCGAAGGGATTGAGGGTCATGAGACTGATCCCATTCCCAAAATGGGTTACCCAAATATTGCCCCTATTGTCTTCATATAGACCCCAGACATCATTCTGAGCCAGTGTGTTTGGATCGCCCGGGTCATGGCGCCATTCGGATAGGTCGCCGCCGGCCGGGTCGTAACGGAATAGGCCGATATTGGTACCCATCCATAGGGCGCCGTCTTGGGTCTGCATCATGAAATCGATGTTCTTGACCCCCCGGCCCGCGGGCAGTTGGATGGCTTCAATACGGTCCTCGCCGACTCCCAAGCGTTTCAAGCCGCTTTCCGTACCGATCCAGAGGGTGTTCTCCACATCGCTATACAGAGACCATATCCCGCTCTCGGTAAGACCGCCGGGGTTGCCGGGATTATAGCCGAAGCGCTTGAATTTGCCAGGTTCCCAAGCGCGCATCATGTTCAGACCGGCATCGTTGGATCCAACCCAAACCGTGTCGTTTCGTGCCCAGGTAAGGCTCCAGATGTCATCGGAATCGAGGCTGTCGTTCCGATTCGGATCGTGACGATAGTGGGTGAACCGACCCTCGTTCACATCGAAACGGTTGAGACCCCCGCCCAGTGTACCAATCCACAAGGGAGCGCCCCGCTTCCGCGAATCCCCGGCAATGACACGAACGATGTCGTGGCTCAGGCTGTTGCTGTCGTTAGGATCGTGACGGTATCGGATGAACCTCTCCCGCGTCCGATCAAAGCGGTTGAGCCCCCCTCCGTTGGTTCCGATCCACAGATCGCCGCGGGCGTCCTCCCAGAGTGCATAGACAAAGTTATTGGAGATAGAATTTTCGTCGTCGGGATCATGGCGGTAGATTTTGAACTCGTAGCCGTCATAGCGGTTGAGCCCATCGCGGGTTCCGAACCACATAAATCCTCGACTGTCTTGGAGAACGCAGTAAACATGGCCCTCGGAAAGGCCCTGCTCGGCGCCGATTCGGGTGATTCTGTATTGCTGCTGCCCCATTGCGGAGGGGCATAAGAAAAAAAGGGTCAACCAAACCACGGAGAGGGCGATTTTGGAAAGGGAGTGATCACCTCGAGCCTCCATTTCCTTGTTCCCTCCTTTTTCCAAGCTTCAGAACATAAGACCGCCAGGCATGGTTTGAGTCGTTATTCGAATTGGATTTCGTTGGCCGAGAGCATGCTGAAAAGGCCGGTCTTTTAATCCATCGGCAAAAATATGGGAAGATCAAGCCTACAAGCTGCTAACCGTGCCGGCTTGTCTCGGGTTCCAAGGGGAACCGCAGGGTTACTCGGCTGCGGGATTCCCGTCCGCCGCCGATTTCAATGCGGCCTCCCATTTCCTTGATCGCGTTGGCGCAATAATGCAGCCCATAACACTCGGAAAGCGGGTCCTGGCTAAACACTTTTTGGGTTTCCTTTTGATCGAGACCCACGCCGTTGTCCCAAACATCCAGCCTTATATCGTCTTTGCTCGTGGAGGTGACAATGCGAATCTCGCCCTGCTGTCCGGACTCTGAACCGATAATCGATTTATAGGCGTTCTCATAGGTAAATATGACCATCCGACGCAGCTTCATGACTTCCAATGTGAGGAGAGGCAGCGGCTCGAGCTCTTTCCTTACGGCGATGGTTGTGTCGGGGGGCAGGTGGCTTTCCAAAGTCTCCTCGACAATTTTGTTGAGGTCGACAACCTCGACCATGGCCCTGGCTGAAGACGCCAGGCGGCGCTGTTTCTCGAGCATGTCCATGATGCTCTGGAGGCCCGTGTCCATTCGAGCTGATTCGGCCATCATCCTGGTTTGCTGTTTCCTAAAAGCCGAGTTGGCTGCTACTAAAATAGCGACAAGCTTTCCGTTTCGTTGATGAGACGGATTGTCAGTTCCCTCGCTGAAAAACGTGCTGACTCTTTCCAGGAGCCCTTGCCATTTGTTGTCTTGCAGTCCTTCCCTGATAATGGAGCCTGAGGTCTTGACACTATTGAGCACATTGCCCATATTGTGCAGCATCTCGGAGGCGATTTCGGCCATGCCCGCCTCATGGGCGGACGCCGTGAGCTCCCGCTGTGCATCGATCAGATCGCGCAGGGCGCCGGCCTTGGCGATCGCGGTTACCGCATGGTCGCGAAAGCGCGATATCTTGCGAAAATCGGCATCCTTGAAGGCGTTTGTCATCGAGCTGTCGGCCAATGTCAGGAAACCCTCCAATTGACCCTCCAGGTAAAGCGCCATGGCCAGGATCGAGGCCGGACCGGGATGGGCGACAAGGCCGTGCCGGTCGGGGGTGCTTGCATCCGGGCCCAGCAGGTAGATACCCGGTTCGACTTCTTTCGAGTCCTCCGTATACAGGGAAACCATTTCTTCATAGGTAAGGAAAACGGAAGCGGGTTTGACCTGATCGTAACCTTTCGTTGCGACGATATCGATTTGAGCTTTATGCCGGTTGCGGAGTAGGACGGAACCCGTTACCGCACGGGGAATCAGCGACAATGCTTCCCCCAGGATGGTCTCCAGGACGTCCTCCAGGTCATGTTCCCGATTGATCACCTCGACGATCCTGTCCAGGGTTTCCAGCTCCTGGTTCCGGGCTTGCAGCTGCTCAGTCCTTTCGGCAACCTTGTGTTCCAGACTTCGGTTGAGTTCGCCCTTTAGCCGATCTACCTGTCGCAGATGCTCGACGATAGAGCGTTCGTAGTGCAACTTGCGGCGTTGGCCGCGCAGGTAGGCGGCCAACAGGGAGCCCAGGAACAGCCCGTAGAGCCCAAAAGCCCACCACGTCTTCCAAGGCGGTGCCGGAATGTGGATCTCCAGACTCTTCTGTTCGCTCCAGACACCGTCCAGGTTGCTGCCCTTGACGTGAAACGTATAGCTGCCCGGATCCAGGTTGGTGTAGTTGGCGCGGCCGTCATCGACCCTGGTTTCGATCCAGTCCTCATCATAACCTTCAAGGCGATACATGAGCCGGTTTTTCATTGGGCCGGTATAGTGCATGGCTGTAAAGCGAAACGTCAGATCCCGGTCCTTGTAGGAAAGGCCCGCGGAATCGGTTTCTTCGATGGATTTCAGCAAAGGAGAACCGGGGTCGTGATGTCTTGGTCTGACGCGTTGATTGTTCAGGAGAAAAGAGGTGATTGCGATTTGCGGCGGGTGGGGGTCGACGATGATATCCTCGGGAGAAAAGGCAACCACCCCACCCACCCCACCAAAATAGAGGCGTCCGTTCGCGTCGCGCAATCCGCTGCGTTCGCGAAAATCCTCCACGGCCAGGCCGTTGTTGCGATCGAATGATTTAAATTTTTCGGTCACCGGATCAAAGCGAGATAGACTCTTGGGTGTGCTCAGCCACAGATTTCCCTGCTCATCGGCCACAATGCAATAGATGATATTGCTGTCAAGCCCTTCCTGTTTCAAGAATGTTTTGGACTCCCCGGTCGCGATATCGAAGCGGTTGAGACCGTTGGAAGTACCAAGCCACAGTGTACCCGCCCGTTTTTGGGCAATGGCAAACACGGTGTCGGAGCTGAGCGAAGCAGGATTGTCCGCCTGGTGTCGATAACTGACAAACTCTCCGGGTCGGTCGAGCGCCATTCGGTTCAGACCTCCATAGAAGGTAGCGATCCAAAGGGTGTCCCACGACGCGGAGGGGAAAATACAGTTAATTTCGAAATCGCTCAAGCTCTTGGGGTTGTGGGGATCAGGGTAGTAGTTGGTAAACACACCCGGCCGGTCGGTTTCCATTAGGCTCAGGCCGCTATCGGTTCCCACCCATAACACTCCGTTGGGTTCCTCTAAAATGGTGTTGACCCAATCATTGGTCAGGCTGTAGGGTATCTCAGGATCATATCTGAAATTAGTTAGTTCTTCTGTGGCTCGATCAAAATAGTACAAACCCTCTTTATGGGTACCGATCCAAAGATTGCCGTGTCGATTCTCAACAAGTGCCGATATGGAAGAAATAACATGTTCTAAGGGATGATCCTGCCTGTTTTTGTTTCCGAGTGTTGCGTTTTCATATCGCGGCAAGCCGCTATTTGGGGTTCCGAGCCAGAGATCGCCCGCACGATCCATGAGCAGGGCGCTCGCTGCTTCCCCGGCGCCCCCCGCCCGGTAGCTGTCGAAGGGATTGAGTGTCATGAGGCTGATCCCATTGCCAAAATGCGTTACCCAAATATTGCCCCGATTGTCTTGATATAGCGCCCAAACACCATTCTGAGCCAGTGTGTTGGGATCGCCCGGGTCATGGCGCCATTCGGATATGTCGCCGTTGACCGGGTCGTAACGGAACAGGCCGACATCGGTACCGATCCATAGAGCGCCGTCTTGGGCCTGAATAATGATTTCGATGTACCTGGTGCCTCGTTCCGTGGGCTGTTGGACGGTTTCAATGCGGTCCGCGCCGGCTCCCAAGCGTTTCAAGCCGCTTTCAGTGCCGAGCCAGAGGGTGTTTTCCGCATCGCTGTAGAGAGCCCATACCGAGCTCTCGGTAAGACCGTCGGAGCTATCGGGGTAATAGCCGAAGCGCTTGAATTTGCCGGGTTCCGAGGCATGCATCATGCTGAGACCGGCATCGCTGGAGCCAACCCAAACCGTGTCGTTTCGCGCCCAGGTAAGGCACCAGATGTTGTCGGAATCGAGGCTGTCGTTCCGTTTCGGATCGTGGCGATAGTGAGTGAATCGACCCTCGTTCACATCGAGACGGTTGAGACCGCCGCCCATTGTAGCAATCCACAAGGGAGCGCCCCGCTTTCGCGAATCCCCGGCAATACCACGAACGATGCCGTGGCTCAGGCTGTTGCTGTCGTTAGGATCGTGACGGTATCGGATAAACCTCTCCAGCGTTCGATCAAAGCGGTTGAGCCCCCCTCCGTTGGTTCCGATCCACAGATCACCGTCGGCGTCCTCCCAGAGTACATAGATGAAGTTATTAGAGATTGAATTTACGTCGTCGGGATTGTGGCGGTAAATTTTGAACTCGTAGCCGTCATAGCGGTTGAGCCCATCGCGGGTTCCGAACCACATAAACCCGCGACTGTCTTGGAGAACGCAGTAAACATGGCCTTCGGAAAGACCCTGCTCGGTGCCGATTCGGGTGATTCTGTATTGGTGCTGCCCCGTTGCAGACGGGCATAAGAAAAAAAGGGTCATCCAAACCACGGACAGGGCGATTTGGGAAAGGGGGTGATCACCCCGAGCCTCCATTTCCTCTCTCCCCCTTTTTTCCAAGCTTCAGCGCATAAACTGACAAGCCTGGTTTGAGTCGTTGTTCGAATTAGATCTCGTTGGCCGAAAGCGTGCAGAAAAGGCCCGTCTTTTCATCCATCGGCAAAAATATGGGAAGGTCAAGTCTACACAAAAAACACCCGCTCTCGGTGGTGCCCCCTGCAAGCTGACCGCCTACCCGGCCCGTCGGAACTGTTGCCGCGAATTGGAGTAACATCCATGACCGTTCAAAACTACGACACCAAACCCGATCCGGCCTATGCCGTCGGCGGATTGTTCCGCCGGCCGCCAGAATCCATAGAGCCGGCCGAGATGACCACAGACACATTGTTCTTGAGAAAGCACGCCTCGTTTAGTTGTACTATCCAGGTATGGGCTGAATATCATCAACTTTTTGCTCAAAAAGACCTCTTGGATCGACACAGAGGGGGCTTTTACCCGAGAATGGAACCGGTTGACACTCGTCGAGGTGGTTCCGTTCTCGGGAGCGGGACCGTGTTCGGAGTCGAAGACCGGTTCCGTTCCCGGGATTGGTTATACCTGAACAACCCGGAGGTGGTTCCAATCCCGGAAAAGTGCCCAACGAACTATCAACCCAGGTTGTTTTTCGCGGAAATGCGTCCAGGGCTCTCGGCCGGGGAGGCTTCGAATCAGGTAGGAAGTTGTGAAATCGACGGCTCACGGCGCCGAAATTGAGAAAAGATATGGCTCCGTGAGTTCTCAGCGTTCAATTTCCGGGCTCTAAACTCCTTTTTCATGCAGAAAAAGTCCGATTCCCGGCTTTCGTGTTGTATTTTTTATTTTGACAATACCACTGCCCGAGAACGGCGCCCCCTTTCGTTTTCAATCCGGTTATGTCGCCGGGAATGGAACCAACGTGAACGTTCCCGTGGGGCAAACCGCGTAACTCGCGGGTCAGGAAACGGCTCCGGAAATCCCCGGAGCCGTTCACTTGTATCGAAAACTTATCTAGCAAAGGTCGGTGGGACCGCATTCGGTCCAGTCCGACGGACACCAATTGGTATAGCAAAAACGGGAGGGAACGCCGCATACCTGGGGCGTCGTGCAGTTGGCGGCCTCGGTAGGCGGCAAGGCGCCTGCCTTAACCTTAACCGACTCGTTGGTAACGAAGCTGTTCACTTTAAGGTCTTCCAGTCTTAGTTTCATGGTTTCTTCCTTCAAATTGAAATGTATCTGGATTCTACCTGTCCACGAATGGGTCATATGTTGACCAGAGTCACTAAATGATCCGGCAGCAAATTTTTCAGGCAGAGGATTCCATTAGATCAAGCTGTAGATTACCATAGCTCCAACTACTTAGCAACTCTTCGCAATTAACCCCGATCGCGCCGAAACAGTTTACTTAACCAGCCGGAGGATGCTTGTACCGATCTGCGATAAGGGCAGCACCCGCTGGGCCGCGCCGATGTCCCGGGCTTCCTTGGGCATACCGAAGACCACGCAGGTACTCTCGTCCTGCACGATGGTCGATGCGCCCGCCTGGCGCATCGCCAACAGACCCGTGCAGCCGTCCCGGCCCATGCCCGTCAGCATCACGCCTACCGCGTTGGCGCCGACCTCCGCCGCTACCGACTGCATCATGACTTCTACCGAGGGGCAGTGACCCATCACCGGCAGTCCCGGCTCGCAGACCACCTCGTAGATGCCGCCGCGCCGTTTCACGCGCATGTGCTTGTCGCCCGGGGCAATCAGGACCCGGCCGGGCATGATGCGGTCGCCGCTTTCCGCCTCCTTGACGATCGCCGCGCATTGTTGGTTCAGGCGTTCCGCGAACATGCGCGTGAACCCAGGCGGCATATGTTGCACCACCACGGTGCCCGGCATATTGGCCGGCATGTAGCTCAAGACCTCGCGAATGGCCTCGGTGCCGCCGGTCGAGGCGCCCACGGCAACGACTTTATCGGTGGACTCGGCCAGGGCCCTGGGTTTGTTCTTGGGGCGCATTGCGGGCTTGCGCGACTTCCAATGACTGACATTGACCATGGAGGCAATTTTGACCTTGGTGCGCAACTCCTGCATCATGGCGTTCAGGCCTTCTTCCAGGTTGGAGGACGGCTTGGTGACGAAATCGACCGCCCCGGCTTCCAGGGCTTCGATGGTGATCTGCTTACCGCGTTGGGTCAGGGCGCTGACCATGACCACCGGCAAGGGGAACTGCGGCATCAGCTTGCGCAGGAAATCCACTCCGTCCATGCGCGGCATCTCCACATCCAGGGTCAACACGTTCGGCATTTTTCGGACAATCATGTCCCGGGCCACAAAAGGGTCGGAGGCAGTGCCGACCACCTTGATGCCCGGGTCCATGTCCAAACCGGCGGCCAGAACCTTGCGAACCAGCGCCGAATCATCGACTACCAGAACGCGAATTACCTTCTTCCCATTCATCCTATCTTCCTGTAAGCCGCGGGTTTGAGGTATTGCCAGTGTGATTTGCGGTGCATAATGGACTCCGAATGCCCGATGAACAAAAAACCTCCGGGCGCAAGGTTGGCGTGTAACTGCCGCAGGACATGCTCCTTGGTAGGATTGTCGAAGTAAATCATCACATTACGGCAGAAGATAACGTCGAATGGACGCTTGAACGGATAGGTGCGGTTGATGAGGTTGAAGCGGCGATAGGTGACCTCGCGTTTCAGTCGCGGCGCCGCCTCGTACTCCCCGTTTCCGGTTTCCTTGAAGTATTTGGTGCGCAGGTGTACGGGCAGCCGGTCGAACTCGTCGGCGGGATAGACGCCCGCCACCGCGGTCTTCAGCGCTTTTTCCGATATGTCGGTGGCCAGCACGCCGGCGTCCCACAACATGTAGTTGCCGCCGAAGAACTCCATCATCAGCATGGCCAACATATAGGGTTCCTCGCCGGTAGAGGCCGCGGCGCACCACACGCGCAGGTCGCGACTGTTGCGAGCCAGGTGGATATCGTGCATCCAGGGCAAGGCCACTTTACTGAAATACTCGAAGTGGTCCGGCTCGCGATTGAAGAAGGTGTAATTGGTGGTGATGCGGTTGACCAGTTCCGAGAAGTTGCTGTCGGATGGGTGCTTCATCAGGTATTCGTAGTAGTCGTGAAAGGTTTTGAAGCCGCTGGTGCGCAACAGGTTTTGCAGGCGCCGCACAAGCAGCGAACGCTTGGCCTCGGTGAGGTGAATACCGAAGTGTTTGTAGATGAGATCGCTGAAAAGCTTGAATTCGCGATCAGAGATCTGCATCATTCCCTCGATGTTTATATTGCCGCTACTGTCTGTAAAGAAAGGACTGTTCAACTCAGGCATCCCCCGTTTCCAGCTGCGGGTACCAATCATGGTCGCGGATATGGCTGACCTTGATGACCGCGCTCTCCCCGGTGAGGGTGTTGAACACGATCTTCCGGCCGCGATAACCGCCGACGTCCATGGAACTGACCATGATCCCCGACTTTTCCAGGATTTCCAAACCGACCCGCGCGTTGTGGTGGTGCAGATCGGGCACAAAATAAGGCGCGTCCTCGCTGGAGGCGCCGCCGTAAACCTGTGCTTCCAAATGACGGGCTTCGGAACCGGACTGTAAGAACTGGCGGACCAGCCAGACGATGGCGGGCGCCGCGTAAAAAGCGGTCGAGGGGTACTCCGGCTGACGAATGGGGCGAGAATAATGCGTCATGCCGCCGACTCTGCGACGGGCATCGAAAAGAGTCACCGCGATACTACTGCCGACAACTGTCCACAACTTTCCGGGTTGTTGGGGAACCAGACCGAAACCGGGCTTGATAAAAGTCCGGCTGGGCTCGCTACGCGAGTCCCGGTGCGGTTCATAGGCGGGTTCGAGCGTATCGATCGTTGACTCCTTTTTAAGGTTCGGTGAGTCATGAACCATTGAGTTGAAAACAAGACGGTGATACCAGCGAACGTGGTGGCAATGCACATTATCGCACAGGATTACAATGGGAAAAAGCGCGAAAACAAGGCCGAGTGCCCGGTCCCGCCCTTATTCCATCGACCGTTTCGGACCTGACAGGAGGCATAAATTTTTGGGGTCGGCACGTCGAACTTCTGGACTGTCAGGCAGGAATGAGTCCCTCAATGATTTCGTCCGGCTTTTCTCCTGGCTTCCAATAACCTCAAAAGCTCTTCGTCCGACACGTCTTCAAGGCGCTCTTCAAGCGGAACGCCTTTAAGGCGCTCTTCAAGCGGAACGCCTTTAAGGCGCTCTTCCAGCGGAACGCCTTTAAGGCGCTCTTCCAGCGGAACGCCTTTAAGGCGCTCTTTGAACGGCACGCCTTCCAGGCGCTCTTCAACGGGAAAATCCTTCATCATTCTTTTAGCGTATGCCATACCGATTCTTTTGATCTCTTCACTGGTGATGGTCTCAGTCGCCATTTCGAACTCCTTGCTCAGCATGATTTTCTGGAGACCTATAATCAGCGCGCTCAATTCACCGCTCATCACGTCGGCTCTTCTGTCCTTTATTTTATCAAATGCGAGTCTCTTTTGCTTGAGCTTACTCGCAAACACCTTGAACAGAAGGTTGTGCGGTGTGTTGGGCAGGTCGTTGAGCGAGATAATGGGCGTCATGCGAAATCCCGGTATCTGGGATCTCAAGATACCTTCCTCCGCCCATCGGTAACCCGCATCTTCGATCAGTTGGCTCGAAGGGGTTTTCGAACTGACGATAAAGGTATCCACCTCGGACGGTTTCAATTTTTTCGACTCGCGATAGAAGATACCGTATGCCGGCGCCTTGATCAGGTGGGCCTCGGTAATGGTCTCCGAGTATTTGAACTCGATGAATATATGGCTTGCGTGACTGTCGCGAACGGCGTCGCAGAGTCGCTGTCTCTGCTCCTCTGTATGCGGTCCCACGTTGCGCAACAATAAGATGTCCGCTCGCGGCGGCTTGCTCATAACCTGTATTTCAGACAGGACCTCGATGCCTACCGGGTTGAGTAACAATTCCAGAAACTCGGCAAAAGGCTCGTGCCAGTCAATCAATTCAACTTTATTCGTCATGGAGGCTCCTTGTTGCGCCATTATAGCCGGCCGCAAGTCGTCCATGCTAGGGAAAACGGTGGACCGGGCCGACGCACCACCGGCTAATGAACGCTGAGGCTGTCGGTACGAGGACCGGCGACGCTGCCGCCGTTCAACTACGGATGGGCGGGCATTTTTTTTTTCAATTATCGATAGCTAATATTTCTCTCTTTTTCGCTTTGTTAGTTAGGTCGGTCTCCATTGTCCTATCATGGGAGTGGAAAATCGGGCGCCTTCAAGATCGCCGTGCGCCGCCGGAGGGTTATCTTTCACTCGGTTTTAAAGACCTTAGCCGCACCCTCATCTTTCCGGAGGAATTAATCGTGAACACCCGCAAAGCCATTCAGTTCGCCTCGGCGGGCAACTTTCGTTTTCAAACCGAACCGGAGCAAGCCGGGACAGTTCGGTTTCAGCGCCCGTCCAGGCGTCATCGCCGACGGATGTGGGTAACGGGATTCATTTTGGCTTTCATATCGGCCGCTTTTCCCCATCAGACCGCGGCCGGGACGGGCACGGAGCTATGCGGCGGCATCTTTACCGACCAGACCCTGACCGCTGCCCAGGGCCCGTATACCGTTACCTGTGACCTGGTTGTATTTCCCGGCGTCAACCTGACCATAGAGCCCGGCGTGGTCATCGATTTTGAAGAGAGCGCCGGTCTCGAGGTTCGCGGCACCTTGACTGCCGTCGGTTCTTCCGGCAACGAAATCGTCTTCCAACCCGCGCTAAAAGGCGGGTCCTGGCCTGGAATCGCCGTCGCCAACGAGGCGGGCGGGAATGCCGATCTACAGTTCGTTACCATCTCGGGTGCGGTCACGGGTTTGTCGGTTGAATGTTGTTGGGGAGGCGGCCCCGTCTCCATTTCCGACAGTGCCTTCAACAATAACGAAATCGCCCTGGGCGGCTACGCGGGCTGGGATATTACGGTGACGCGTTGTACGTTCACGGGCAACGACAAGGCGATCACCGGTGCGGATAAGGTGATTACCGATTCCAGTTTTACCGACAACACCTTTGGTTTGTACAACACCGAAAGAGTGGATGTCAGCAACAGCAGCTTTACGGGTCACCAAACCGCGTTGAAAGGCGGCCGGGGCACGGTTTCAGGTTGCACTATCAGTGGCAATACCACGGCTGTCGAAGGCCGGTTCGAGGGCTTCACCCTAACGGACAATGTGATCACCGACAACAACCGGGGCGTGATTTTGACTGAATACAGCAACGCTTCGGCCCAGGTCAGCAACAATGATATTTTCGGCAACACCCTGTTCAACCTGAAGAATGACGGCGTCAATAACAAGGACGTGTCGGGTAACTGGTGGGGCAGCGTGGATCCCTGCACCATCGAAGCCGGAATCCTGGACGGATGTGACGACAACACGCTCGGCCTGGTGCATTACTCGGCGGTTTTGACCGGGCCCATTGCCGGCGCGCCCGGCACGACCGAGCTGACTCGTTGCACCGACTGCGCCGAAGACATGATCTGGACCGCGCAGGACAGTCCTCACGTCCTGACCGAAAACCTGGTGATTTTTCCCGGCGCTACCCTGACCATAGAAGCCGGCGCGGAGGTGGTTGTCGCAGCGGGCGTGACCATTGAAATCCGCGGGACCCTGACCGTATCGGGCACCCAGGCCGAACCCGTCATCATTCGCGGCGCGACCTCGCAAAAGGGTGCATGGGACGGCATTGCCGTCAAGACGGAACTGGGAGGCGCGGCCTCCATAGCTTGGGCCGAAATCTCGGATGCGGCCACCGCACTCGGTCTGGATTGTTGTTGGGAGGGCGGCCCGGTTTCTATCGCCGATACCGGTTTCAGCAACAACCAAACCGCTCTGGGAGGCTACGCGGGTTGGCAATTGACGGCCGTGCGCTGTACCTTCACGGGTAACGATACGGCGGTCACCGGCGCGGATAAGCTGATTACGGACTCCGTCTTTACCGACAATACCTATGGTTTGCACAATACGGAACGGGTCAGTGTCAGCGGCAGCAGCTTTACGGGTCATCTGGTCGCCCTGAAAGGTGGGCGGGGCACGGTTTCCGGTTGCACCATCACCGGAAATACCACGGGCGTTCAAGGTTTTTTCGAGGGCTTCACCCTGACCGACAATGTGATCACGGGTAACGAACAAGGGGTCATTTTGACCGAATACAGCAACGCCTCCGCCCCGGTCAGCAATAACGACATTTTTGGCAATACCCAGTTCAATCTGAAGAATGACGGCGCCAATAACAAGGACTTAAGCGGTAACTGGTGGGGCGGTGTCGATGCTTGCGCCATTGAAGCCGGTGTGGTCGATGCCTGCGACGAAAACAGCCTGGGCCGCGTGAGCTTTTCTCCGGTGCTGGCGGGGCCCGTTGCCGATACGCCTGCAAGTGTCGAGCTGAAACCTTGCGAAAATTGCGCCGCGGATATTGTATGGACCCGGGCCGAAAGCCCCTATACCCTGAACGAGGATCTTATCATCGTTGAGGGCGGCTCTCTGACCGTGGAGCCGGGTGTGGAAGTGATCCTCGGCCCGAATGTGGGCATTTTGGTGCGCGGTACATTGACGGCTGACGCCACGGCCGAGGACCCGATTGTCTTTCGAGGCCAAACCAGGGGCATGAATGCCTGGGAAGGCATCCGAATCGCTACCGACCAGGGCGGTAATGCCTCGCTGACCTTTGTGCACATTTCCGACGCCGCGGTGGGTTTTTCGGCCGATTGCTGTTGGGAGGGCGGGCCCATCACCATCACCGACTCGGTTTTCTCCGGGAACGATGTGGGCATCGGCGGCTATGCGGGTTGGGACATGACCATCACCCGTTGCCGGTTCACGGGCAACAACGCCGCGGTGACCGGCGCCGATAAGGTGATCACCGATTCTACCTTCAGTGACAACGGCTTCGGTTTGAGCAGTACCGAACGCGTCGACGTTTACAACAGCACCTTCACCGGTAACGGCACGGCCCTGATGGGCGGAAGGGGTCTGGTCACGGGTTGTGAGCTTACCGGGAACGACATCGCCGTCCAGGGCTTTTTTGAAGGGTTTGAACTTGCCGTGAACACCATCGCGTCCAACCGGGTCGGCGTCATTCTCTCCAGCTACAACACCACCGTTGCGCCCGTTTACGACAACAATATATACGGCAACACCGACTACAACCTCAAAATGAATTTCCCGGCCAACTTCGCGGTGAACAGGAACTGGTGGGGCACCAAGGACGCTTGTGAGATCGAAGCGCTGTTATTCGACGGCTGCGACGATACAGCCTACGGCCTGGCCGTTTACTCGCCGATACTGGACGGTCCGTCGGCAGAAAGCCCGGCAGAAGTATCGCTGATTCGCTGTTACCAGTGCGACACGGTTGTAGACAATCAAGCGCCGATTATTGTGGCGGGCCCGCATATCAACGGCGTCACCGACACCGGCGCCGTGGTCAGTTGGCAAACCGATGAACCCGCAAGCACGGTTCTGGACTACGGCCTGACCGGCTCCGTCGATACCCGTGTTCAAATCGACGGTTTGCGAACTTACCACGCGGTAACCCTGGAAGGTCTTTCGCCGGACACGGCCTACCAGGTGCGCGCCTCGGCCACTGACGCGGAAGACAACGGACCCACCCTAAGCGAGGTGCTCACTTTCACCACGCTTTCGACCCCCGATACCACGCCGCCGCTGATCATTGCGGGTCCTCACATTTCCGAGATCGGGGCATCCGAGGCAACGGTGTTTTGGGAAACGGACGAGGCCGCGGATGGAACCGTCAATTTCGGCATCCTAGAGGTAGCGGAAAACCAGGTCTTCGATGCAACCCTCAGCACGGACCATCGCTTCGTGTTGACCGAACTGACGCCGGAGACAACCTACCTGGTATCGGTGTCCTCCAGCGACGGCGCGGGGAACGGACCGGCCACCGGCGGAACGGTAAGCTTTACAACCCTACCCCTGGCTGACACGGACCCCCCGCTGATTGTCGAGGGTCCCATGGTCATTGACATTTCCGACACGCGCGCCACGGTTATCTGGCGTACGGACGAACCCGCAGGCAGCGGCGTTTCCTACCGCCACGGTGACGCCTTCGACACCGCGGAGCAACACGAACCGGTCTACGAACACTCGGTTCTATTGACCAACCTGAGCCCTGAGACCGAATACACCTACCTGGTGTACAGCAGCGATGTTTATGGAAACGGGCCGGTTCTCAGCGAATGGGCCTCATTCATCACCCTTCCTGAAGTGGATACCACCCCGCCGGTGATTACCGAGGGACCCGCGGTGCATGGGATCAGCCCGCAATCGGCTGTCATTCGCTGGGAAACGGATGAAGCAGCTGACAGCATGATTCATTACGGCCCGGCGCCGGAGACCCTTATCGAATCCAAAAGTAAAGCGCAGTTGGTCACCCATCACAACCTGCCGCTGGTAGGCCTGGAGGAGGACACCCTTTATTTCTTCCGCGTTTCTTCCACCGACGCCCTGGGGAACGGCCCTACTCTGAGCGAGATCGGCAGTTTTTACACCCGCCGCCGCGGAGGGCCGAAGGAACCGGAAATTGTCGACGGCCCGGTCATCGAGCAGACTACCGACACCACGGCCACGCTTTTTTGGGAAACGGACCAACCTACGGACAGCGTGGTCCGCTACCGCGCCGGTGGGGGACCCGTTCAAATGGTTTCCAATCCGCGGAAAACACAGAAGCACCGGGTGCTCCTGGTGCGCCTGTCCCCGGATCAGACCTACGATTATCAAATCACATGCACCAATCTTCAGGGAGAGCAAGTCAGCTTCGGCAGTTTGGGCGGCGCCCGCGGTATCGCCTCCAGTTTCACCACCGGCACGGCGCCCGACCAAACATCGCCTTCCTTCAGCATCGAGCCAATGACAGCCGCTGTTTCTCAAACCGGCGCGCTGCTCTATTGGCAAACCGATGAACCGTCAGATTCACGAATAAGTTACGGGGCCTTGGGGCAGCCGGCGGACCAATTCGCCGGTCAGATGGAACTGGTTCGCGACCACGGCATCTTCTTGACCAATCTAATTCCCGGAACAAGCTACACGGTGGAAGTAAGATCAGCCGATGCGGCCGGCAACCACACCGCTCCCTTCTCTTTCGAATTAACCACGTCCATGGAAGCCGACACCCACCCGCCCGAGTTCGTGGGCGAGATCCAGGTCGAGGATCTTCAACCCAACGCCGCCGCAATCACCTGGAGCACCAACGAGTGGAGCGACGCACGGGTGGACTTCGGAACGGACGAAAACCTCTTGGACAACCAGGTCTCCATCAGCGATTTCCGCACCGAGCATCGAGTCAACCTGACCTACCTGGAGCCGGGCCTGTGGTACTACCGTGTCACTTGCAGAGATACCGACAACAACACGGTCGTCAGTCCCGTACAAAACTTCACGATTCCTGTCATGATCGCCGATCCCGCGTTCAGGGCTTTCCTATTCTCCCTGGGCCTGGACACCAATGACGACGGCTTCTTCTCGATCGAGGAGAGGCAGATGTTGACCCATCTCGATTGCAGTAACCAGGGCATTGCCGACCTTACCGGGATCCAATATTTCCCAAACCTGACAAGCCTGGATTGTTCTAATAATCGTTTGACCTTCCTACCTGATTTGTCAGCGCTCGATCTGGAGACCCTTGTCCTCACCCGCAACCATTTACAGGAGGACGATTGCAATGCCATTGCACAGCTGACGCAGGCCGGCACGACGGTCACCTACAATCTGCAAGGCAATTTCTCGCTGCTGAACACGCAACTTGAAAACTGGCCCGATACCTCCATCCTGGCTTGGGTGCACGCCGTAACCGGTGAGACGTTTACCTATGATTTGAATTGTCCATAACCTGCAAGATTTCAAGGCCCAAGTCCCACTTCCCCCGGGGTCAGGCTCCAACCGAGGCGCCCTGACCTCAGAGCGAAGCCCGGAGAATGGTTGCCGATAGCAGCGGCGGGTAGGCGGACATGCGGTTGCCGCTGCATCCCGGGATGATTTCCGATGGAAAATGGAGTATGATGATCAGCAGGTTCTGTTTCAGGCTTTTTGTCATTCGATTCATTTACCTCGGAGGAAGAAATGTGTGATTGTATGAAATGGTTCCAACGAGGCGCCTTGGTTTTGCTCTTCCTGGGCGTCTGCGCCGCCTTCATCTATGCGGTCATGGGCACACCCGCCTATGCCGGCACCACTTATATCGCGCCCGGCCAGAAGGTTACCTGTACCAGCGGCAGTGCTTGCCACGGCGCTTGCGTTGTGGACGGCAGTTGCGCTGTTTTCGGCATCAGCCAGAACTTCTCGGTCTTCATCAACTTGACCAGCTTCACTCAGAGCTGCAACTTCAACGGCTATATCAACGGCATCAAACAGTGCCGTTCGTATAAGTTGTCCTGGATGACCAAAATCGGCAACTCCAAGCTCTGCCCTTGTACCTGAACCATGGGTGACGATCGGTTTTTCAAATCCTTCGTCTACATCGCCGTGCCCTTGCTCATGGTCATGAACGCCTGGCTGTTCATTCAGATGAGGCAGTTCAAGGAAGATGTGCGGCTGATGATCGAAGGGGAAATCCTGGCGGCGGGCAGCCCCGCCCCGGCACTCATTCTGCCCGATGCGGCGGGCAACCACACCGACCTGCGTTCGCTCATCGGGGAACCCATCCTGGTGGCCTTCAGCAAACAAACCCCGCCGGAAGCATTCCAGATGAAACTGGGCGATTTTGCGGCGCGCTACAAACACATGATCGTCCTGCTGGTCGTAGAGGCAGAGGCGCCGCAAATCCCCGGCGTCTTGATCTTGAAGGGCGGTGAGGCCGACCGCAAACGGTGGCGTGTTCCCAAGGAACCCTGGTTGTACCTGGTCGACCGGGACGGTCACCTGGACTCAGCCGGCGACCAGGAATTACTGGATCGTCTGACCGCCTTGGAAGAGCAGAAAACCACGCAGTAGCGCGGCGGCCGATCGAGGGCAATAAGTGAAAGGGACAGGGCTTCAGGCATCCTATTCAGATTTTTTTCGCTATGTAAACGCCATAGCTGTAATAGTCGCTGTATTTTTCATACATGGCTATTTCCTCTTTTTCACAATCAACAAGCTCTTTTGCCTGAGCACTATGGTCATTTCGCTCAAGGAACTCGTCAAAGCGATTCTGCACCGGGCGATAATAATTCTGAAGCCAGCAATGGGGCGGTAAGAAGAAATACGCCTCCGGGCTGTATCCATGACGTTCCAGGATGCCGATCTTTGCCGAGGCAAGGTCAATCTCCGGGTACTCTCTTTCCCAATAGGACTGGAGCTCAGGCGGCCTGGCGGCGCCAAGCCAGGTAATTTCGGAAACGACAAGCTTTCCTCCGGGCTTCAGGAATCGGCGCCAGGCCGATACCCCGTTCTCGAAACCCATGTTATAGACGGCCCCCTCGGACCAGATGACGTCGAACTCCTCATCGGAAAAAGGCAGCGCATCCATGGAGCAACACAATGTGGTGATCCTCTCCGCCACCCCATGGTCTTTCGCCCTGGTTTGAAGCTCGTCCAGAAACTCCATTAGAAAATCGACCGCGGTGATATTCGCATCCAGTTCCTTTGCAAGTAGAATCGTCGATGCACCTGTACCGCAGCCAATATCCGCGATCTTTAAAGGACGCGACCGATCGAGCCCGGCCAGTTCCAAAGCTCGTTTTGTCTCAGCCTCGCCCCCGGGACCTTGCCGCACCGCATGTTTGTGCAGATCGATGAGTAGTTGTAATTGTAATCTGTCCAAACTTTCCTTCCTCTTGTCATACCCCGGTCGAAGGGATCAGAACTCAGCCAAGGCTGACATTCCTTTCGTAATGCCTTGAGCCACACGAACCGATTTTATCACCATCCAAGCGAGCCGAAAACAAACGACCGTTGAACATCCATTTACTCTCCAAGCCTGAATAAAAAAGGCCCGCCTCACGGCGGGCCTGAAGTAGTCGCGATTGAGAGCGCGATCGAGAGAGATCGGGTTTGGCGGAACCCGAGAAGGCAACTTCTTGGCATTTTGACAAGAGAGTGGAGATGGACCGGGCTGCTTTTGGGGGCGTTGCCCGGTTCAGGGGTTATCTTCACCCCGTTGTGTGAAGTCTATGTGAAGTCGCCATGAAACCGTAGCCAGGATGAACATTCGGTGGTCATTCTCACACTTGAGCTGTGCGGAAAATCACTGTTTTCAGAGGGAAAGCGGAAAAGACGGCGTTAACGTCCGCTTCGCTCCGCCTTGACGGCCAGCAACCGGTCGGGGAAATCGGTGACGATGCCGTCCACGCCCATGTCGATCAGGCGATGCATGGTTTGCTTGTCGTTGACGGTCCACACGTGGACGGCCAGGCCTCTTTGATGCGCCGTTTTGACAAATCTTGGGGTTACGATGACGAAGCCCTCGTGGACATCGGGAATTTGCAGGGCCGATTCGACGCCACGTCGATAGAATCGCTGGAGGAACAGCTTGTGTAGAATGAAGATGCGCATGGACTCCCGGACGGAGGCGGCGGTGGCGACCTCGGGGCAGGCGCGGCGGAAGCCCTCTATGGCCGCCACGTGGAAGGAGCCGACCATGGTGCGTTCGGCAACGCCGTGCCGACGGATGAAATCGGCCAGGTTTTGGAAGATGGGGGGATCGGCCTGTTTGATATCGATATTGATCCAGTGGTCCGGCAGCGCTTCGTACAACTCCAAGAGAGTGGGAATAGTGCAGCCTTTGCCGCGAAAGGGGAAGATTTCATGGTCGCGAGTCCAGCGGTACCCGGCATCCAGGGCTTGTAACTCGGCCAGGGTGTGTTCTTTGATAAGCCCCGAGCCGTCGGTGACCCGGTCCACATGAGGATCGTGGGCGACCACCAGGTGCCCGTCGGCGGTTTGGTGGATGTCGATTTCCATGACGTCGGCGCCCATTTGCGCGGCCTGACGGAAGGCGTGCAGGGTGTTTTCGGGAAACAAGCCGGCGCCGCCCCGGTGGGCAATCACCAGGATGTCGTCGGCGGGCCGAAAGGGATTGCCGGGTCGAGCGGGTGGACGGCTCACCACTGACATCAGCGCCACGCTTCGGTATTTAATTTTTCGGAAGCAACCAAAGTCTTGTGTCTGTTGGACATGGACGACCTCATCTCATGTCGGTCATTCTAGCCGGAACCATGGCCCGGGTAAAGCGGCATGTCTTTGCCGCCGGGGTTTTTGAATGCAGCCCGACTCAAGAACACCCAAGCGCGAAAAGTCGGCCTGGGCCCTGGTCTCGACCTATTAAGTCTTCCAATTATGACGTGAACCTGAACATAATGAGGCGAGCGCCCGCCCGTGCCGCTCCATCCCAAACACCAGGACCCTGTTTATGAATTGGAAGGCCCTTTTTTTGTTGTCGGCCGCGTGTTTTCTGCCAGGTTGCGGCGGTTCCGCCGATTCGGTAGAGCTTCACGGCTACAACGGCGATAAGATGGTTTACAAGTACAACTACAAGGCGACCACCCATCAATTGGAAAACGGTGAGCAGGGATACCTGATCCAATCGATCGTTCACTTCAGCGAGGGCTCTCGCAAGCGCCGCATCACAACGACCAACAATTACCTCCGCCCGGACTTTTCGCTTCATCGCCAGGAAAAAACCCTGGATGAAGGCATCAGCACCACCCGATTCGAGATGCGCATCGAAGACGATAAACTGGTGCAAACCATCACCGGACCGGGCGGCATGCAGCAGGTCAAGCGGGCGCCCGTGGAATCCGGTCCCTACCTGGATATTCCGCCGTTGATGTTTGCCGAGGAACTGACCAAACCGGGCGCACAGAAGATTTACCGGGTGTTCAGTGAACGACAATGGGCTTACCGCGACCACACCGTACGTTTCGAGGGCGTCAAAGAAATCAAAAGCGGCAAAAAGATCTACAAGGCGCTTCATTATAAGGTAGAGCAACCAGGTAACCCGGGCTCCTTCAACGACTATTACCTGGACCGGAAAACCAGGCTCTACCTGCGCATGGACGTATCGCCCGTCAGGTTTATCCTGCCCAAGTAGAAGATCCAATTTTCGGCGTAATTCCGTTTATCCCATCGGAGAGCGGTCCTAACCGGGAAAACACTGGCAATTGAAACGGTTGTGCGGTTAGACTGTTGCTACTTCACATCGATTGACCGTGGTTTTGAAAGGAGGCCGCCTTGTTGGATTTTGCCTGGGTAACCGATCCTGAAATGCTGATTGCCCTGCTCACACTGACCGTTCTGGAAATCGTGCTGGGGATCGACAATATTATTTTCATATCGATCCTGTCCGGCAAGTTGCCCAAGCAGCAACAGAAGAAGGCGAGGCAATTGGGACTGATCCTCGCCCTGGTGACCAGGATCGCCTTATTATTCTCACTATCCTGGCTGATTGGTTTGACCGAACCCCTGTTTGCCGTTCTCGGCCAGGAGTTTTCCGGCAGGGACCTGATCCTGGGTCTCGGCGGTCTCTTCCTGCTGGGCAAGGCCACCTTGGAAATCCACGAAAAGGTACAGATGCACAAGGACCACAAGGAAAAAGCGCTTAGCGCGTCCTCGTTCGCGAACGTCTTGTTCCAGATCATGTTGCTGGACATCGTCTTCTCGCTGGACTCGGTGATTACCGCCGTGGGCATGGTCGATAACCTGACAGTGATGGTCACGGCCGTCGTTATCTCCGTGATCTTCATGTTGATCTTCGTCAACCCCATCAGCAACTTCGTAGATCGCAATCCCACCGTGAAAGTACTTGCTCTGGCTTTCTTGATGATGATCGGTCTCACGCTGATCGGCGAGGCCTGGGAAATGCACATTCCCAAGGGTTACGTCTACTTCGCCATGGCCTTCTCGGTCTTCGTGGAGATGATCAACCTGCGAGTTCGCAAGGTTTCCGAGGCAAAAAAATAAACGCGCCGGCCGGGTTCACAGCCGTGAGCCCGGCCCGGTAACCCTTATTTCCTGCCCGCGTTCAGCCGTTCCTGGAACTGCTTGCGCATCTGCTGCATCTTCTTCTCGTAAAGCTCGCGGACCTTGTCTTTTTCCTGGGCCATCTGTTCCTTTTCCTTCAGCAGCCGGTCCAGCTGTTTGAAGGCTTGCTGTAACTTGGCTTCCAGCTCGGTCTTGTTCTCGGTAAGTTCCTTGACCCGGGCCTCGCGGCTTTCAATTTCGAAGCGGAACTTGTCCTGGAGTTCGGTGTACAGGCGCTTGGCCTCCAACAACTCCTCGATTTTGGAATAATCGGACTGGCTATCCATGTCCTCTCCCTCCTCACTACCGCCGGCATAATAGATTTTACGCAAGCCCAGATCCAGTTCCTCCTGGTTGGGCGATGCGGCCATGGCCACCTCTCGGGAAATGGCGCCGTTCACCACCAAGGCGGTCAGCGATTGGTTCATGGTCTGCATTTTGTAATAGGCCACGGATTGGGCCATCTCTTCCTCGATCTCGCCGATACGGTTCTCCGCGATCATCTTGGAGACAATCGGCGAGTTGCGGCAAACTTCTACCGCGGCCACGCGTCCACCGTTGATGCGCTGGACCAGCTTCAGCGACAGGATGGCCTGCATGGTCAGCGATAACTGCATGCGCACCTGTTTCTGCTGTGCTGACGGAAAGGAATCCAAGATACGGTCGATGGATTGAGCGGCGCTGTTGGTGTGTAGGGTGGAAAACACCAGGTGGCCGGTCTCTGAAGCGGTAATGGCGGTTTCGATGGTCGGCAGGTCGCGCATCTCGCCGACCATGATGATATCGGGGTCCTGACGCATGGCGTTGCGCAGGGCCTGCTGGAAGGAGGGCGCATCCATACCGATCTCGCGCTGGGTGACGGCGGACAGCTCGTCGCGAAAAAGAAATTCAATGGGATCTTCCGCGGTCAATATGTGGAGCTTGCGCGTTTCATTGACCTTGCGGATGATTGCCGCCAGCGTGGAGGACTTGCCGCTGCCCGTGGGACCGGTGACCAGGACCAGGCCCTGGTTCAACTGCGTCAACTCCAGCAGGACATCGGGCAGGCCCCAGTCATCCAAACTGGGAATCTCGATGGGAATGGCCCGAAAAACCGCGCCGTAGGAACCGCGCTGCATAAAGATGTTGGCCCGGAAACGAGCAACGCCCGGTACGGAATAACCGATATCCACGGACTGCTTCTCTTCCAATTCCTTGATATGCCGCTTCTTGAGGAGACGCATCAGTGTTTTCTCGATGACCTCGGGCTTCAAGGGCGCCGACTTCAGGGGTTCCAAGGCTCCGTCCCTGCGGAAGAGCGGGGGGCGCATGGCCTTGAGATGTAAATCGGAGGCGTTTTGTTCCACCATCACCTTAAGCAGGTCATCCAGGTGTTCATTGCCACTCATGTAAGCATTACCTCAAATGGAATCATATCCCGGCCGGCTTTATCATTTAATTCCAGATATACACTATAGCAAAACCATGTATGCCGTCACAAGCATTCCATAATCAGCCGATCGACCAAACTGGAATCGACTTAATAACTTCGGCGAACTTTTCATTTTCCTTGACCGCATCTCTCCGCATGGCCGCCGGGCCGGGATTTACACCCGCCATACTGCATATAGTGACCCGAAATACCGCCGCGCACCACCGGGCCCGGCCGGTTTCTCCGGTATTCACAATCATCACCGGATCTGTCTTGACGAAGGTCGTAGAAAGAGATTAGAGTGAGACATCAGAAGGGTTCTGCCGCCCAAAAACCACATGCCCATATCGAGGAACTACGATGACACTGAAAAAAAGTCCATGGATCTGGATGGACGGCGAATACATTCCCTGGGATGAAGCTCAGGTGCACGTCCTTTCCCACAGTTTGCATTACGGCTGTTGCGTGTTCGAGGGCATTCGCGCCTACAACACCGCTCAGGGGGCCGCTATCTTCCGTGTGGATGCCCATATACGGCGGCTCTACAATTCCGCGCGGATTCACGAAATGGAAATCCCCATACCGGAAAGCGAGATGATCGCCTTGTGCCATGAATTATTGGCGCGCAACAGTCTGACCAATGCCTACATCCGCCCGCTGATCTATTACGGTTACGGCGGCTTGGGCCTTCTGGCTCCTGAAGATTCCCTGCGCGTGTCGATCAGTACTTTCGAGTGGGGTAACTACCTGGGTGACGACAGTAAGAATCACGGTGTCGCGGTGGGTGTTTCCTCCTGGCGCCGGTTCGCGCCGGACACCATGCCGGCCCAGGCGAAAGCCGGCGGGAACTATATCTCGTCGCAGCTCATCACCCGCGAAGCCCAACGCAACGGATTCGACGAGGGCGTGGCCCTGGACTACTTCGGGAACCTGAGCGAAGGTCCCGGCATGAACCTGTTCCTGGTGCGCGACGGCGCCTTGTTGACCCCGACCCACGGCGACAGTATCTTGGACGGCATCACCCGCGATTCGGTCATCTGCCTGGCCGACGATCTGGGTATCGAAGTCCTGGAGCAAACCATGCCCCGAGAATACCTTTACCTGGCCGATGAAATCTTCTTCACCGGAACGGCCGCGGAAATCGTACCCATTCGCACCGTCGACGGCCGCAATGTGGGCAACGGCAAACCCGGACCCATGACCAGGCAACTGCAACACGCCTTTTACGGCATCCTGGAAGGCTCCCGACCCGACACACGCGGCTGGCTGCAACGGCCGTAGTCAATAAGTTACCCGGAAGTCGCCCAGCGCGGCGGCTTCCCGCTCGTCCAGGGCAATCTCTTCCAGGCCGTCGGTTCGGCCGTAGCTCGGGCCCTGACGTAGACGCTCGCGAAAAGCCGCCATGGCCTCCGGCGCGCCCGCCGCACGGGTCAAGACGCTGCCGTCCGGCATGTTCTTGACCCAACCGAGCAATCCCAACTCTTGGGCGGTCAGCATGGTGAAATAGCGAAACCCGACGCCTTGAACACGACCCGTAATTTTTATTTCTGCAGCTTCCATGGGGTCCACCTCTACAAAAAGCGCGAAAGATGTAGATTAAAATGTCCAAACCTTTTTCGATTTTACGCCACGACAAACACTTTGGCAATTCCAATGGAGGCACCGGTTTGATGAAGGTAAACGTCCCGCCGAGGGCAACAAGCCGAGGTCTTCAGAACCCGCTTCTGTGCTAGACTTGTCCGCCTGAGTTATGGACTGACTGCAAGTCAGGTCTAACGCACCGTGCCTTACGGCCGAAATAAATGCATAGAAAGGCCGTGGAGCGCGCCTTTCATATCGCAATCCGGGGAGCAGCTATGACCAGCCATCTCGATCAGCTTTGTATCAACACCATAAGGACGCTTTCCATCGACGCCATCCAGAAGGCGAATTCCGGCCATCCCGGCCTACCGATGGGCGCCGCCCCAATGGCCTACGCGCTTTGGCAAAACCATTTCAAACACAATCCCGCCGATCCCGACTGGGCGGACCGAGACCGTTTCGTACTTTCCGCGGGTCACGGCAGCATGCTGCTGTACTCCTTGTTGCACCTTACCGGCTACGAGGTCAGCCTGGACGATATCAAAAACTTTCGCCAGTGGGGCAGCAACACACCCGGCCACCCGGAAAACCATATGACGCCCGGTGTGGAAGCCACCACCGGTCCTCTGGGTCAGGGCACCGCCAATGCCGTGGGTATGGCTATTGCCGAACGCTACCTGGCCAATATGTTCAACCGACCCGGTTACGAGATCGTGGATCACTACACCTACGCCCTGGTCGGTGACGGTTGCTTGATGGAAGGTATCTCTGCCGAGGCAAGCTCCATGGCCGGCCACCTGAAGCTGGGCAAGCTGATCTATCTCTACGACTCCAACGATATCTCGCTGGACGGACCCACCAGCATGGCCTTTACCGAGGATGTGGCCAGGCGCTATGAAGCCTATGGCTGGCAGGTGATCACGGTAGAAAACGGCGATACCGATGTAAGAGCCCTGAACGACGCCATTGCCGCCGCCAAGACCGAAACCGGACGGCCGAGTCTGCTGGTCATCAAAACCACCATCGGTTACGGCTCCCCCAACAAGGCCGGTACTTCCGGCGTACACGGCGCGCCCTTGGGTCCCGACGAAATACAACTGACCCGCAAGCAACTGGGCTGGGAATCCGACGGCGATTTCAGCCTGCCCGGCGAGGCTTTGGATCATTTCCACACCGCCGTGACACGCGGCAAGGAGGCCCAAAGCTCCTGGAACGCCATGTTCGACAATTACGCCAAGGAACATCCCGAGGCGGCGAAAGCATGGACGCGTTGCCTGAACGGCGAGTTACCCGACGATTATCGCGACGGTCTGCCCGATTTCGAAGCGGGCGGCAAAATTGCGACACGCGCCTCCTCCGGCCAGGTGCTGAACGGACTGGCAAGTAAGATCGACAACCTGATGGGCGGTGATGCGGATCTTTCCTGCTCCACCAAAACCCTGCTCAAGGGCGCGGGCGATTTCAACGGCCAAAGCGGCGAGGGCCGCAACATCCGCTACGGGGTGCGCGAACACGCCATGGGCGCGGTAGCCAACGGCATCACACTGCACGGCGGCGTGAAGACCTTCACCGCCACCTTCGGCTGTTTCGCCGATTACATGAAGCCCGCCTTGCGCCTGGCTTCGCTGAGTCATCTGCCAAGCATTTTCGTATTCACCCACGACTCCATCGCCCTGGGTGAAGACGGACCCACGCACCAACCGGTGGAGCACCTGCTGTCCCTGCGCGCAATCCCCAACCATCTGGTCATCCGTCCCGCGGACGCCACGGAAACCGCGGAGGCGTGGTGCATTGCCCTGGAGCAGACCGAGACACCGACCTCGCTGTTCTTCTCCCGTCAGGGTCTGCCGACGCTGGACCGCGACAAACTGGCACCGGCGGACGGTGTGCGCAAGGGCGGTTACATCCTGGCCGAAGCGGACGGGGACAACCCGGACGTCATTCTCATTGCCACGGGTTCCGAAGTCGCCCTGGCTTTGGCAGCCCGCGAGGCTTTGCAAGCCGACGGCAAGGCGACGCGCGTGGTCTCCCTGCCCTGCTGGGAACTGTTCGAGCAACAGGACGACGCCTACCGCAACACGGTCATCCCCGGCGACCACGGTTGCCGCGTGGCTGTCGAGGCCGGCGTCAGCCTGGGCTGGGAGCGCTACGTGGGCAACGGCCGCGTGATCGGCGTCGACCGTTTCGGCGCCTCCGCACCGGGCGGCAGGGTGATGGAAGAATACGGCTTCAGCGTGGACAACGTGGTCAAAGTGGTCAACGAGGTCCTGGCCGACTGATCAGAACACCAAGAACAAATTCAAAAAGGGGGACGGCAACGTCCCCCTTTTTCGTCGCTGGAAAGGATCCCCGGTTTCCGGCATCGACAAGTGTCTGTGCTATGATGGCGGGGGTTATTTTTCTCCAGGGGAAGACATGATTCCGGAAATGACGAAAGAACAAGTGATGGAAATGGGGAAAATGTTCGGTGACAGCTTCATTCTCGGGACGCCTCCCGAGAAAATTGTCGAAAAGTTCGGTGGCTTTGAAGCATTCTTCGATCAACTCCCCAAGAAGAGCTTACCGGCCCCAATGTTGCGGGACCTCATGGATGAACTCGATCCCGAAGCCCGTAAAGCACTTATTGAAGACATGATTAAACGTTACGGCTACTAAACCACCGGTACCCGGTCCTGCCAGGCTTGAATGTGGCGGTGGTAGTTTAGAAGCATACGTTCCGTTCTGAAGAAATCCAACAACGCATTGAACGGTTTCGAGCGCTTCAGCTTGGCCTGAACCTTGGTGAAGAGCTTATTTTGCTCCTGGCTTTCACCCACCGGCGACCACTTGTTGCTGGGCTCGATGCAGATACTCGTTGCGCCGTCGTCCAAAGCCAGGAAGAGGTTTTCGCAGTAGCAGCCGGGGTCGCCGCAGAATTCCAGCCTGAACGGGTGTTTGTGACGCCGGCCCTTCTTGCCCTCGATGGTCACCGTACCCAAGGTCTGCTTCTCCGGTTCCGCGCCCGGCATGAGTAGATTCTTCGGCAGGAGTACCTCGAACTTTCCGCCCAATCGGCCCGCCTCGTCCAAGACCTGGCGGCGGCGCAGGTAGAGCAGGTGCCCGTAGCGTTCGCGAAACTTCTCGGTGTCTTGGATGATGCGGAAGACGTCTTCCATCTCGGCGGAAACCGGTTTGTGGTCGCCGTCCAGCCAGTCGCCCTCGGCGTTCAGCCAGGCGTGGTAGGCCGAACCCTGAGTAATAAATCGGATTAGGATGTTATCGCAAGGGCAGCCCGCTTCGCCGCAAACCCCGGCGTGGAGTTCAAAGAGTAACTCGCCGTCGGGAAAATCCACCGCGAAGTGACCCAGGTTGTAGGTCTGATCGCGATCCACTCGGATCAAACCGGCATGTACCTTAATCGGTTCCGTCAATTACATATTCCTTCTATACTGGCCGCCTACCGTGTAGAGCAGGCCCGAAAGTTGACCCAGCGAGCAGGTCTTGGTTGCGGCCAGAATGGTTTCGAAGACATTGCCGTTGGCCACGGCCGCCCGGCGCACCTTGCCCAGGTTCTCCTCCAAGCGATCGTCGAAGAATTGTTGGTAGCGTTCCAGGTTGCCGATCTGCTGTTCCTTCTCTTCCGTGGTCGAGCGAATCAGTTCGGGGACGAGCGCCTCTTCCTCGCTCTTTCTGGGATTGAGGAAGGTGTTCACGCCGATGATGGGCAGGGTGCCGTCGTGCTTCAGGGTTTCGTAGTACAGCGACTCTTCCTGGATCTTGCCGCGCTGGTACATGGTTTCCATGGAGGCCAGCACGCCGCCGCGCTCCGAGATGCGGTTGAACTCGGCCAGGATGGCTTCTTCCACCAACTCGGTCAACTCTTCGATGATGAAACTGCCCTGTAAGGTGTTTTCACATTTGTTCAGGCCCAGTTCGCGGTTGATGATCAACTGGATCGCCATGGCCCGCCGCACACTCTCCTCGGTGGGCGTGGTGATGGCTTCGTCGTAGGCGTTGGTGTGCAGCGAGTTGCAGTTGTCGTA
>JASJCB010000258.1 GCA_030066195.1 Acidobacteriota bacterium
CGATGAGGCTCCGAACCGGGCACGAAGTTGTGAAACTGACGGCTCATGGCGCCGATATCGGGGAATGATACTGCTTCGTCAGTTCTCGGCGTCCGTTTCTCGGGCTTTAATCTCCTATTTTGTATATAGAAAATCCGATTCCCGACCGTCGCGTTGTATTTTTCATTTTGACAATACCACTGCCCGAGAACGGCGCCCCGTCTCGTTTGCAACCCGGTTCCGTTACCGGGAATGGAACCCGGATCTCCTCACGATTTTGACATGGTCCGGGAGGGCGTAAGGTTCAGATTACCGTGATCGGTCGACTGATCGACCGAACGACGCCTTTTTTTGAAGTGGAAACCAAATCCTTACGGATGATTAATAGCGCAGCAGGGTTTTGAAAGCCGGATTTTCTTGGGTAAAGGCGGCCAGGGACCTGCCGGGTTCTACTGTTACGTTTTCCGGTTTGATGACCGTACGGTATTTGCCGTCAACCCTGATTTCGAAATAGACCTGGCACTCCCCCCGATTGGCGCTCAAGTGGGATTGCAGGGCCTTCAACTGATGTTCGTTGACATCCTCCGCGTCGAATTGGAAAACGCAGGAGCGAACGCGTTTAGCTTCCCATTCACTCAGGTCGAAGAGCTCCTGAACCAGCAGATTCACCTTCTCGTTTCGGAACTGCACTTTACCCTTGACCACCAGCATCCGGCCTTCCTCGAGGAACTCCCTGCATTTCTCGTAAGCTCTTGGGAAAACGACACATTCACCGACGCCATTGAAGTCTTCAATGGTCACGAAGGCCATCATATCCCCTTTTTGGGTGGTGATTTTACGGGTTGCCTGAACCATGCCCCCGATAATGGCCTCAGAGCCGTCCGGCAGACGTTCCGCCTCCGTGGTTGTACATGTTGCGTGTTTCCGCAGCAGGTCACGGTAGGCTTCGAGGGGATGCCCCGACAGGAAAAAGCCCAGGCATTCCTTCTCATACTCCAGTTTCTCTTTATCCGGCCACTCTTCCGCACCGATTTGGATATGGCATTCGTCGGCCGCGCTGTTGCCGAACAGGCCCTGTTGTCCGCCTGCTGCTTCCTTCTGAACCCGTTGCCCCCAAGCCAGGAGGTCTTCAATGGCCTCGTACATCCCCCTCCGGGGCCGGCCGGTAAAATCGAAGGCGCCGGATTTGACCAGTTGTTCCACCACCTTCTTGTTGACCTTTTTCAAATCGATTTTTTCAAAGAAGTCATAGTAGGTCTTCAGCTTCGTACGTTCCTCACTGGCCATGATCGATTCCAAAGCCGAATCGCCGACTCCCTTGATCGCGGACAAGGCAAACCGGATATGCCCTTTTTCAACGGAAAACTTGGCGCGAGATTGCTTCAAGCAAGGGGGCAACATTTCGATGCCGTTTTGCTTGCACTTATCGACGTAGTTGACCACCTTTTCGGTGTTGTCCTTATCCAAGGTCAGCAATGCGGCCATGAACTGAACCTGGTAGTTTGCTTTCAGGTAGGCCGTTTGATAGGAGATCAACGAGTAGGCCGCGGAGTGCGATTTGTTGAAACCGTATTTGGCAAACTCGGCCATCTGGTCGAACAGCATGCCGCAGGTTTCTTCAGGGAAACTCTTTCCCCTGGCTCCTTCCAAGAATTCGACCTTCTTTTGGACCATAATGGCTTCTTTCTTTTTGCCCATGGCGCGGCGTAGCAGGTCTGCTTCTGCCAATGAGAAACCGCCGACGACCTGAGCCACCTTCATCACCTGCTCCTGGTACAGAATAACACCGTAGGTTTCTGAAAGGATGGGCTTTACCTCGTCAAGAGCATAGTTGACCCTGCCCCCGTGAGCGCCGTCGATAAAGACGTCGACCATGCCTGAGCCCAGCGGACCCGGTCGGTACAGGGCGTTCAGTGCAATGAAATCCTCAAAACGAGTGGGGCCCAGTCGTATGAGGATGTTCTTCATGCCGTCGGATTCAAACTGGAAGACCCCGTCCGTCTCTCCTCTTTGGAAGAGCTTATAGGTATTATCGTCGTCAAAAGACGTAATCGCGTCCATATCCACATCGATACCGGTGGTTTCCTTGATGATTTCCAGGGTAGTGGAAATCACGGTCAGTGTTTTCAGACCCAAAAAGTCCATCTTCAGCAGGCCGATCTGCTCGGCCTCATCCTTGGCGTACATGACCGCAATAGTGCCTTTTTTAGGGTCTTTGTACACCGGCGCCCAATCGGTAACATCTCCGGGCGCAATGATGACACCGGCGGCATGCACACCGGTATTCCGAGCAATCCCCTCCAGCTTCATACTGATATCGATAAGTTCCCGAACCCGTTCATCGGTATCGTAAAGTTCTTTAAACTCCTGGCCTTGGTCCAATGCCTTGGGGATGGTTATGCCCAGGTCATCCGGGATCAGCTTGGTGATGCGGTTGGTTTCCGAGGGGCTGAAGTTGAGCGTTCGCCCCACGTCTTTTACAACCAACCGTGCCTTCATCGCACCATAAGTAATGATTTGACAGACGTTTTTTCGTCCATATTTCTCCGTTACATAATCAATGACCTCGCCTCTGCGGTACTGGCAGAAGTCAATGTCAACATCGGGCATGGTGACGCGTTCCTTGTTGAGGAATCGCTCGAACAGAAGATCGTATTGCAAGGGGTCGATGTCGGTGATTTCCAAACTATAGGCCACCAGCGAACCTGCCGCGGAACCCCTGCCCGGCCCGACCGGCACACCCATCTCCTTCCCCTTGCGGATGAAATCCCAGGTGATCAAGAAGTATCCCGGAAAGCCCATGGAGTTGATTACGCCGATCTCCATGTCCAGGCGCGCTTCGTATTCCGGCCATTCGTGCCGCAACTTGCCCTGCTCTGCCAATTTGTTCAAAACCGTTTGCCTACGATGCTCGAAACCCCGACGCACCTCGTATTCAAAATAGGATTCCAGGGTATGGTCTTCCGGGATGTTGAAGATCGGTAACTGGTACTCTTCCTTGAGTTTAAAGTCAATCATTTCTGCGATTTTGAGCGTGTTGTCACAGGCTTCCGGATACTCCGAAAAGGTCTGATACATTTCGTCGCCGGTTTTGAAGTAGAACTGACCGCCCGGTGGGAAACGCCAACGGTTCTCGTCCGTTCTCAGGCTGTTGGTCTGGATACACAGCAGAATGTCGTGATACGGTTCGTCCTCGGGTTCCGTGTAGTGCGTGTCGTTGGTGGCAACGTATTCCACGCCGATTTCACGAGCGATGGACACCAGTTGCGGCAGGTGTTTACGCTCCTCCTCGGTTCCATGGTTGTGTAATTCAATGAAAAAGTTCTCGGAACCGAAGGTATCGCGCAGGAAAGTCGCCGCTTCCACTGCCTTTTCCCGATTATCCTGAAGCAGGTGTTGGTTGACTTCGCCGGCCATATCGCCGCTAAGGCAAATCAAACCCTCACTGTGCTTTTGCAGCAATTCACGGTCGACTCTGGGCTTGTGATGAAACCCCTCCAGATAACCGGCGGAAACCAGTTTGCTGAGGTTGCGATACCCCGTCTGGTTCTTGACCAGCAGCACCAGGTGGTAATTTTCCTTGAGGCGTTGCTTCTGCCCCTTGTAATCGGGGTTGTACTCGCCGATTTTTCCCTTGGCGACATAAAGCTCACAGCCCAAAACGGCCTTAATGCCGGCGCTTCGGCAGGCGTTGTACTGCATCACCGCGGCAAACATGTTGCCGTGGTCCGTAATGGCCAGGGCGGGCATGTTGTTTTCTTTGGCTTTGTTGACAAGGTCCTTGATGCGGCTGTAGCCGTCAAGGAGGGAATATTCAGTATGGACATGGAGGTGTACGAATGGTTTCATCGAAAAGCCTCAGCAAAAGTGATCGATTTAATTTCCGGTGAGATCCCGGAAATCGATGACATCCATCATATCTTCCCGGTCGCGCCATTTCTCGGCTACTTTAACGAACAGTTCCAAGTCGACGGGTTTTTGCAACAGGTCCTTCAGGGAACGGCGGGCGCCCGTTCTGATCTTGGAGATCATGCTACCGCCCGCCCCCAACAAGATACGCCGGTGGGCGGCTCTTTCCGCCCAAATGGTGGCGGCAAGGTAATAGCGATCTTCATCCTCATCCAAGGTGAATTCGGTCATGGAAACCGCACAGGCGTGAGGGATTTCTTCGCGAGTGAAATGCAGGATCTTTTCTCGAATCAATTCCGCGGCCATGAAACGCAAGGGTTGATCTGTAAGTTCATCGTCGCGGAACAGCTTCTCGCCTTCCGGCAGGTACCCCGCGGTCACTTCCAGCAAACGTTTGATATTGGTGCCCTCGAGGGCCGAGATGGGCACCATATCCGACGGTTGAAACTCCTTGTAAACCTGATCTAAAACGGCGATCACCTTATTCTTGTTGACAAGGTCCATTTTATTGAGCACCAGAATGACCGGTAACTCTCGCTTCGCCAGGAAGTCGCGGACGAACCGGTCTCCCGAACCGACCGGAACCGAAATGTCGACAAAATGATAGACCAGATCAGCATCTTCCAGACCCTGGCTGACCGAGCGCATCATCACACGATTCATTTTGTACTTGGGTTTATGAATACCGGGCAAGTCCAAAAAGCCTACCTGGAGGTTTTCACCGTGATAAATACCCAAAATGCGATTCCGCGTTGTCTGCGGTTTATCGGAAACAATACTGACCTTCTCACCCAAAACATGGTTGATAAAAGTAGACTTACCGGCATTCGGCCTTCCCGCCAACGCAATGAATCCGCATTTTCCCGTCAAATCCGTCCCTCCCGTTCAATTCGATAGCCCTATCATAGCTCGAAACGGACCTGTTTGAAGTGGAATTAATGCGATAGAGCCTGAGAACTTGTGCTCAGGGAAAACGTACCGAATCGGCTCCCATTCTGTCCGGGATGAGAAAAACCGCCTGGTTTACAATTTATTTACATTTTTTGAACCCCTATTCATGATTGGGGACGAGTGAGAATTCTGTTATTTCTCAGCGTTAATGTGACGACATGTAACTTATTCGAAACAATGCAATTGGAACCACTCCTTCCTGTGTTGTTGCAAATCCCCGAAATTCTTGCCCCCATGAAACTTTTTTCATCGTTGCCCGATACCCGCCGATTCTCGCTCCAATCGGACGGTTTTATTTCTTAAAAGGCTCCGATATATTGTATACTCTGTCAAATAAGATTCGTGTTCGTTCCGGGTATATTTCCGACAAGAGGTAAAGTCATGACCAAGCTAAAGAGCAAGAGAGCCATAAAAGGCTCTAAGAAGGTGGAACGAATCTTCGAAGCGGATGAAATGCAACTTCGATCGATCAGTCCCGAATGGACTGCGGAAGAGTTGCTCCGCCAAGAAGGTATTTTCTACCTGAAGGATGTGGTCGGCATGTTGCAATTGTCTACCGCTGACTTCAAGAAAAAAGCCGCCGATCTGGAGGAAGCCGGCGAATCTCCCTGGGAAACCATGGGGCTCCGCAAGGCTTGGACCCACTGGATCGTGCGCATGAAGAAATTTGGCGAATTCATCAGTTCCAACGCCATGCCCAGCATCCGTGAGGTCGATCCCACCTGGGACGCCAATCAGTTGCTGTCTCAAAAAGGTCAGTATTATCTGACCGACGTTTGCGAAAAGATCCCTTTCAGTGCCCATCAGATTCGTTACCAGGTGCGCCAGAACAAGAACTCTCGTTCCGATTTCGGCGTTTGGAAAGATGAAGGGTACAAAACCTATATCGTTGAGATGGAGACGTTCTCGGACTGGATCCAGAATGTCTGGTCTCAAGCAATTATGGACTAATGTTGCTCAAAAAAGAGATGCTTGCTCCATCGATTCATGATCCATAGGCCGGGCAAGCGTTTGTTTTTTCCGCTGTAGCTGATCGACGTCAGTCCCTGATGAAAAGATACGAAAGAGCCGGGAGGTTGAAACTTCCGGCTTTTTTGCATTTCAGGTCAGGTGGAAGACGCGTTTGAAGGCCAGTTTCTTGCGTTGCACCAACTGGTTCAGGGCTTTTCGCAGGCGCGCTTCCGGCCATTTGATTTCTGCCGCCAGCGCTTCGGCGTCCAACTCAAAAGACTGATCGCCGAATCGCTCCCGCAACGTGTCCGTCAGCCAATCCAGGGCCTCGTTTTCTACTTTCGCCGGTTCCGGGCGTCCGCCGGCCGGCTTGACAAAATGCTCCATCTCCGCTTTAGCCGGCAAGAATTTTTGACTTTGTTTTGGGTTGTTATGTGTATAGATATAGTCAACCCCGTGTCCCAAAGATGCGGCGCCCTTGTAATGCGCGTCACGTAGATGCGTGGGGATCGGTTCCAAGGCATGGTTCTGAATATACGCCGTTGCCTTGCCGATCGCCGTTACCGATTCATTGGATTTAGGCGCTTCGGCCACGTAGATTGTCGCCTGGCTCAGCGGTATCCTGCACTCGGGCATACCCAGAACCTCTACGGCGCGAAACGCGTTGGACGCAATCAGGAATGCGTTGGGGTCTGCATTGCCCACGTCTTCCGCGGCGGTTACCAGCAATCGACGGGCAATAAAACGGGGATCTTCGCCCATTTCCAGAAAGCGGGCCAGGTAGTAGACGGCCGCATTTGCATCCGACCCCCGCAGGCTCTTCTGGTACGCGCTTGCCAGGTCGTAATGGTTATCACCTTTGCGATCACCTGCCAACTGGGTCTGGGTGAGGCACAGGCTGACATCCGCGAGCGTTACGCCCCTCCCCTGCCCTCTCGCCATGTAGGTAGCGCTCTCCAGAACCGTATATGCGAGTCGTAAATCGCCGGAGACGCGCTCGGCAACCCAATCCACGGCCTCATTGTCGAGCGTAACCTCCATGGACTTTCCGGCCCGTTCCAGGCCGGCTTTGATGATCTCCGGTTCCAAGGGCGACAAGCGAATTAACTGAACGCGCGACCGAAGCGCCTGGTTAAGGGAAAAAAACGGGTTTTCCGTGGTTGAACCCGCCAGGATAACCGTGCCCGCCTCCACAATGGGTAACAATACGTCTTGTTGAGCCTTGTTGAGTCGGTGAATCTCGTCGATAAACAGCAGGGTCCGACGCTCCATTTGAACCCAGGTCTGCCTGGCCTCGGCGGCCAGGTCTCGTATGTCCTTGACCGAGGCGGAAGTGGCGTTGAGGCTTCGCCCTTCCCAGCCCAGCAGGTTGGCCATCAAGCGGCTGAGCGTGGTTTTCCCGGAGCCCGGGGGGCCCCATAAAACAATGGAAGGCATCTCCCCCTGATCCACAAACCCCGAAAGCATCCTTTTCGCTTCATCCTGGCCGAGAACCTCATCCATGGCGGTGGGTCGCAGCTTTTCGGCCAGCGGTTTGGGCGGTTTGTTTTCACTGAAAAGACTCACGATTGACAACTACCTTCCAGTTCGGCTTGAACCTGCAGCAGTTCCAAGCCGTGCTTTCCGGCCAGGCGGGAAAGCATTTCCTTATCCGGGTCGGGCGTGTAGACGAACATGCAACCGCCGCCGCCGGCGCCGCAGACCTTGGCCACATACTCGGCCGGCAGCCCTGCGGTGAACCCGGCCATGCTCTCGGTTTTCAGCCCGGGCCAGAGGTCATCGCGCAATTCGGCCTCGCGGCGTAGACAAGCCAGGAACTCCCCTGCCCCACCCTCGACCAGAGCGGTCCTCATGACATGACTGTTTTCATTAAGCGCTTGAAATAATTTCAAAATACGCGCATCACCCTCACAGGCCGCCTTCACCAGCGACCAGTTGTTCATGCCGGAATGGTGCTGCACTTTGCTGTAAACCATGTAGATGGGGCCGCTGAGGTATTCCGGCAGGTTCATCGGTATCCGTTCCGGGTGACCCGACTCGAACCTGATTTCGTTCAGTCCGCCGAATAACGCGGCGATGCCGTCCTGGGTCCCGGCCGGCTTGCCCAACAGCCTGTTCTCCAGCACGGTCACCGCGCTGAGGATATCCTTGCGCGCGGGCCGGCGTCCCGATAACAGCATGAGGTTTTCGACCAGGGCCACCAACATGGCCGAACTGCCCCCAAGCCCGGATGCCGGGGGAATGTCGTTCTCGACCAGAATATCCCAATGCGGCACCAGGCCGAAATATTCGAATGCATGGTCGAACAGCGGCAGGTCGGCGATGGTCGCCGGTTCCAGCCCGGGACCGTGAACCCGACCCTTGCCCGCCGGTTCCATGGTGATCTTCACGCGGAAATTCACGGCAAGGTTAAGAGTCAAGGTCTCTTTGATGAAAAAACAAAGCGGAGGAATATCGAGCGTTCCCCCGGCAAGGTCAATGCGTGCGGGTGCGCTAATGCTCATAAATGCTCAGAAGCCTCGTCAAATGTTTTCGCGAGGTGGTAAAAGAACCCCGCGCCCACTTTCATGGTCTTTTCGTCCGGGGAATATTCCGGAGAATGAATATTGGCACAATTACCGTCTTCACGTCCACAAACCCCAAGAAAGAAATAGACACCGGGGATTTGCTCGGCAAAATAAGCAAAGTCCTCGGCAGCCAGTACCGGCTCCACCGCTTCAACCGTAAACCCGCCGGCCTGAAGCGCTTCCACGGAGCGAGCGGTCCAGGCCGGATCGTTTTGCGTGGACGGGCACATGGTTTCGTTTTCGAACACATAAGTGGCGCCGTGGGCAGCGGTGACGCCCTCGATGACCTTGTCCAACAACTCCGGGATCAGGTCTCCCGTCTCCCGCTTCAGAGTGCGGATGGTGCCGGAAAGTTTCGCCTCGGCGGGAATGATGTTGAAGCGTTGCCCGGCATTGAATTCACCGAACGACAGCACTACAGGATCGCGGGAATCCGTGCGGCGGCTGACGATGGACTGGGCCGCGGTAACCACTTCCGAGGCGATGTAAATGGGATCGACCCCGTCATGAGGCGTTGAGCCGTGAGTCTGCTTCCCCTTGATCGTCAAAAAGAACCGATCGGCCCTGGCCATGATGCCGTTGGGCTTGTAACCAATAGTCCCCGTGGGTAGGAAACCCATGCCATGTAACCCGAAAATGACATCGGGCTTGGGGTTTTCCAAGGCGCCCTCCGCCACCATCAATGAAGCACCGCCCACTTCGCCGGGCGGCGGGCCCTCTTCCGCGGGTTGAAAGAGGAAGACGAAAGTGCCGTTCATCTCGGGATCGTTTTTGATCGCCAGGGCCGTACCGAACAGGATACCCGTGTGGATGTCGTGGCCGCAGGCGTGCATCACGCCGCTGACCTTGGAACTGAAGGGCAGACCGGTATTTTCGGTAACCGGAAGGGCGTCGATATCCGCACGAAAGGCAATGGTGCGCCCCGGCTTGCCGGTCTCATGGATAACGCGCAGGCCGGTACCCGCCATGCGTTGAATCGTGGTGAAACCGGCTTCCTTGAGTCGCGCTTCCAAATAGTCCCGCGTCTGTGTTTCGCGATTGGACAATTCCGGGTTGGCGTGCAGATGGCGACGCACGGAAACCATTTGCTCCCAATAGTCTTCAACGCCGCCGAAGTAAAGCAATAGCAGCCATATGCTGAGTGACACCTTCCCCTCCAGTCGAACAAAGGTACCCTGGCAATCTAGCATTTTTCAGGGACCGGTTCAATCCGCAATACCACGCCGCGACACGATATAACGAGTTTCCCCGGCCTAGAAGGCATCGTCCAGGACACCCAGTCCGTTCCCTACCCTGTCTTTAGGACGCAGACGGAATGTTCCCCATTCCAAACGTTCGATCAAATCGGTTTTGTTGACCATGTCACGCACCACCTGACCAAGGTTGCGGACAGACTCGTTGGGGAACAGCGTGGCATACCGGGCGCGTATGTCCTCGATGCCGGGAGTGGTATTGCCGGCAGCAGCCAGAGCGCGAAAGGCTTCTAATACCATGTGGCGACGATTGGGTTTCCCGCGGTAGGTGCGTACCGAACCTTCCCCGTCGTCGCCAGTCCTTCTACCGCTTTCGCGACGAGCGGATCTTTCTTTCTTTGCCGGCGTAAAAGGCTTGTCGATCGTAGCTTTAACCACGATCTTGGTCGAATCTGTAAGATTTTTCGCGGCGCGAAACGCTTCCAATTCAGCGAGAAACTGAGCGCAGGCTTGGGGCGTGTCTTCGATCTCTATTTCAGGAAGGTGTGGATGCGTCGCGTAAGTCATCTTAAGTCGCATGGTGATCCCCCAAAGTCTTGGCAAACTTTAACACGGAAGAGCAGCAAAGACAATCCCCGAAGCACACCATGCCCTCGCCGCACCCCACAACAAGAAAGCCCGTGTCAAGACATTCTCGCAGCAAGTCTTTTGACGTAGCGCCGCCGACAAGTCTTGGTTAGTTACCTGACGGAGTGTGGATAATGCCGCCGCTACTTTTTGTCTTGGTGAATTCCGAGGGCAATGTCACGCTGAAGGTTGACCCGCGACTGACCTTGCTCTCGGCGCTGATCCGGCCGCCCATCATCTTGCTGAACTGATTGCTGATATACAGACCCAGTCCATTGCCCTCGTGCGTGTTATCCATTCCCTCCATGGGAAGCGCCTCGAACAGATGACGTAATTTATCGCCGCTGATCCCTACCCCGGTGTCTTGAACACGGAAGATGATTTCACCGTGATCGCGCACAATGGTCAGTGTGATCAAGCCGTCCCGCGTGAACTTGTTCGCATTGGTCAACAAGTTGATCAAGATATTCTGTAGTTTCAAGCTGTCCGCAGTCATGTTGCCGATATCGGCGGGGCGGTAGATCAGTTCCAGGCGGTTCCCCGTCTTCTCCAACATGGGCTCGATGTGGTGCAAGACAGAACCAATCATGGTGCGAATTTCGAAGTCTTCCACATACAACTCGCTCTTGCCGGATTCCAGCCGGGTCAGCTCCAACAGGTTGTTGACCTGGGTCAGCTGTAAGTAGGCATTGGACTTGATCTTATGCAGGTCGGCCAGAAACTGTTTGGGCTGAAACACGGCGGGATCGTATTCCTCGATGTCTTCTTCCAAGATTTCACTGAAGCCCAAGATGGCATTCAGCGGGGTGCGCAGTTCGTGACTCATGTGCGCGAGAAACGCGTTCTTGCTGCGGTTGGCCTCCACCGCCACCTGTTCCTTGCGGCGCAACTCGGCCAGGTGCGCCTGGTGCGAACTGTGATAAGTCAGGAATCCCATGGAAACCATCATTAACAAGACAATGCCGCCGCCGATATAGATCCAACGCCCCCAACGCATCATGAATGACGGGGCAATTTCTATCTTGACCGTTGAGCCCTTGATATTCCAAACCCCCGCGGCGTTGCTGCCGCTCACCTTGAAGGTGTAACTGCCCGGGGCCAGATCGCTGTAGGTCGCGCGATGCCTGGTGCCGGGATTACCCCAGTCTTCCTCCAAGGGTTCCAAGTACCAACGGTAGTTATTCTTTTCCGGTCGGGTGAAATCCATGGCGGCAAAGTCGATCGTAAAGGACTCGGTTCCCTCCGGCAAGGTGATCTCACTGCCGTCCGACAGGTGGTAAAAGGGCTCGGCGCCTTCCGCATTCAAGCCGGAAATTACGATTTGCGGTATCTCGCCGCGGGGTACGCCTTTTTCCGGGTAGAAGGAGTTGAATCCCTTGACGCCGCCGAAGAAGAACTCGCCGTCTTTGCTCTTGTAGGCGGCTCCGGAAAGAAAACGGTCGGCCTGCAGGCCGTCGTAGAGGTCATAGGGCACAATCATGCTGAAACGTGGATAGAGGCTGACCACTCCCTTGGGCGTGCTGGCCCAGACCAGATCCGCCTTCTGCACCAAAATGGCGCAAACCATATCGCTTGGCAGGCCCTGCCGCATTTGCCATCCTTTATAGGAGCCGTCGGGGTTGCGGCAAATCAAACCGCCGCCCCAGGTGCCGATCCAGACCGTGTCCTCGTGCACCGTCAGGTAGCGGACCGCATTCTCGCGCAACTCCACGGGGGCGCGTACGTCGTTGCTTTCCAAGACAAACCGGTCTTCCCGGCGGTCGTAGCGGACCAGGCCGCCGGTGAGCCCGATCCACATGTTGCCGCTCTGATCCTCGCAAATGGCATTGACCCGCCCGGGCGGCAGGCCGCCCGGACGTTCCTCGGCAGAGGGCACGCGCCGCAACCGGCCGTCTTCCCACCAGTTCAAGCCTTCTTGGGTCCCTATCCACAGCACGCCGCGATGATCCTCGGCAAGCGCGGTGACGCCGTTGTGATTTAATGTCGCGGGGTTACCGGGTCGGTGCAAAAAGCGGTCGAATCCGTCACCCGTGCGGCGCAATCGGTTCAAACCGCGGATGGTGCCGATCCACAGGTCCCCGCGGGTATCGAAAAGCAGCGCTTCTACATAATTATGGCTCAGGGATCGAGGGTTCCCGGGCTGATACCTGTAGTGCTTGTAGGCGCCGGTCTCGCGGTTCAGCCGCGTTAAGCCCTCGCCGGGAGACCCCAGCCAGACCTCGCCGTCGGGCGACCGGGTAACGGCCTTGACGCCCTTGCCGGTGATGCGGTCGGGCGCATCTTCCCGGTAAACCACGGCATCGAAAAGCGTATCCTTGATATTGGCGCGACTGACGCCGACCGCGGTGCCTACCCACAGGTTCCCGGAGCCGTCCACGGATAGCGCGCGTACACCGTTGTCGCCCAACGCGTAACGAGAAAGCGGCGACGCGGTGTAGGCGTTCCAGCGCCCGTTTTCCCACAGGACCAGGCCGTTTTCCCGCGTTCCCAGCCACATGCGGTTGTCCTGGCTGTAGATCTCCGTAACCCGGTCACCGGCGCGCAAGACCTCCACCTCATCGGTGACCGGGTTGTAGGCCGCGAATCCTTTATCGGTACCCACATAGAGGAGATTGTTCTTCAACATCAGCGCGTGAACGCTCACCCCGGCCAGACTGAAGCCTTCGGCGTTGCCCGCTTGAATATGGCGCGCAATCCCCGTTTCGGCGTCGAACAGATCCAGGCCGCGATCGGTACCCACCCAGTATTTCCGGCCCGACTCGATGTGCAAGGTGTGAATCGTATCGGAAGCCGGGGAACGGGAATCGGTGGGATCGTGGTGCCACTGCCGAAACTGCTTCCCGGCCGGGTCGAACTCGACCAGGCCATTGTCTTTAGTGCCAAGCCATAAGACATCTTCGTGGGTCACGACAATTGTTTGGATATGGTCCGTGGGGATTGTATTGCTGATCTCCGGATTGGGCCGAAAACGTTGCGCCTTACCGGTGCTGGGATCCAACCGGTTCAACCCGCCGCCCAGAGTGGCTACCCACAAATTGCCCTGGTGATCCTCTTCCAGGTCGCTGATGCGGGCGTGGGAAATGCTTTCGGCGTTTTCCGGGTCCGGGGTGAAGATATCGAAGCGATGCCCGTCGAACCGATTCAACCCGTTCTCGGTACCGATCCAAATATAGCCGTAGCGATCCTGAACGATATCATTGACCCTGGCGTCACTGAGCCCGTCGCCCCGGCCCAACTGCGAGAACCGAATCAAAGGCGGGTCGGCCGGTTTGGCAGAAGGCAGGAGCAGGCCCGTGGCGATCACAAGAAACCGCAAGGCCCATAAACGAACGGAAGATAACAACATACAGCAACTCGACTTCGGCGCTGAAATAACCTTTAATAAAATTAACACGACCGATGCGCCGGCGTGAATCAAGAATATCGGCATCCTGCCGTAATCCCATAATCTTTTGTGAGAACTGATCGCGGGCCGGTCCCCTCCCCCGGAGAACGAACGGGCGCAAATGGTTTTTGCCGGCACAAAACCAGGAACTGCCCAAAAGCGTGGGTTAAGGCCGGTCGGGCAGTTTTAGACTCCAGGCTTTGGCGCGGTCTCGGAGGTAGGGAGCGTCCGGATATTTGGTTTCGGCCAGGTGTTTTTTGAGGATGAGCCGGGTTTTTTGTTTTTTGACCTGCCACTGGTCATAGCCAAGAAATGTTATGCTCCCGTAGGCATCCATGACAGTACCTGTTTCCGTTTCCACTAGCAATGGAAGATATTCAACCGGAAAATCTGAGGCATAACGGAGGTCAAAGATCTTGACCGTGCCGTCTTTACTAGCGGTGAGTATCATAGTGTCATTTTTTATTAATCTGACGCTGTTAATGGAGGCCCCATGGCGAAGCACCTTGCCGGAAGGACTGCCGTCTAGTGGCACGGCGCGGAAGTCCGGCACCACATTGGTTCGTTAGCAACTGACAAAGTGTTTCGTATACTTATTCACATGTCAGAAATCGGACATATGCAACATCTCCAAAGGAATTTGCCAGAGATGTCGCAAAGGGCTCG